>JBKPAK010000268.1:0-18240 GCA_046726415.1 Candidatus Methylomirabilota bacterium
TCGACGAGTTCGTGCTGGACCTTGCCGGGCTGGCGCTGGTCCCGGAGACAGCTGGCCACCGCTTCGGTGACGCCCAGCTGCCGATCGACCGCCTTCAGCAGGACCATCCCGCCGTCCGAGCTGGCGTGCTCGGCATCGAACCGGGCCACCACAAGCGTGTCGAATTTGAACCGGAGCTGCGGTATACAGTCTGTGGCCATCGAGTCTCCTCGCGAGTGTGTGTGAAGGCGTCTCGACACCGCTCTTTTCGCACACTTCGAAGACTCGATGGCTGTTTTGTTTCATTCTTCGCGCATAAAGCGCGCTAGGGCGTCGCGAGCCTTCGCGGCGAGGGTCTCGAGTCGTCTCTCATCGACCCTAAGGCGCCGAACGATCTCGCGTTGTTCGGGGAGAGAAGGAAGTGGCACCTCTTCCTCAAGAAACTGATCCAACCTGATGGTCTTGTTTCGACCCGCAGCGCCAGGAGAATTGACCTCCATCAACGCACGCCCTTGCTGTGTCTGAAGAACCATAAGCAGGTAATCCAAATCCACCGCGTCAGTGCAACGAAAAGTTGGGAAACGATGGGACGCAACCATCCCCAACTCGCCCTCCGTTGCTACGGCGACCGCACCTTCCCAGGCGAACACGATGTTGAGCACAAAGTCGCCTGGCTCAATGCGGAATACGCTCTTGTCTTCAAGAAGCGCCCCCCTCACCGGTCCCTTGTGGAAAATGCCCTTCCCCCACGATCGGATGCCTATCTCCCGGTACTCAGCTTCCGGTTCAGTGTGCACTGGTCGGCTGACACGTCTGACCAGCCGCCGGAGTTTCCGCAACTCCCAGTGCCTTGGAATGCCAGGGAAGACCACCGATCCCGTGTCCATGAGTGGCACGCCCGGGTCGAGCCCTTTGGTGACCGCCCGCGTGATGAGGGCGGCGCGCTTCTCCTGGAGCAGCTCGATCAGCCGCTCCTTCTTCGCCACCAGCCCATCGATCCTCGCCGTCTCCCGGTCGAGAAACACCGCAATCGCGTGCTGCTCCTCCAGTGGCGGCGTGGGGAACAGGGCTATCCGAATGGTGTCCCCTCCGAGACCGAACCGCGTGATTCCGTTCGCAGCAATGTGGAACTGATCCCGAGGCCCAAGAGCCGAGAACGCGCGTGCAAGAAAGCGTCCGTCAGAACGGCCGGCTCTGGGCCGCACAAGGGCGAGATGGTACCCACAAAGAACCTCGGGCAGATCCTCTGTGATGACCGCAGGCACTGCGATGTCAGTCCACGACTCCGAGTCTTTGGTGATTAGTACATCGCCGGTGCGCAGCGAGAACCGTCGAACCTGTTCGGGAGTCGCTGTCGCCGCCATGAAGTCTATCGCACCGTTGATCCGCTCGTTGTTGTAGACGTCGACGTAATTGCAGAGCTTCACCGGTACCTGACCCTCGAGAGAGTGCTTGTCGACGTTGCTGAGCTGAACAGATGCAAATGTCTTCAGCCGACGGGTCCCCCAGTGCACCGGAATCTCCCCCAGCCACTCGACACCGGAGTGCTTGTATGCCGCATACGGCTTGAACTCACGAGCCGCGGGGGCCAGAAGCGATTCTGATGTCTCCCCGGTCATGGCTTCACGCGCTGTCCACCGGTGCTCCCGCCACGCGTGACTTGGGAGCGCCACGGCCCTCCTGGCGGCCAGCTCCCGCGCTTCGCGATGCCGGCGCGAAGATCGTCCAGGATGGGTAGGAGAAAGGGCCGAGTCGCGGTCAGGACGTCGGTCCCGGCCTCGGGCCCCACCGTCAGACCGGCGCGCCTGGCGAATGCTCGTATCTGCGGGCCGCGCGACACGTTCTCCCAGTAGGCGGAAGTCAGTCCGATTGGTTCCTCCGACGGAACCGGCGTGTGCCGCCGCGCGAAGGTCTGGCGCACCGACTCCGCCAGGGTCGCCCGGTCAAACTCGAACCGGTTCGCCAGATAGTGCAGGTCGAAGAAGTCTTTGATCCGGCTGTTGCGGTCCCCGAGCACGATCATCGCCTCGAGCTTCTCGGCGACCACCGCTTCCGGCGGGTACGCGAGCACAGTGGGTGGCGGGAAGTCCAGCAGGCCCGGGTAGGAGTGTAGCTGCGGCGACGGCCAGACGGCGTCTCCCAGGCCCATGTCGATCTGCAGCATGAGGCGCGCGCGTCCGCAAACGCGCCGGGAGAGTCACGCGCGTGCCCGCGTACTCATCCTCGGTGCCGATCGCGTGGACCCGGGTCGAAGCTGGATCGAAGACCACCGCGTCGGGCTCGACCTGCGCCGCGCAGATCGTCTCGATGTCCGTCCGGATGGCCGCGAAGGAACCGTCTCCCTTGCGCAGCAGGTCCAGATCTCGTGTCGTCCGGTAGGGCTGAGCGGACCACAGCCGGAGGAGCATGGCGCCCTTGAGCACGAAACGATCGTGGACGCCCGAGACACCGAGCCGGTAGAGGAAGCGCTCGAAGCAGAAGCTCACGAGAAGTCTCTGGTAGTCGTCGCCGGTCTGCTTGGCTCGGTTCAGGAGACGCGCGGCCACAGAGGCGGCGAGGTTGCGAGGACCCTTCTTCACGCGATCGCATCCAGGTAGGGTTGCATCACACGGGTCACGCGACAGATCCGGGCGAAGCGGGCCAGCTCCGTCGCGTCCCCGCGATGTCGGCGAGTGAAATCGCGCAGAGCTTCGACCGCGACATCGATTCCAACCTTGTTGCGGTACTTGAAACAGTCGGCAACCGTCTTGGCCGCCGAGTAGACGGGGACCGCTACCCCCTCGATGCGGCGGCTCTCGATCCCCTCGCTCAGAGCGGCTCCGGAGAAGCGAACCACCCTCAGCTTCGGGTAGTCGAGCCGAGGCTTGCGAGCCTTCTCGGGCAGAGCGATCCACACCTCGGCCGGTAGCTGCGTCGTCAGCTGGTGATAGCGGAGGGCCGTGAGCAGGCAGATCACACCGCTGGGGACCCGCTTGGCGACCTGGGCAAGTGAGTGGTCGGCGGTGCGAGCGTGATTGTTCGCAACGTAGACGCCGCGAGCCTGCCGCTCTACCTGTCCCTTCTGCAGGAGCGCATAGAGCTGCCGGCGCGGAATGCCTCGCTCCTCGAGGTCGCCTGCACGTACAACCCCGAGCCTGCGGACGAGCGCGAGTGTTTGACGTTCGTCGGCTGCCATGACGCCGCCAGAATACAAAATGTCGGGGCTTATTCACAATCCCCGACATTACGATCAGCCATCAGGCGAGGGCTGGCGCCCCCGGTGGTGGAAAATTCACCACCGGATGGTGGAATATCACCCAGCCCGCCCGGGTTCGGCCGTGGGCCCACCTCCCGTCACCTTGGACAGCATCCGGATGATGTCCGTCTCGATGGCGCGGATGTCGGCCTCGATCTCCTCCAGCGGGCGGGGCGGGGTGTAGCGGTAGAAGTAGCGGTTGAAGTTGATCTCGTAGCCGACGATGCCGACCTGGCCGTCCTTCTCGTCGCACCGCGCCGTGTCGATCCAGGCGTCGGAGACATGTGGCTTCACCTCGCGCTCGAAGAACGCCTCGACGCCCTCGGAGAGGGGGACGCTCTCGGTGTCGCGCAGCTCGGGGTCCGGCTCGGGATCGCCCTCCGCATTGCGGCAGATGGCCGCCGTCTCGTCGCGCTCGGAGAGGGCGGACAGGATGGCCCGGATCACCGGGGCCGCCAGCTTGATGCCCGCCTGGCGCGTGGTGGCCTCCAGCGCCGCCTCGAAGTCTCTCCGGTCCCTGTAGAGCGTGGCCGGCAGCTTCTGGAGAAGCGCGCGGATCGCTTCTTGCTGCTCGCGGCCGGCGGCCTGCTCCTTGGCACCTCGACGTCGCGAGGCGTGAAGTGCTCGCCAGGATTCTCGTTCAGCGCCTCGTTGAACTTGCGGATCAGCTCCTCGAAGATCGTGCCCATGGTGGGGTTGTCGACCGCGTCGGGATGCAGGTCGACCGCCTTGAAGCGCTCGAGTACCTTGAAGAGCAGGCCCGCCTCGTCGAGCTTGCTGATGGTGTTGTCGAAGTCGAAGCGCTCCAGCACCTCGCGCATGTTCTGGCTGAACCCCGCGATGTAGTTGCGCAGGTTGGCCGCGAGCTGCGGCGCGTCGGCCCGGAGCTTGTCGAAGTCGTAGCGCGAGGTGTTGTAGAAAGCGAAGCCAGCCGCCCGGCGGAGCTGGCCGTCCAGATCTTGAAGACCCCGGCCGCGCAGCTCCTCCTTCCGGCGGAGCACCTTGTCCTTGGTGGGGGCCAGCACACAGTCGAGGCGGCGCAGGACGGTGAGCGGCAGGATCACGTCCTGGTACTTGCCGCGCTTGAAGGTGTCGCGGATGAGGTCCGCGACCCCCAGAGAAAGCTGACGATCTCGCTATGGTTCATTGCGGGCAGTCAGTCTCGGTGAGAAATGTTCATGGAGGCGCGGACAGGCTAGGCCATGATGGCCGGACGGGCAAGCCGAACGGTCGCCCTGTCGATGGGCTTTCACAAGCGACACTAGGGCTCGGACGGCTCGCAGGTCAGGCTGTCGTCGCCAAGGGCGCATCGGAACAGCGGCGCCCCCTCCACGTCGCGCACGGTCGCGGTCCAGCGATGTCGGTGACGCTGGAGCGTCACGAAGCCGAACTGAGCCTTGTTCACCCCGCTGGCGACCGGCATGCCGGCGATCTCGAGTCCCGGCAACGGCGTGGTGACGGGCGGATCCAGAAGAGTTCCACTGTTGCCGACGACCAGCTGAGGCGGGCGGCCGGGGCCAAAGCTCAGGTTCTCGAAGAGATGGACGTGCCCCCCGATGAACAACCGGATGGTCGCGGGGAAGTCGTTCTCGGACGCCTCCTGCAGAACGAGCTGATCGATGAAGAGCTGCTCGACCCCGTTCTGCTCCCCCGCGTGTCCGAAGACGTACAGCGGCTTGTGCGTGATCAGCCAGCTGTCGTCCGTGGCCAGCTGGCGCAGGGTCTCGAACTGCGCCTTGAAGGCGGCGACCTGATCCGGCGGTTCGGCGAAGTCGTCGGTGATGGCCGAGTCGAGGACGAGCAGATCCACCTTGCCCAGCGAGATCTTGTAGGGCTCGGTGTAGTCCAGGCAGGTCGGCGGCATGGGGAGCGGATAGAGGATGCGGAACCACCCCTCGCCCCCTCGCGCGCATGTCTCGTGATTGCCGCGCACGAACATCCAGGGCGCGGCCCGCAACAGCGGCCGGGCGGGCGTGAACAGGTCGGCCTCCAAGGTGGGCCAGTTCTCGCCGAAGGGGCTCCCCGCGCACCCCTCGTTGCCGGGGGGACACGGATCCTCTCGATAGATGTAGTCCCCGACGTGAATGACCAGATCAGGACGCCAGCGGGCCGCGTGCCTGGCAATCTCGGCGAACGGCCACTGGCTGGGATCGTTGCAGGCCTGCACCTTCGTCCCTTCAATCCTGCACCCGGCGTCGCCGATGACCACGATCCGCTCGGGATTTCGTCTGAACAGCGGCAAGCGCTGCAGACCGATCGAGGCGACATGCGTCCAGGCGGGCACGGCCGCCTCGCACACGAGGATGGGGAAATCGGGAGGGCTGAGGGCCGCTCGCTCCTGCATCCTCCGGGGGAAGCCGTCGAGCCGCAGCACGGGGCACGTCGCCTCGGTGGTGATGGCGCGCGCGATCAAGCCCGAGGGGCCAAGCTCGGTCCAGACGATCGGCGCCGCGGGGTGGGCGGGCAAGCTGAAGCCGTGCCCGAGGCCCAGCTCCTCGAGGAACTCGGCGAATGGCAGCTCGCCTCCGTGTGACGGCCGGCCCGCGCCGAACAGCAGGGTGACGACGATCAGGCACACCAGAAGCTTCCAGGGGCTGCGGGCGACTGTTTCGCGGTCCATCCTCACTCCTTCGCGAGGCTACTGGGGGCGGCGCGCCGGGTCAGCTTCTCGAGTTCGTCGAAGTACTCCGCAAAAGTCTCTTCCCAGAGACAGAAGTGGTGCCCGACCGGATTGTCCGAGCTGCAGGCGGTGCAACGCACGATGAGAGAGCCCCCCTGATGGAGGCTCGATTCTACACCGGGCTCACCTCCGGCTCAGCAGTGGACGACCGGGCTCGAACAGCTCCGGCTGCAGCCGGGCGTGGCGGATGATCAGATCCCTGGGCTCAGGTCCGGGTTTGTGGATTCAGCAAGGGATAGAGCAGGTCCACCATGAGGTTGATGATGACGTAGGCCACCGTGGTGACCAAGGTGAAGGCCATGATGGCCGGATAGTCCTGGTTCTCGACGGCGGTGACCGCGTAGAGGCCCAGACCGGGCCACGAGAAGATCGTCTCGGTCACCACCACACCGCCGATGAGCTGGCCGAGCTGGATGCCCACCACCGTGATGACCGGGATCGACGCATTGCGCAGCGCGTGCTTGAGCACGATGCGCGGTTCGGAGAGCCCCTTGGCCCGGGCCGTGCGCAGGTAGTCCTCGTGCAGGATGTCGAGCATGGCCGCGCGCGTGATGCGCGTGATCATGGCCAGCGACAGCACGGACAGGATCGATGCGGGCAGGATCAGGTGGCGGAGCGCGTCGGTGAAGACCGTCAGGTCTCGCGCCAGCAAGGAGTCGAGCAGCAACATGCCGGTCACGGTCGGCGGCGGCGTCACGCCGACGGTGAGCCGCCCACCGGCCGGCAGCAGGTCGAGCACGCGGTAGAAGATCAGCACGGTCATGAGGCCGAGCCAGAAGATGGGCATCGAGCCAAGGAAGACCGAGCCCGGCGTGATGAGGCGGTCGAGCCAGCGGCCGGCGCGCACCGCCGAGAGCACGCCCAGTGGGATACCGACCACCGCGCTGATGGCGATGGCGGCCAGGGCCAGCTCGGCCGAGGCCGGCCAGAAGGCGCGCAAGTCCTCGATCACCGGCTTGCGGTTGACCAGCGAGCGGCCGAAGTCGCCGGTCAGCGCGTTGCGCATGTAGAGCAGGTACTGGATCCACCGCGGGCGGTCCAGCCCCAGGCGCTCCCGCGCGTGGGCGATCATCTCGGGAGTGGCGTCGCCACCCCCGGCGGCGATGAAGGCGGGGTCGCCGGGCAGGTACTGGGTGAGGGTAAAGACGGCGGCCGAGATCGCGGCCAGGAGCAGCCCGAGCAGCGGCAGTCGCCGCAGAATCAATGTCATCGCGGCCGCCACGGCCGGCGCAGGCTCAGCGGCATCGCCGCCCGTCGGTGCGCGACACAGAGCCTGTGAACGAATCGCGTTGTCGAGGGGCGCCACGGCTGCGCCGGGGTGCCCCGAGCGGGGGGCTTTGGGGGGCGCCCGGAGCCCCCCATGTGGTCAACTCCCGACATGGAGCTTGCTCGCCGGATCGAGCACGTCGCGCAGGCGCTCGCCCAGGATGTTGAAGGCCAGCACCACGACGAAGATCGCGAGGCCCGGGAACGTGGCGTACCAGGGGTAGTCGAGCAGATACTTCCGGCCGATCGTCACCATCGCCCCCCACTCCGGCAGCGGCGGCTGTGCGCCCACGCCGAGGAAGGACAGCGCGGCCAGTAGCAGGATGGCGAGGCTCACGTCGATCGCCGCCTTGACCAGGACTGGCGAGAAGCAGTTGGGCAACAGGTGGCGCAGCAGGATCCACCACTCGCGCTGGCCGAGCGCGCGCGAGGCCAGGACGAACTCGCGCTGCCGCACGGCGAGCACCTGGCCGCGCATGAGGCGTGCGTATTGGGCCCACCAGGTGATAGCGAGCGCGAGCACGCAGTTGACCAGTCCTCGCCCCAGGACGGACGTGAGGGCCAGCGCCCAGATGATCTGCGGGAAGGCCAGGAAGAACTCCGTCACCCGCATCAGGACCTCGTCGGTCCGCCGGCCAGAGGCGCCGATGACGAGCCCCGCCAGCGAGCCAACGACGAGCGACAGGCCGATCAGCGACACGGCCGCGGTGAGCGTGGGG
Source organism: Candidatus Methylomirabilota bacterium (assembly GCA_046726415.1). GTDB lineage: Bacteria > Methylomirabilota > Methylomirabilia > Rokubacteriales > CSP1-6 > CAVWFS01. The sequence goes on from JBKPAK010000268.1 coordinate 7,880, forward strand.
CGGGCGCCGTACACCACGCGGCTCCACACGTCGCGGCCATTCTCGTCCGTGCCGAGCGGATGGGCGAGACTCGGCGGCTTCAGGCGCTCGAGGTACGCGATGGCGTTCGGATCGCGCTCGGTGAAGATCTGTGGGGCCAATATCATGGCCAGGGCGAGCAGGACGACGGCGGTGGCGCCGAGGACGGACAGTCCACCGCGGAAGAATCGGGGAAGGCGCATCGGAGATCGGGGGCACCCGCTGGACGGGCGCCCCCGGCGGGGATCAGCGCTCGCGGTACATGTCGTAGTAGCGGAACGAGACGCGGTCACCCAGGTACACGAAGCCCTTCACGTCCTTGCGCGCGACGAACTTGTCCACGATCCGCCCGTTCACCACCAGCGCAGGATCCTTCCACACGATCTCCGCGGCCTGGCGGTCGAGAGCGGTCTCGCGCTCGCGGTCAGGAGTGGCCATCGCCTCGTTGACGATCTTGTCGTACTCGGGATTCGAGTAGTACGTGAAGTTCCGCCCGCCTTTCGGGGGCGTCGCCTCCGAGTGGTACATGTTGAACAGGAAGTCCAGCGCGGTCGGGATGAACATCGGGCGGAAGTAGCCGAACAGGTGAATGGCCGTGTCGGGATTCTTGTCCCGCCCCCAGTCGGTGGCCTTCTGGACCAGCGCCGGCCAGGTGTCCTCGTAGAACTCCACCTTGACGTTCATCTTGTTCAGCTCGGCCTGCATCAGCTCGAAGATGGCGCGCTTGTCCCCGTCGCCCTTCTGCGACTGGAAGCGCAAGGTGAATCCGCCGTTCGGGAAGCCGGCGTCGGCCAGGAGCTTCTTGGCCTTGGCCGGGTCGTACGGATATGGATTGTCCATCTTCCAGTCCTTGCCCAGGATCGGCGTGAACAGCGGACCCGGGCTGGCCGCGTGCCCGGTGATGGCGTTGAAGGCCTCCTGGTTCCACACGTGGGCCATGGCCTGCCGCACCCGGCGGTCCTTCGTCGGCCCGGCGTTGGTGTTGAGATAGGTGACCATGACGCTGGTGCCGAGCTTTTCGTACACCGTGAGGTTGGCGTTGCGCTTGAGCGCGGGGAGCGAGTCCTTGGTGACGTTCTCCGACCAGTCGAGCTCGCCCTTCTCGATCATGAGCCGCTGGGTCTCCGGCTCGTAGATGTGTCTGAGATTGACCGTGGTGAACTTGTTGGCTGGCCAGCCGCGCCAGTAGTGGGGGTTCTTCTTGGCCACCGAAATGATGTTGGGCTCCCACCGCTCCAGCACGTAGGCGCCCGTTCCCGCCGTGTGCTCGCGGAGCCAGCCTTGGGCCTGATCGCCCTTGTCTTGCTCCTTGAGCGCTTTCGGACTCACGATCAGCAGGAAGCGCAGCCCGGGCAGGAACATGCTGCTCGGCTGCTCGAGGTGGAACACGACTGTGCTCGGCGCCGGCGTCTCCACTCGCGCCAAAGGTTTGAGCCAGAGATAGGCGGCCTTCTTCAAGGCCTGGGCCCGCTCGACCGAGAGCTTCACCGCCGCCGCGTCGAACGGCGTGCCGTCGCTGAACTTGACGCCCTCGCGCAGCTTGAAGGTGTAGATCTTGCCGTCCTTCGACGCCGTCCACGACGTGGCCAGCACCGGACGGAGCGAGGCGACATCGTCGCCCAGGTCCAGGAGCGACTCGTAGAAGTTATTGCCCGTCCACCAGAGGGTATCCAGTGGCCCCGCGTGGGGGTCGTAGGAGCTGAGCTGCGCGTACTTGCCGACGTTGAGGACGTTCTCCTGCTGGGCCGGCGCGGGGCCGGCGAGCGCGACGGCCAGGGTGGTGAGGGTGGCCGCCACCAGTGCGCGGGTGCGACCACGCGGGCGTTCCGTTCGTGCCATGGCTCGTATCCTTTCTCAGCTCGTGAGAGCGTCCGGAGCGCGGCGGTGACGGCCGCCATTATCGTCCAATGCGGTCGGGGGTGCGGAAGTGCGGGACGATCTCGCGGCCGTAGGCCTCGAGCGTCGAGAAGTGAAACTCGGCCTCCACGATGCCGAGGTAGAGACAGACGTGGGTCACGCCGGCGGCCTCCAGCTGGGCGATCTTGTCGCGCACCTGCCCGGTCGTCCCGATGAGGGTGAGGCGCTCGGCCATGTCGTCCGTCACCGCCCCGGTGTGCGGGGCGTCGGGCACGCCGTGCTGGTGATAGTCGTAGCCGGCGACACGAGTCATGCCGTCGACCAGCTCCGCCGGCAGCTCGTCAGGCGGGTAATGCTTCAGCAAGTCCTTGACGTGGTTGGAAACCGTGGCGGGGAAGCCTCGCACGCGGGAGAGCGCCCGCTCGCGGTCCGCCGAGATGTACGTCGGCGCCCCGGCGACGATCTCGAAGCCGTCGAGCGTCCGGCCGGCCATCTGAGCACCGTGGTGCGCATGGCCCACCGCCCACTCGACGACCTTGGGCGAGGCGAGCTGCAGGATGAGCCCGTCGGCCTCGGCCCCGGCCAGCTCGAGGACGCGCGGTCCGTAAGCGGCGAGCAGCACCGGCACCTGGCGGGTGAGCCAGGAGAACTGCACCGGCGTGCCATTGAGCTCGGCCCTCTCGCCGCGGCAGAGCTGCCGCATCAGCCGGAGCGCGTCGCGGAATTCGGCCAGCTTCATTGGCGCCAGGCCGAGCGTGCGGACCGCGCTGTCACCCCGGCCGATACCGAGCACCGCGCGCCCCTCGAAGAGCTCACCGAGCGTGGCGAGCATGCTCGCGACGACGGTCGGGTGGCGCGTCACCGGGTTGGAGACGAGCGGCCCCACGCGCATGCGCGTCGTGGCCATCGCGGCGGCGGTGAGGTACGCGCTGACCTCGTGCCAGATTAGGTGCGAGTCGCCGAACCAGATGTGCTCGAACCCCACGTCCTCCGCCACCTTGATGCTGGCGAGCATGTGGGCCAGCGGAAAATGCCCGGGACGGAACATGAGGCCGAACGAGACCATAAGGAGATCCGACAGATTCCTACGCGGTGCGCGGCAGGTACCGGCCGCGGGGACGCTCGGCGACGACCTCGCCGTCGCAATATACGACCTCGCCGCCGGCCACCGTGGTGGCGGCCCAACCATGGGCAACGTAGCCCTCGTACGGGCTGAAGTCGACGACCGAGTTCAGCGTCCCGAGATCCACTTTCACCTGGCGATCGAGGTCGACGATCACGAGATCGGCATCGGAGCCGACTTCCAGCGCGCCCTTGCGCGGATAGAGCCCGAACAGCCGCGCGGCGTTGTACGACGTCAGCTCCACCAGTTGCTGGAGCGTGGCGCGCCCGCGTCGCACGCCCTCCGTCAGCAGCACCGGTAGGATCATGGCCGCCGGAACTTGAAGAAGCCCCAGAGATCGCGCGTGTCCTCGCAGGCCTTGGGGTCGATGTCGGCGTAGAGGATCTCGTCCTCCTTGTCGCCGGCGCGGCCGATGACGTTGCCCCGGTGATCGATGAACACCGCGCCGTTGCTCGCGGCCTGCCGGGCCAGATCCTCGGCTTTCCGGATGTTGCGCTCCTTGGACTCGTGACCGCTGAACTGCACGAGGGCCGCACGAACCATACGAGGCAACCTCCTGAGCGGGATGGGGAGGTTGTACACCGCGTGCCGAGGCGGGGCAAGGGCCGGCGCGCGGAACCCGAACTGATCGACGCCGTCTCGTGAACGAGGCCGCGAGCTCGCTCAGTCGAGCCTGTCGGCGCGCAGCGAGACTAGGCCTGGCCCGTGGGTGCGTATTTGTGCCCCAGCCGCTCCTCCCAGCGCAGGTAGTTGATCATGTCGGCAAAGCTGCGATCGGGGCCGGCCGGCACCACGTCGTCGGGAGCGCGCAGCACACCCGTCAGGCCCTGTTCCAGCGGCCGGCCTTCTTTCCGCCATGCCTCGGTGCCGCCGGCCAGCGCGGCCACGTCGCCGTAACCCATGTCCATTAGCGTCGCCGCACTCAGCACCGCGTCGTGGCCGTCCTCGTCGGTGACCACGATCGGGGCGGCCATACCCGCCGCGAGCTCCGCGACGCGCAGCTCGAGCCAGCCGCGCGCCAACCAGCGGGCGCCGGGGACGTGGCCCGCGGCGAAGCGGTCGCTTGGGTCGACGTAGAGCGTCACCGGCGGTCGGACGGACGCCAGGAGCGACGCCAGCTCGGCCGGCGAGACCTGACGCACGCGCGCCCGCGCCTCAGGCACCAGGGGTTCGAGCGGATCGTCCGCGCCCGAGGCGAGCGGCCGCCCGGCCGCCGACCATGCCGTCGTGCCGCCCGCGACGGCGTAGACATTCGGGAAGCCCATCTGCCGGTACCACGAAGCCGTCACCGACGCGCGCACCGTGCCGTCGCAACAGAAGACGACGGTGCCGTTGCGCACGGCCACCGTGTCGTCCGCACGCTGCACGGCCTGGCCGCCGGGAACCCACCAGAAGCCAGGGATATGCCCCGCCGTGTACTCCTCCCGCGCGCGTACGTCGATCAGGTAGATCGTCTCGTCGCCGGCTCGCGCCATTAGCTTCGGCAGCGTGTCCACCGCCAGCATCTGCACGCCATCCTCGGCGGCGACGCGGGCAGCGAACGCCTCGGCGGCGGCCCGACCCTCCGCTGACGGCTTCGGCAGGTCGAGGCGATCGGCGCCACGCTCCAGCTCCAGCCCGGACAGCAGCCAGCCGGACGTCCCGTTGCGCAGGCTGACCACGTTGGGCAGCTGCATCCGCTGGAGCACGCGGGCGCCGATGATGCTGCGCGTACGGCCGGCGCAGTTGACTACCACCGTCGCGTTCGGCCGCTCGCGCAGGAGGTCGTGGATCCGCAGGGCCAGCTCGCCGCCCGGCGCGCTGCGGCCGCCCGGGATGCAGAAGCGCCGGTACTCCTCCGGCGTGCGCGTGTCGACGATGAGCAGGTCGTCGCCCCGGCGCTGGCGGCGCGCCAGCTCGTCGGCGTCGATGGTGGGGACGTGGTGCTGCACTTCGACCTTCTCGCCGAAGTCCTTGCTCGGCACGTTCATCCCCCACTCGGTGGGCAGGTTCTGGCTGGCCCAGCGGTTGACCCCGCCCTCCAGCACCGCCACCCGGCGGTAGCCCATCTGCTCCAAGGTGCGCGCGGCCAGAGCCGCGCGGCGACCGTCGTCGTCGCACACCACGACCTGCACTCCCCGAAACGGGACGAGCTGGCCCATGCGGGCCTCGAGCTGGCGGCGCGGCACGGAGCTGGCGCCGGGGATGTGGGCGGGGTTGTACTCGCCGTGCTCGCGCACGTCGATCAGCGCGAGCGTCGAGTCCGTCTCCAGCAGATGCGCGAGGGTGGCGGAGGCGATCTCTTTGGGCATCGGGGCCCTCCGATTGGTGTGAGCTGTTCGTGAATGAGCGCGGATCGGTCATGTCGTGGATGAACTCGTCCCGCGTATAGCTGGTCACGGCCATGGTCGCGACGCCTGTGGCGCCCGCTTGATTATGGTACGAACCGGTTGCTCACCCAAACGCTCCTTGGGTAGAGTCCACACCGTGGTCGGAGAGTCGCGCCGCTGCATCGACTCCGCTCGGGCTCCCCGGCGTGCATCGAACCGATCAGGGAGGAGGTCACGGTGAAGATTGCACAGGTTGCCGTGAACGTGTTGCGAGTTCCCGTCGATCGCCCCTACGTGGCGGGTGGGCGCACGGTCGATGCAAACTGGCACGTCCTGGCTCGGATCACGACCTCCGATGGGGTCGAGGGCATCGGCTATGTGGTCTACCCGCGGCCGGATCTGATGACGACGATCGGCCACGCCGCGCGGGAGCTGGGCGAACACCTGATCGGCATGAGTGTCTTGGAGCCGGAGGCGGCCTGGGATCGACTGGCGCGACGCGGCGACTGGGTGGGTCCGGGCGGGTTGCTCCACTGTGCCCTGTCCCCACTCGACGTCGCGGTGTGGGACGCCGCCGGCAAGACCCTTGGCCAACCGCTGCATCGTCTCCTCGGAGGGTATCGCGATCGACTCCCCACGTATGCGAGCGATGGCCTCTGGTACAGCCTCTCTCCCGATGAGCTCGCGGCCTCGGCGCGGCGCCACGTCGACGCGGGATTCGGCGCCGTCAAGCTACGGCTCGGCAAAGAGGCGACACCGGAGATGGAGGCACGCCGGGTCCACGCCGTCCGCGAGGCCGTCGGGGCGGACGTCCGGATCATGGTCGACGCGACCGAGAGCTGGTCCTTGACGCGCGCCCGACACACCGGTCGGATTCTTCAGGAATCGGGCATTGCGTGGCTGGAGGATCCCGTCCACCATCTCGACGTGTCTGGGCTCGCCGAGCTTCGCTGCCAGCTCGAGGTCCCCATCGCCGCCGGGGAGCACCTGTACTACCTGGACGCCTTTCGGGCGCTCCTGGAGGCGCGGGCGGTCGATGTGGTCATCCTCGACCTGGCCCGGGTCGGCGGCGTGACTCCGTGGCGAAAGATCGCGGCGGTGGCCCAAGCGCATCGTATTCCGGTGTGTGGTCACGTGGTTCCGGAGATCCACGTTCATTTGCTGTCGGCCATCCCGAACGGTCACCTGGTGGAGTACGTGCCGCGATCCGCCGGCATTCTCACCTCGATGCCACGGTTGGAGGATGGCGAGCTCGTCGCGCCGCACGCCCCCGGTCTTGGCCTCGAGCTCGATGAGGCTGCGGTGCAACGCCATCGGGTCGCCTAAAATCGCGTGGGAAAGAGGCGAGCATCGGCAAGGGCGCGATGGCGAGTACGACCGCGGCTCGCCCCATACCATTGCGCGTTTTGCGGCGAGCCGAACGAGCTGTTCGTAGATCCGAGCGGCGGCCGTCGGCAGGCGTTCACGGAGGACTGCGCCGTCTGCTGTCGACCCAACGCGATCACTCTCACCGTCGACGACGACGGCGACGTCCAATTTCAGGTCACTCAAGAATACGAAGCATGAGTACCCGCGTTCCCACGAGGAGGGCTCGATGAAGCTCGGTATCTGTGTCCCGCATTACGGCCGGCCGATCGAGGTGGACCGCATGCTCGCGGTGGTCCAGCACGCGGAGAAGACCGGCCTCGACTCCGTCTGGGTGACCGACCACGTCATCGTCCCCCGCGACATCGACATCATCTATCGCGAGCACATGCTCGACCCGCTCGCCGTGCTCCCTTGGCTCGCCGGCGTGACCGAGCGCATCCTCCTGGGCACGAGCGTGGTCATCCTCCCCTACCGCTCCCCCATCCCCGTGGCGAAGCTGCTCGCGAGCGTCGACGTCCTCTCGGGCGGACGGCTCATCGTGGGCGCGGCCATCGGCTGGATGGAGGGCGAGTTCGCCGCGCTCGGCGTCCCGTTCAAGGAGCGCGTCAGTCGGAGCGAGGAAGCGCTCGAGCTGATGCGTACCCTGTGGACCCAGGAGGGCCCGGAGATCAAGACGGCGCGTCACCACCTGTCCGGTCTTCAAGGGTCGCCGATGCCCCTGCAGAAGCCGCGACCGCCCATCTGGATCGGCGGCGGCAGTGAGGGGGCGTTCCGTCGGGTGGCGCGGCTGGGCGACGGCTGGCACGCCACCGCCTCCACGCCCGACGCGTTTCACCAGGGCAAGCAGGCGGTGACGAAGTTCTGGAAGGAGGCGGGGCGTGACGGCGAGCCCGCGTGGTCGATGCGCATCCCGGTCTTCATCGATGGCGTCCACCAGTGGGCGGTCGACCAGAAATTCCTCCGCGGCCGACACACCGTGCGCGGGACCGTGAAGCAGGTCACCGAGCAGCTCGTCGAATACCAACGGCTCGGCGTAAGCCACATGGCCCTCGAGGTCTCCTATTCGGTGTATCCTGCGATCCTCGAAACGATCGACCTGCTCACCAGTGAAGTGAGACCCGCCCTCGAGCGGTGAACAGAGCCAGACTGGTACGACGACGGCAGCACCATCGCTGAGTGAAGGGGGCGAGCGCTCGCCCGGCCGAACCTCGACCGCGTCAGTACGCGGTGGGAGCCCTCTTGATGGGCGGCGTCACGACGATGTCGTTGACGACGCGGCTCACCCCGGGGATCCTCTCGATCGTTTCCTGCACCAACCCGCGCTCCTCCTCCGTGTCGACGGTGCCGCTGAGGAAGGCGCAGCCGCCGCTGGCGGAGACGGCGACGCGCTCCGGATCGATCACCGGACTCGCCATGAACGAGGCCTTCGCCCGCCCGACGATGCTGAGGTCGACGAGCTGGCGACGCGACGCGGGCGTGGTCTGGAACCGCTGTTCCTTCAGCGTTTCCTGGACGACCCGGGCGCCCTCATCGGCCGTCATCCGCTCGGTGTTGAGCACGATGTCGTAGAGCAGGTGATCGTCGACGTTCACGCGATACAGGAACTTCACGCGCGTGGCGCGCTCGTGGTCGGCGTGGCGGATGTGGTCGAGCGCCGCCTCGCGGGTCAGTCCCTGCTGTTGCTCCACGCGATCCGCGCGAACGCGCTCGGGAGCGCTGGTGCGCACCCGGAGCACGTGGGGCGTCGGGCGCAGGACGATCGCCGCCGCCAGTCCGGTGAGGACGACGTCGTCGCCGCTGGCCATCTCCAAAATGATCGAGTCCACGTAGGCCCGGTACCGGTGCTGGCTGTCCGTCAGGCGCTCCCAGAACGTCGGTTTCCCCTCGGTCCCGTGCCGGAGGTCGCTCAACTCCGCTCCGAACTGCTCGGCCGCCTTCGCGATAATCTCGCGATCGGCGAACCGGTAGCCCAGACGCTCGGAGACCTTGCGGCCGATTTCGTTCCCTAGACTTCCGGTCGTCTCGGAAATGGCCACGATGCTCATGCTCCACCTCCTGGCTCAGGCCGCGACGGGAGGATCTTCTCGGCGAGGCGCGCCTGGCGCCTCTGGGTTGCACCATGCCGGCAGGATACCCTACTCCGGCCAACGGGGACTCCGACGTCAGCAGTTGTCGTACTTGCCCAGCACGTAAGACGAGATCTTGCCCGACTCCAGATCATAGCGGCAGCGCTGAAGACCGACGAGGTCCGTGCCGTAGACGTGGATCTCGACGGTGGGACGGTCGCTGAAGTTGTCGAGTTGATGGATTTCGTCCACGTCGGGAATCAGCAGCGACACCTCGCCCGACTTCACCAGCACCGCTCGGTCCTTCTCCAGCGTGGCGTAAGCCTCGCGGTGGCGATCGTCCACGCGGCGGAAGCGCGTCTCCTGGATGGCGTTGTCCATCACGCCGATCATCCCCCACGTGTGGTGGTCGTGCGGGCCAGCGTGCGAGCCCGGCCCCCACACGACGCTGGTGACGGACAGACCCGGCCCGCGGTGCAACACGTAGCTGCCGCCGCCCGGGCGTCGTCCACTCGCTGAGGGCCGCCGGAACTGTTCCGGTATCGACTCGGGGGCACGCACCAGCCGCTCGATGAGACGCGACCCGCGGTCGAATAGGGTCGCCTGGTCGGGCTGCGTGGCGACCAGGTCGGTCATGTCGTGGATGAACTCGTCCAGCGTGTACTTGGTCAGCGTCATGGTCTCGCCTCCCGGTGTGACGCCTCAGCATAGAGGGGCCCGGCGCGCGTCGATCGGCAGGGACGCAACCAGGCGGATACCCTCGGCGTCTCGAAGCGTTTCGGCCTCATCTACACGCGGAACGAGGCATGATCCACGGTCCACTGCTTGAGCAGATCGGGATCGGGCTCCTGGGGGATGCCGGGCACCCGTGAGGTGGCGACCTCGCCGGCGCCGCTGAGAACGATCTCGGGTTTGCCGAGGTCGTTTCGGTAGAAGTACGAGGACGGGAAGATGTCGCCGGGATAGGTGAAGTTCGGCAAGGTCGCCAGCTCGGCGCAGATCGCGCCGCCGATGGCGCTCTCGAGCATGCCGCCCACCCAGCACGGGATGCCGTGCTCGGCGCACAGCGCCTGGATCTCGCGCGACGCCGTCAGCCCGCCGACGCGGGCCATCTTGATGTTGACGACCTTGCAGCTCCCCAGCCGGATCGCGGCCTGGACGTGCGCCAAGCTCAGCGCGCTCTCGTCCAGACAGATGGGCGTCTCGATCCGGGCCTGAAGATCCGCGTGATCGACCAGGCTTTTGCCGTCGTCGGCCAGCGGTTGCTCGATCATGGCGAGGCGATACCGGTCCAGCGCGCGGAACAGGTCGGCGTCGGCCAGGGTGTAGGCGGCGTTGCAGTCGACGTGGAACGTGAAGCCCGGGAACGTGGACCGGACGGCGTCCACCATGTCGAGGTCCCAGCCGGGCCGGAACTTGAGCTTGATCCGGGGGAAGCCCTGGTCGATGGCCCCCTGGATCTTCTGCATCAGGATGTCCAGCGAGTCCTGGATGCCGAAGTCGGCCCCGACCGCCACCCGATCGCCCGTGCCGCCGAGGGCCGTGTGCAGCGGCACCCCTTGCCGCCTGGCCTCCAGCACCCACCAGGTGATCTCCAGGGCGGCCCGTGCGAACTGATTG
>JBKPAK010000269.1:0-45066 GCA_046726415.1 Candidatus Methylomirabilota bacterium
CGGCGCGATGGCCTCCCCACACTCCACGCAGGTTCCATACTCACCAGTGCTGAGCCGATCCAGGGCGGCCGTGATGCGATTCACCCTATCGACCAGCAGCTCACGCGTACCGAACATGATCTCGCGCTCTTCGCTGGCGACGATCTCATCGACCTCGTCGGCGAAGGGCGAGTTGTCCCCGGCCGGACCCGGAAGTTCTTCCAGTGCCACTCCACCCATCTGGCGAAGGCGGTTCACCGCTTGGGACAGGTCCCTCTCGAGCCGCTCCCGCATTCCCCTCATCGCTCTTCCTCCCGTGTCATGACTGGCCGCAAGTCCTGCAACGCCCATGCCGATCACACTAGGAGCTCGGTCTCTCCTAAATCTACGGAAACAAATAGGTCTGTCATATCGGGAAGTATCGACTCCTGAACCGCCGGCGGGCGAAATGCCCGATCGAATGTCAGTTTCTACCGCTATGTCCCTAACAGGCCTTCAACGAGTTTGGCGCCCCGGATGCGGACTTCAAGCTCCATCGGCTGCTCGCCCCGGGCGTCAGGCGACAAGCTCGCCCAAAGCGTCATGCGACAAGCTCGCCCAAAGCGTCATGCGACAAGGAGCAGGGTAACGACGGCGAACAAGGGGATGAGCACGAGGCCACTGTAGACCATGTAGCCGAAGAAGCTGGGCATCTTGACGCCCGATTCCTCGGCGATCGACTTGACCATGAAGTTGGGAGCATTGCCGATATACGTGTTGGCGCCCATAGCCACCGCGCCCACGCTGATGGCCGCGAGGATGGCCGCGGGTACCCCCACGACCTCGTTGGCAAGTCCGAGGCCTTGGCCGAGGGCGAGAAACACGAGGTAGGTCGGCGCATTATCGAGGAACGACGAGAGCGCGCCGGTCGCCCAGAAGAACTGCCAGGGCTGGCGAACACCCAGTCCGGGCCCCCGCATGCGCAGCAACTCCAGCGCCGGAATCATGGTCAGGAAGATCCCGAAGAAGAGGACGGCAACCTCCACCATCGGATATGTCGTGAAGCCGTTGGCGCGCCTGATCTCTCGCGGCGTCGTCCAGAGCGAGACCCCGACCAGCGCCGTGATCAGGAGCTCTCTGACGGGCGCCCGGAGGAACGCGACCGCGAGCACCACCCCGACCAGCCAGATAGCGTTGCTGCCCCCGTGCACTCGCAGGGGTTCGAGCCCTGTCCGGTCCCGGAGGATCGCCGCCATGGGTTCGCGCGCGTACTGGCTCGAGTCCCAGACGAGGTAGACGAGCAGCAGGGTACCGACCATCAGGAGCCAGTGTGGCCACAACCGAAAGGTCCACGCGAACGGCACGCCCTGCAGGTAGCCCAGGAACAACGGGGGATCGCCGAGGGGAGTCAGCATGCCGCCGATGTTCGACACGGTGAAAATGAAGAAGACCACCGTGTGCTTCACCCGCGTTCGCTCCTGGTTGGTTTGCAGTAACGGGCGAATGAGAAGCATCGACGCGCCCGTGGTACCGACGAAGGACGCCAGCACCGACCCGACGGCAAGGAAGCCGGTATTGGTGAGCGGCGTGGCCATCAGGTCGCCCCGAAGCAACACCCCACCCGAGATGACGTAGAGGCCGGCCAGCAGGATGATGAACGAGACGTATTCCTCGGCCATCGCCACCAGGGCGCCGGGTCGCCGCCTCAGGTAGACGCCGAGGATGGGCAGACCCAGGACACAGGCCACGAGCAGCTTGTTCCGGTTGCTCTCCCACCAGTGCGGCCGCCACAGCGGCAAGACCGCGATCGCCAGCAGCATGAGGACGAACGGCACCACCGCGTAGAGGGGCAGCGCAGATCCTGAAGGCAAGGCGTCCTCTCCGGGGCTACGCGTCGGAGAGGGGCAGAGTGATCCGGAAACAGGACCCGCGCCCCGGCGCGCTGCGGACGGTGACCGTGCCGCGATGGTGCTCGACGATCTCTCGGCTGATCGGCAGCCCAAGCCCCGCCCCTTCCGGCTTGGCGGTGAGCGTGTCCCCTACTTGGCGAAAGCGCTCGAAGATGGCGTCCATCTGGTCAGGGAGGATCCCGACCCCGGTGTCCTCCACCTCGACGACGGCGCGGGCATCGTTGGTCAGTGTGCGCACCCACACCCGCCCGCCGCGGGGGGTGAACTTGGCGGCGTTGGAGAGGAGGTTGGTGAGGACCTGGATGATCTTGTCGCGATCGGCCAGGACCGGCACGCGGTCCGGGACGGGCGACGCCTCGAGGTCGATCGCCTTATTGTCGAAGAGCGCGTGATTGGTCAGCACGGCCTGAGCCACCACTTCTCGAAGGTCGAGGCTCTCGATTCGCCACTCCATCTTGCCGGCCTCGATCTTCGACAGGTCGAGCAGCTGGTTGATCATGCGGGACAGACGCTGGCTCTCCTGGGTGATGATGGCCAGGAACTGCTGCTGGCGCTCGCCGGGGATGTCGGCGCGACCTTCGAGCAGGCTCTCGGACAGCGAGCGGATGGCGGTGAGCGGCGTCCGCAGCTCGTGGGACACGGTGGACACGAAGTCGCTCTTGAGCCGGTCTAGCTCCGTGAGCCGCTGGTTCGCCTCTTCCAGCTCGGCCGTGCGCTGCCGCACCTTGACTTCCAGCTCGTGCGACAGATCCCCGAGCTCGCGGTAGAGCTGCGCATTCTGGATGCCCAGCCCGAGCTGGACGGCCAGCGTGCGGAAGAACTGGAGGAACTCCGGAGAAAAGTACACGCGGCCAGTGGACGAGTAGACCGAGAGCACGCCGATGGGCCGCTCCTCGACGGCGATGGGCGCGTGGACGAAAGAGCGGGGCTCCGGCGCCTCCGGCGCCGGGAAGACCACCGGCTTGCGGATCAGCGTCGCGTCCTCCACCACCAGCACGCGGTTGTCCACAAAGCACTCGCCGAAGTACGTGTCGCGCGAGAGTGGATCTCCGCGGGAGAGGTCGGTCTCGGGCGGCAGGCCCACGTGGCTCTTGATGCGCAGATGTTCGTCGGGATCCCGCAGCCGGATCGTAAGCACGTCGAACGCGAACTCCTGGCGCAGGAGCTGAACGACCCCGTCCATCATCTGTTGGGGATCCAGGGTGGAGGCGATCCGTCGGGTCGCCTCGTTGAGCAGGCTCAGCTCCCGCACCCGCCGTTGGAGATCCTCACGGCTCTGCTCCAGAGACTGCGACACCTTTCCGAAGACGTCGAAGATGGTTTCGAAGCGGGCGGTCGCCCCCTGCAGCGTCTCTAGAATGGCCTGGGCGGAAGCAGTTCCGACGGCCCCCGAAAGCGTGCGCTCGGTGAACTGGAGAAGCTCGCGCTGGTCGGCCTCGGTCAACGGCCGCCCGTCGGGGATGCCCCGGGAGTCAACGAAGCCGCGGAAGGCCTCCTGGGCCTTGTCGCGACCGACGAACTTGGCCACGAGCTCCTCGAGCCGCTCGGCGGTGAGGCCGTGGACGCCCACGGGCGTTGCCGCTCGGGCCCGTTCGCGCTCGAATACGCCCACGAAGCGCTCGGCCTGGGAGGTCTCGAGTGACAAGGGCCGCGTGTAGAGGGAGACCGCGGCAAAGGCGGCCACGTTGAAGGCGAGCGACCAGAAGACCGTATTTGACCAGAAGCCGATCCCGGTGACCCCGAAGAGTTGCTCGGGGCGGAGCCAGCCGATCCCGAAGGGCCCCTCCCGGATGAGGCTCTCGGGGACCCAGCCCGAGCGCACGAAGGAGGGCAGGAGCAGCGTATACGCCCAGATGCCGAAGCCGGCCGAGAGTCCGGCCAGCGCGCCCTGGCGCGTGGCCCGGCGCCAGTAGAGGCCGCCGAAGAAGGCGGGCGCGAACTGGGCCACCGCCGCGAACGAGATGAGGCCGATATTCACCAGCGTGTACGACTCGCCGATCAGGTGGTAGTACGCGTAGCCCAGCAGAATGATCACGGCGATGGCCAGCCGCTTGGCGTTGATGAGGAGCCCAGAGATGTCGCGGGTCATGCCGCGGCGGACGAGCGAGGGGACGACCAGGTTGTTGAGGATCATCGTCGACAGCGCAATGGACTCGACGATCACCATGCCTGTCGCCGCCGAGATCCCACCGATGAACGCGAACAGGGCCAGGCCCTGCTGATGCTGGGCCATCGGCAGCGTCAGCACGAAGTAGTCGGCGGCGGTCACCGGCGCGCCGGGAAAGATCAGCACTCCCCCGAAGGCGATGGGAAGCACGAAGACATTGATGAGGAGCAGGTACACAGGGAACATCCACATCGCGGTCTTGATGTGGCCCTCGCGCGTGTTGCCGATGACGGCCATGTGAAACTGGCGCGGCAGGAACAGGATGGCCATCATCGAGAGCCAGGTGAGGGCCGCCCAGTCGCCATACGAGAACACGGGGTCGCCGCCGAGCATGCGGGCGTACTCGGGACGCTGGGCCGCGCGTCCGAAGATGTCGGCGAAGCCGCCGAAGACCCCGTAGGTGACGAACACCCCTACGGCCAGAAACGCGAGCAGCTTCACCAGCGACTCGAAGGCGATGGTGGCCACCAGTCCCTCGTGCCGACGCGAGGAGTCGAGGTCGCGCGCGCCGAACATGATCCCGAAGGCGATCAGCAGCACGGCCGTCCCGAAGGCGGTGTCGGCCCAGAACGGCCGGCTCGCCGACGCCGGCAGCGTGGTGGTGACGGCTGGGTATTGCAGAAGGACCTCAAAGGTCTGGGAGATCGCCTTGAGCTGCAGCGCGATGTAGGGGGTAATGCCGACTACGGTAATGACCGCCACCACGCCGCCGAGAAGTGTGGACTGGCCGTAGCGGGAGCCGAGGAAGTCGGCGATGGAGGTGATGTTGTTGGCCTTGGCGATGCGAACGGTCTTGCGGAGCACCCACCACCATCCGACGGCCATGAGCGTAGGGCCGAGGTAGATCGGCAGAAACCCCACGCCGGAGGCCACCGCCCGCCCCACGCTCCCGTAGAAGGTCCAGGAGGTGCAGTACACCGCCAGGGAGAGCGAGTAGATGACGGGGCTGTCAATAAGGCTCGTCCCCTCGCGCGCCCGCCGGTCGACGTAGTACGCGATGGCGAACAGGCCGAGCACGTACGCGAAGGCGACGCTGGCGATGCTCCAGGCGGTCAGCACCGGCTCACCCCTCGTCGTCCCACGAGGCCCGGGCGAGGACGAACACGGCCACGATGCCCGCGCACCAGGCGCCGAAAAGGTAGAGGTAGAGGATGGGGATGCCCGCCAGGGTCGCGCCGCGGTTGAAGATCGCCAGCACCGGGAAGTTGAGCAGGAGCGCGCCCATGACGAACAGGAGGGCGAGCTTGCCGCCGACGCCGCTCAGGGGGCCGCCTCCGCCTGATCGCGGGCCGGACGCCCGGGACCGGGACGGGCCCGACGCGTTGCCTCCAAGGCCTGTCCGAGGGTGGCGATCTGGCGCTTGTGGAGCAGGGGCAAGAGGCGGACGAGGACATCGGCAGTCGCCAGGGCGTCACCGAGGGCGGAGTGCCGGCCATGGACGGTGACGCCAAGGCGGCCGGCTGCCGCGTCCAGCTCGTGGCCAGGCAGGGGGCCATGGACAACCGAGCTGAGGGACAGGGTGTCGAGAACGGGGTGTGATGCCGTGAGCGATGGGAGGCCCAGGCGTCTGGCCTCGCGCTCGAGAAAGCGGAGGTCGAACCAGACTTGGTGCCCCACCAGGACCGCGCCCTCGGCGAAGACCAGGAACGCCGGGAGCACGACATCGATCTTGGGCCTGTTCGCGACCATATCGTCCGTGATCCCATGGAAGCGGCTACTGCCGGGCGGAATAGGCCGCGCGGGGTTGACGAGCGCGTCGAACGTCTCGCCCCGCTTCACGACGCCACGCCGCACGCGAACGGCCCCCAGCGAGACGATATGGTCGCGGTCCGGATCGAGACCCGTCGTCTCGGTATCGAGCACGACGCAATCGAGCTGGTCCAGGACCCGGGCACGGTCGTCGGGCCTCAGGTGCCGCTCCATGTCGTCGAGAAGCGAGAAATCATAGAAGTCAGGTCGCGCGGCCTTTCCCTCGCCACTCCCCGCGGCCGAGACGGTGCCGGCGCCCGCGAACGCGAGCCTCCTGCCCTGACCGTGGCGCGGGTCTTCCGCGGCAGCAGACACGGGCAGGCTCAGCGCGAACCCGAGCCGGGGCGGGTCGGCGTACGCCCACACTTCTCCGGAATGGCGCTGGGCGATCTCGCGGACGGAGACCGCCGTGACACCGGTACCCGGGGGCGTCTCGAGGACCGCCTCGAGCTCCTCGACGTCACCGTGGCCGACGCTGCCGACATCGATCTGGACGACGCCACCCCGTGGCGTCGAGCGCAGCCAGACGGCCGTGTCCGGCCCTACTCGGGCCGCGACCGCGGTGACCAAGTAGGCGATCGCGCCGCTCAGTTGGGAGGCCTCGACCCGGATAGGGCACGCGGGTTGCGGACCTTGGTCACTGTCCACGCGCCCGGCCGGCAAGTCACGCTGGGCGAGCCGCCGCAAGGCCATCGCCGTCAGGTCGGCCACCGTGACTTCCTCGAAATGCCAGGGCGGCTCGCCGAGCCCCAGCGACCCGGGCCCGGTGACCGCGCGCAGGAGCCCGGAGAGCCGAACCGCTTCCGCATGAATCGCGCCGACGAGGCGGCTGGCGGGGTCACCGAGGTCGGCCCGGTCGGCCATGAGGCTTTCGGAAAGAGAGCGGATCGAGGCCAGGGGGCCACGGAAGTCCCGGAGGGCGTCGGTCAGGCGCCGCCGGCGCATCTCATCGAGGCGGGCCGGGGAGGTGACGTCGCGCAGGACGAGGACGAACCCCACGAGCCGCTCGTCGTCGAAAAAGGGCGTCATCACCGTGTCGAGGACAGCCTCGCCGCCAGGATGGAGACGAAACCGCTCGGCGCTGCCGCCTGTCGTCCGCAGGCGCTCCTGGTAGTACGTGACCTTCTCGCGGTCCACGACCTCGAAGAGATTGCGTCCCAGCAGGCTCGCTCCGCCCGTGGCCAGGCGCTCCTGGGCCTCGCGATTGGCCAGCGTCACGCGGCCCTCGGGCGCGGTCACCACCACAGCTTCGCCGAGCGTTTCCAGAACGGCAGACAGCTTCGACCGCTCGACGGTAAGCTCGTGAGTGGCTCGGATCACCTCGGCCTCGAGTCCCGTGCGAGCCTCTTGCACCCGGTCAGCCATCCGGTTGATCTCCGCGGCCAGCGCCTCTAACTCGTCGCCGGTGTGGACGTCGAGGCGGTGCTGGAAGTTCACCGTCGCCATTAGCTCGGTGCCGAGCTGGATCTGTTGCAGCGTGCGCACGAGCGAGCGGCCGATCGTGTGCGCGATGACGCCGAGGTAGGTCATCATCGCGGCGAACCCGACGGCGACGGTTATGACGAGCCCGAAAGGGTCCTGGAAGATCCCGCGGCGGTAAAGCGCGAGCAGGATCAGCCCGCCGGCCAACGCCGGCACGAGGAATAGGAGGAGGACGCCGTGGACGAGTTTACGCTCGAGACGGGAGGACCGCACGGATCGCCTCCAAGATCTCGGCGTTCCCGAACGGCTTGGTCACGTAGGCCGCCGCCCCCAGCTCGAGGCCCTTCATCACCTCGACCTCCTGTCCCTTGGCGCTCAACATGATTACGGGGACGTCCCACAGGTCGGGGTCGGCCTTAATGGCGCGGCACACGTCGTGGCCGTTGATTCTCGGGAGCATCACGTCGAGCAGGACGACGTCAGGGTGCAGGCGCCGGACCTGGGCGAGCCCATCCTCCCCGTCGACGGCCGCAGCCGTCTCGTAGCCCGCGCGCTGGAGCAGGAACTCCAGCGACAGTACGATGTGCGGCTCGTCCTCGACGATGAGCACCTTGCGCTTCACCGGCGCCTCACGGCCCGCCCATTATAGTCCCGGCCGCATAGAACCCCAGCGAAAGCCCGGTGAGCCCCAGCCCCGTGAGGTGGGGCACAAAATCCGTGGCAAAGCGATAGCGGATGCGCTGCTGCACCCAGCCGACCGTCTTCAGCGCTTCCCGCAACAGCAGCCGATCGGTGTGCGACAGGCGATCGGGATCGATGAAGTTGTCGGGCGTCTCGCTGGCCTCGATCTGCTCCAGCTGGTGCAGAAGGCGGAGGCGCATCAGGTGCTGGCAGGTGTCGGTGATCTCGCGCGTCTCGGCCTCTGAGTAGACCCCGTGTTGACCGGCCGCCCGGAAGCGATCGACAGTGTTCGTCTCGGGCAACCCCAGCTCGAGCGTGTGCAGACGGCCCGTTCCTACCAGCTGAAGGGCCCCCGCCCCCTTGATGTCCACCCGCCCGCGCTGGGGGCCGCTCCGATGGACGGCGACGTTGCCAAACATCGTGCGCGGCACCCGCCGGGACACGACGTCGACGGCGAGGAGCTCCAGGAACACCCTGCGGGTCGGCGCCTCCGCACGGATCAGCTGGATGAGCGGGGCGACGAGATCGCTGGCGCCGCCCACCGGGCGGAGGTCGAAGTAGATGCAGGCGGCCAGGACGTGGTGCCGAGAAATCTCGTGCATCCAGCGCTGGAGGTATGCGGTCCACACCGAGAGCGGCTGGCACCACTGCGGGTTCGAGGCCATGGCGCCGGCTGGGCACGGCGGATAGCCAAGGGTCATGAGCCCGCGGATGGCGTCCTGGGCCAGACGCGCGTAGTATGCGGCGGCGCGCTCGCGGAGATGCGGTGGCGGATCGGCGTAGACCAGGCCGTTGTCCTGATCGGTCCGAAGCGTCTGCTCGCGTCTGGCCTCGCTGCCGAAGCTCAACCAGCAATAGGCCACGGGCGGGGCATCCTCACCGGACTCCTCGAGGGTGCCGGCCGCCAAGCCGAGCACGCGGACGACGACGCGGTCATTGAGCTCGGAGATGAGCTGCCCGATGTCGTACGCCGTCCCCCCTTGATCGACGAGCTGGCGGGTGAGATCGGTGATCCGTGCGCCCAGCGCGGCGAGGGCCTCCAACGAAGCGGCCCGAGTGATTTCTCGGGCGAGCAGCACGGGATGGAGGCTCTGGGCCAGGACGAAGTCGTACATCGAGACGACACCCACGAGCCGCCCGTCTTCCATGACCACCAGATGCCTGATGTCCCGGCGGGTCATCTCGAGAATCGCCTCGAAGGCGAAGGCCGCGGGTGAGATCGTCGCCAGCGGTGAAGACATGATGTCGGCCGCATGGGTGATGACGGGATCGCGCGCCTCGGCCACCACCTTGCGCCGCAGGTCGCGGTCGGTGACGATCCCGAGCGGGCTCTCGTCGTCGTCGACCACGATCACGGAGCCGACATGCTGACGCGACAGGAGCCGGGCAATCTCCTGGACGGACATCTGGACCCCACACGTCACGGGCGACCGCTCCAGGAGGTTTCCCACCCGGTGCAGGAAGAGCGACCGCTCGCCGGTCCACGACGCGCGCTCGCTCACACCGAAGCCCGCGGCCTGCTCTCAGTGACCCCCAAGCAGCGCCGCGCACTTCGCCTTGACGTCGTCCGAGGACTTGCAGTCCTTGACGTAGTTGACGAAGGCCCCCAGTGGGGTCGCATCGGCCCTGCCCTCGGCCACGCCCTCGGTCAGCCTCGCCATCGCCGCCTTGCCAGCCACGCTGTCGAGATCACAGGCGACGACCCTCTCCCCCGCACCCCACCACTTGGTCTTCTCAATCGTGAGGTGGCCGCCCTTGAAGCCGCCCTTGTCGTGGTTGACGATCAGCTTCTCGCCACTGTCGAGGGTGAGCTGGCAGTACGCGCCCGCCTTGGGATCAACCACGAATCTGCCGACCTTGGCCATCGCATCCTCCTTCCGAGAAGGCGGCGTTGCGCCGGACGACGCTTCGGTCTCTCCCATAGTCTAGCTGAAGCCCACGGTGGCGATGGATTCACGGTCGGGCGTCGCGCTTGCCGAAGACGGCGCGGGCGACGATCGCCACCGAGCCGAGCACATTCGTCAGCGCCGTGAGCACCAGCGAGAGCAGCGTCAGGGTCATGATCGGAGCAAGCAGGGGCCGGAGGCCGGCCTTCGGCGGGAGCTGGGTGTCGAGCCAGAACAAGGGCATGAGGACGAGGATCGGGATCGCGAGGATCACGAGCACCAGCCCGCCGGCGGCCCGTCCCGCCCGGCTCAGGAGCTCGAGTCGCCGGTGCCGGGCTTCCGTCCGCACCCACATGGTGGTCACCAGAATGAGCAGGACCAGCAAACACGCGAGGAACACCGGCTGGGGCATGAGATTGGCACCGGCCACCGCGTACAGCACGCCGAACAGGACGACGCCCACCGTGTTGGCGGCCGCCAGGGCCAGCACGGCGCCTCAGCCAGCGCGTCCACCCGCGACTTGGTGCAGCACGGCGCGGGCCACGATCCAGAGGAGCATGTAGACGGCGAGGGAGATCGTCCGCACGCGGGGCTCGGGGGTCCCGGACGGCAGGACTGAGCGGATGGGGCGCGTGAGTGGGCCCGTGACGACAGCGAAGAACCACAGCACCGGGCTGTCGGCACGCCCGATCACACGCGCGACGATGATGTGGAGCAGCAAGTACACCCACGCCATGAAGAGGAGCAGCGGTACCACGACGTTGAGGAGAAGCAGCAGCCGGACCCAGGGCTCATCCATTCGGCAACGATGGCTTCGGGCGGAGGCACCGGGCCCCCGCCCGCGGTTCGAAGCCTTGGCCTAATGGACCGGTACTTCCTTGAGGTCCCGACCGAGTGGGTCACCCGTGACCGCCTGCCCGGACCTCGGGTAACGCACGCTGGCCACGAGATCCTGTACCTCCTGCGGCGGCGGGGCCGTGAGGAGCGAAACGATCCATATGACGAGGAACCCGATGGGCAGCCCGAAGATCGCCGAGGCGATCGTCTGCGTGCCGAACCAGGAGACGCCATAGAAGCGGCTGCCGATCAGATAGTACGTCGTCACCGCGAGGCCAGCGATCATTCCCCACACTGCACCCTGTTTGTTGGCACGCTTCCACCAGATTCCCATGACCAGCGCCGGGAAGAACGAGGCGCCGGCCAGGCTGAAGGCCCATGCCACCAGCTCGGCGATGACGGCAAACCGGAACGTCGCCGTGTAGGCCGAGATGATCGCCGTGATCACGAGCAGCACCTTGGTGATGGTGAGCCGCTTGACCAGCGAAGCGCTCGGATCAATGACGTTGTAGTAGAGGTCATGCGAGATGGCGTTGGCGATCGTCAGCAGCAGGCCGTCAGCCGTGGACAGCGCGGCCGCCAGCCCTCCCGCCATCACGAGGCCGGTGATGACGAACGGCAACCCCGCCACCTCGGGCATCGACAGCACCACGAAGTCGGTTGACCGCACGACGAAGTCGGCCCACTGGACGATGCCGTCGCCGTTCTTGTCGACCACTGTGAAGAGCCCCGCCGGTTGCCAGAACTTCACCCAGCCCGGCAAGTCGCTGATCTTTGCCCCCACGAGCTTGGTGAACACGGCGAAGCGAGCAAACGCTGCGTAGGCGGGAGCCGTGAAGTAGAGGAGGAAGATGAAGAAGAGCGACCAGGCCACCGAGGTGCGAGCCTCCTTCACCGATGGCGTCGTGTAGTACCGGGTCAGGATGTGCGGGAGCCCGGCGGTGCCAACCATCAGGCAGAACGTCAGGGCCAGGAAGTTCCACATGCCAGTGCCGGTAGGAACGGTGAGGGTGTTGCCGAAGCGCGCCGTGTCGCTCGAGGCAAGCGGGCGAGCCTGGGCGAGCGCCGTCCGCTGCTGGGCCTGTAGCTTCTCGACCTCGGCCTCGGGCAGTCCGCCGGCCTTGATCTTCGTGGCGATCTCGTCCGCGTCCTTCTTCCAGAGGGCCCGCGTCTCTTTCTCCTTCGGGTCGGCGGTGAGCCGAATCTCCGTCGCGTTGTTCTCCTGGAGGAGCTGGCCATAGGTCAGTTCGGGAATGGGGAGGGTGAACAGCGTCCAGGACAGGTACACGACCGGCACCAGGTAAGAGATGATCAGGATGATGTACTGCGCCACCTGGGTCCAGGTGACCGACTTCATGCCGCCGAGCACCGAACAGAAGAGGACGCCGACGAGGCCGACGAAGACGCCGATGTTGTAGTCAATGCCGATGAAGCGGGCCACGATGAGCCCCACCCCTGTGACCTGCGCGGTGAGGTAGGTGAACGAGCAGATGATGGCGCCGACCACGCCGACGACCCGTGCCGTGTTCCCGCCATACCGAGCGCCGAGGAAATCCGGAATGGTGTAGGCCCCGAACTGTCGGAGGTACGGCCCCAGCAGCACGGCCAGCAGCAGATAGCCGCCGGTCCATCCCATGACGTACCCGAGACCAAAGAACCCCAGAGCCGAGATGAGTCCGGCCATCGAGATGAATGACGCGGCCGACATCCAGTCCGACCCCGTGGCCATGCCGTTGTAGACGGAGGGCACGCCCCGGCCGGCGACGTAGTACTGGTCGGGGTTCGAGGTCCGAGTGAGGACGCCGATGACCACGTAGATCGCCAGCGACAATGCCATAAAGATCCAGCCGATCATCTGGTTGCTGAAGATCCCGATCCATTCCCCGATGCCGATGAGGACGGTGACGCCGAGGAAGCAGATCGTGTAGAGGCCGAAGATCTTGTCCAGGCTCATCATGGCGGGCTAGCCCTCCTCGCGGATGCCGTACTCGAGATCCTTTCGGTTCATCAAGTAGGCGTAGACGGCGATCTCGACGACGAAGATGGCCAGCGAGCCCTGAGCCGCCATGTAGTAGCCGAGCGGAAAGCCGAGGAAGCTATAGTTGTTCAGCCACGAGGCCATCACCCCGGAGATGACGTACGTCACCACGAACCAGATGGCCAGCAGTACGGTAGTGAGCCACGCGTTGTACCGCCAGTACTCCTGCTTCTGCCGCTCTGTCAGGTCGGCCATAGGTCCCCCTTCAGGCCTGAACCGCGTTGTTCGTTCCCGTAGCGGTGCTCGCCGACGCCTTGCCATCCGCCACGCGCAATGCAGGTAACGTGCCGGCATCGAGAGGTGCCAACTGCTGGAAATATCAGGCGCTGGGAAGCGGACGCGAACGACGTTATTGGTACTGGAACCAAACGGCTTTGGTATCGCTACCGTGACGCATCGCGCTGCGGGCCAGCGCCAGATTCTCCGCTGTCAGGCGAAACCGCCTTGCGCATGCCATAGCGCACGAGCTTCTCGGAGAAGTTCTTCGGGTCCATATCCGCATGCTTGGCGGCGGCGGTCAGCTTGCCGCCGCTGGCCTCGAGCACCCCGCCGATATAGGCGCGCTCGAATTCCTCCACCACGCGCGCCTTGGCGTCGCGGAAGGATAGCGAGAGGTCCACTCCGGGGCGGCCGCTCTCCGGTCCGAGGAAGCGCTCGACTTCTACGATCGTGTCCACGCGGGCCAGGATCACACCGCGCTCGATGACGTTTTCCAGTTCGCGGACGTTGCCCGGCCAGCCATAACGGCAGAGAGCCTGCATCGCCTCAGGAGCGATATCTCGCACCGGCTTCTTCGAGCGACGGGCGCTTTCCTTGAGGAAGTGGCGCGCCAGAAGGGGCACGTCTCCTTCGCGCTCCCGGAGCGGCGGCACCCTGATGGGCATCACGCTCAGACGGTAGAAGAGGTCGGGCCGGAAGGCGTTCCGCTCGACCTCGGCGCGTAGGTCCTTGTTGGTGGTGGCGATGAAGCGGACATCGATCTCCACCGCCCGATCCGAACCAATCGGCGTGACGCATTTGTCCTCGATGACGCGCAGGAGCTTCGACTGCAGCCCGAGGGGCATCTCCCCGATCTCGTCGAGGAGCAGGGTGCCCCCACTGGCGCTCTGCAGAAGGCCCCGCCGGGTCTCGGCAGCGCCCGTGAAGGCGCCCTTGCGAAAGCCGAACAGTTCGGATTCGAACAGGTCGGTGGGGATGGCTGCGCAGTTGACGGGCACGAAGGGCTTGTCCCGGCGCGCGCCCGAGAAGTGGACCGATCGCGCCAGCAGTTCCTTGCCCACCCCCGTCTCCCCGTGGATGAGCAGGGTCGTGTCGAGATCCGCTACTGAGCGGAGGACCTCGAAGACCTCGCGCATGGCCGCGCTCTGGGCCAGGGCGTTCTTGAGCGTAAAGCGCTCTTGGTTGTGCCTGAGGGTGGCCCGGCTGGCCGCGCGCAACTCGTGGAACTCGATGGCGTGACGGAGGACGATGAGCAGTTCCGCCGTGTCGAAGGGCTTCACGAGGTAGTTGGCGGCGCCCAGCCGCATGGCCTCCACCGCGGACTCAATGGTGCCGTAGGCGGTCATCATGACCACCGCCACATCGGGATGATCGGTCTTGATCCGCCGAACCAGCTCCACGCCGTCCATCCCGGGGAGCCGCTTGTCGGTCATCACGACGTCGACGTCCTCGCGCTTCAGCGCGTCGACGGCATCCTCGCCGCTCGACAGGGCGAGCACCTCAAAGCCCGCCACCTCCAGGGTGCGCCGAAGCGGGCGCAGGAAAATCTCGTCGTCCTCGACGATCATCACACGGCGCTTCATGACGACCTCCTTTGACTGGAGGGGGCCTGGGCCCCCTCCAGACCTCCCCGTTTGCGCGAGGTGCTACCCCCCAACCTCCCCGTTTGCGCGAGGTGCTACACCGAACCTCCCCAGTTGCGCGGAGGGGCGACACGCGCCTTCGCGATACCGGGCCCTCTTCGATTCTCCGACATGCCCCCTAACCTAGCCGGATCGGCTCCGCCAGGCTGGCCTGGGGAATCACGAGTCGGACCGTTGTTCCTCGCCCGGGAGCGCTGTCGATCTCGATCTCCCCCCCATGCAAATCCATGATCTTCTTCACGATGGCCATCCCGAGCCCGGTGCCGGTGGGCTTAGTCGTGAAAAACGGCAGGAAGAGCTTCTCACGGTGCTCCGGGGCGATCCCGCTGCCATTGTCGGCCACCTCCACCACTGCGGCGGCGCCCCGAGGATAGAGGCACACCTCGACTTTGGGCCCGGGACGCCGCTCGACGGCCTCCAAGGCATTGCGCACGACATTTGTAATGGCTTGCCGAAGGCGCTGCCCATCCACGAGTGCGGCCAGGTCGCGATCAAAGCCGCGGGTGATCAGTTCCACGCCTCCTCCGCTCCCCTCTGCCCTGGTGGCCTCGACCACCGAAGTCAGGATGCTCCCCAGCGGATATTCCTGGCGGTCCAGCCGCGTGTCGCGCGCGTAGTCCAGGAGGTCGGAGATAATCGCGTCGATCTCGGCGATCCCCGACAGAATGGTGTGGGCCATCTCACGCGAGATCGCCTCGCCGTCGACGGCGCCCGAGCTGAGCAGCGAGGTAGCCATCTTGATGCCCCCGAGAGGATTGCGGATCTCGTGGGCCACCCCCGCCGCCATCTCACCGAGTGACGCCAGTTTCTCCCGCTGGATCATGCGCTGCTGGGTGGCGACCTGCTCGGTGAGATCGCGGAGGACGCCGACCGTGCCCATGACTTCGCGCTGAGTGTCGAAGACACAGGCGATGGACAGATGCGCGGGGAAACGGTGACCGGCGCGGGTGAACCCGGTCAGCGTGCCGCGCCAGGAGCGCCGCTCGACCAAGGCGCGCTGGATGGCGGCACCGACGCGCCGGCGCTCCGCGGGGTCCAGAACATCCAGATAGGTCAGTCCGGACGCTTCGACCGCCGACAGACCGAGCAGTCCTTGGCCGGCCGGATTGATGGTGACCAGCCGGCCGTCAGTGTCGGTGGTGAAGATGCAGTCCTCTACGCTCTGCACCACCGACGCCAGCAGGTGCTCGCTCGTCTTGAGCGAACGCTGCATGGTCTGGAAGGATTCCACGAGCTCGCGGGCTTCGCCCTTCGAGATGGTGAAGCGATCCTCGATGATGTAGTGGGCGGCCGCGCCGCCCAGGGAGGCAGCCAGGACGCGTTCGAGCCGGATGCGTAGATCGAGCAGATCGGGCAGGGTCAGCTCGTGAGGCGCTTTCCCAGCCAGCAGCTCGCGCAAGGTGGCTTCGGCCTCGTCGTGGGGTACGTAGAGGTGGATGAGCCGCTCGATCTCCGAGATCGACAGCGGCGCGACGCGCAGCGGTTCGGCTTCGACCAGGCCCACGAAGGCGGCCGCCTGGCTGCGCTCCTCTGCATCCTGGCGGGTGAGCGCTGATGCCAGCAGGTAGACCGAGACATTGGCGAACAGCGACCAGAAGACACCGTGACTGATCCCGTCAAGGCCGGTGAGTCCGAAGAGGGCGGTGGGCCGGAGCCAGCTGAGACCGAACGGGCCCTCGCCGAGCCACCCCGACGACAGGACGCCCTCCTTCATGAGGGCGGGAATGATGAGGGTGTAACACCAGAGCGCGAAGCCCACGGAGATCCCCGCCAAGGCGCCCACCCGGGTCCCTCGGCGCCAGTAGAGTCCAAGAAAGACCGCGGGGGCGCACTGGGCCACGGCAATGAAGGAGAGCAGGCCCATCTCCACCAGCAAAAGGTGCCCGGCCTCGATCCGCGCCCAGAAGTAGCCGAGCACGACGACCACAAGGATGCCCAGACGGGTCGAGGCCAGGCTGGCCCAGTAGACTTCGGCAAACTGCCCCCGCCGCAGGATGACCGGCAGGATGATGTCGTTCGAGATCATCTTCGACAGGGCGAGGGAATCGACCACGATCATGGCCGTGGCCGCGGAGAAGCCGCCGAGAAAAACGGCCACCGCGACCGCCGGCGCATCGGCGGCCAGAGGCAGGGCCAGGATAAAGCTGTCCGCCGTCGCGGCCTGCCCGGGAAACTTCAGGAGTCCGGCGAACGCGATGGGCAGCACGAAGATATTGATCGCGAGCAGATAGAGCGGAAACGCCCACGCCGCGGTGGCCACGTCCCGCTCCCGCGGGTTCTGAACCACGAGCACGTGGAACTGGCGGGGCAGCAACATCACCGCCAGCATTGACACCAGAAGCATGGCCGTCCAGCGCGCGTACGAGGCCGAAGGCGGTGTCCCCAAGGTGAGCAGGCTCGACCATTCCGGATGGTCGATAATGCGAGAGAAGATGTCGGCGAAGCCCCCGAAGAGCCCCCAGGTGACGAACCCCCCCACGAGCAGGAACGCCACCAGCTTCACGATCGACTCCACTGCCACCGCGGACATCAACCCGGTCTGCCCCCGGGTGAAGTCGAGGTTGCGCGCACCGAAGAGGATACCGAAGAGGGCCAGCATGGCCGCCACCAGGAGAGCGGGGTCGAAGCCGGAGAGGACGGAGTCGCCGCCGATCATCATGGCGAACGACACCGAGACGGCCTTGAGCTGGAGCGCGATGTAGGGAATCATCCCGCAGACCACCAGCGCCGCCACCAGCGTCCCGAGGGACGCCGACTTCCCGTACCGGCTGGCGATGAAGTCGGAGATCGTGGTGATTCGCTGCTCTTTGGCCACCCGCACGAGCTTGCGCAACACGGTCGGCCACCAGAGCGCCACGAGAGCCGGCCCGAGGTAGATGGTGAGGAATTCCAGCCCGCGATTGGCGGCCAGGCCGACACTGCCGTAGAAGGTCCAGGCGGTGCAGTAGACCGACACGGCGAGCACGTACGTCAATGTCTGGAGCCGCGGGCTCGAGAGTCGCCGCCCAAAGCGCTCGGCCACGGCGGCGACTAGGAAGAGGAAGACGAGGTACCCGATGAGGATAGCCGCGAGCGGTGTGGAGCTCACGGCGGATCATCCCCCGCAGAGGAGCGCGCCACCCACCACAGCACGACCACCATGGCGGCCCAGACGACGAACAGGTAGAGGACCAGGGCAGGCACACCCGCCACGAGGGCGGGCCGGTTGGGGATCCCGAGGAGCGGCCACACCAGGAGCGCGGCGAATACCACGAAGCAGGCGCCGAGGAGCTCCTTTGCTCTCACCGCGTCCCGCGCGATATCAATTGCTTACGTGTGCCGCTTTCGTCGGGCCACTCCCGTCTTCACGGCGGCCTCGGCCACCGCGGAGGCCACCGCGGGCACCACGCGCGAATCGAACATCGACGGCGTGATGTACTCCTCGCTCAGCTCGCTCTTCGTCACGATGGCGGCCAGGGCGTGGGCAGCGGCCAGCTTCATCTCGTCGTTGACCCGCTGCGCGCGCACGTCGAGCATGCCGCGGAAGAACCCGGGGAAGCAGCACGAGTTGTTGATCTGGTTCGGATAGTCCGAACGCCCGGTGGCCATCACCCGCACGTGCGGGCCCGCTTCCTCCGGCTGGATCTCCGGTACTGGGTTGGCCATGGCGAAGACGATGGGATCGCGGGCCATCTGCTTGACGTCCTTCAGGGTCACCACGCCGGGGCCGGAGAGGCCGATGAAGATATCGGCCTTCACCAGCGCATCGCCCGCCGTACCCTTGAGGCGCTGGGGATTCGTGTGCTCGGCGAACCACTGCTTCATGGAGTTCATGTTCTCGGTGCGGCCGCGATAGAGGGCCCCCGCCCGGTCACAGGCGATGACGTGACGCGCCCCCGCCTTCATGAGAAGCTTGGCCGTCGCGATGCCGGAGGCTCCCGCCCCCGTGAAGACGATCTTCACGTCGGAGAGCTTCTTCTTGACCAGCTTGAGGGCGTTGGTGAGCGCCCCCAGCACGACCACCGCCGTGCCGTGCTGATCGTCGTGGAACACTGGAATGTCCAGGTCACGCTGCAGCCGCTCCTCGATCTCGAAGCAGCGCGGCGCCGAGATGTCTTCCAGATTGATGCCCCCGAAGACCGGGGCGATGGCCTTCACGATGGCCACGATTTCGTCGACGTCCTTGGTGGCCAGACAGATGGGAAACGCGTCGACCCCCGCGAAGTCCTTGAAGATGAGGGCCTTACCTTCCATGACCGGCTGCGCCCCGTTGGGGCCGATGTCGCCGAGTCCGAGCACCGCCGACCCGTCGGTCACCACGGCGACCGTGTTTTGCTTGATGGTCAGGGTGTAGGCCTTTTGCGGATCCTTGTGGATGGCCATGCACACGCGCGCCACGCCGGGCGTGTAGGCCATGGAGAGATCGTCGCGGGTCTTGACGGAGACCTTGCCGTGCACGCCGATCTTGCCACCGAGGTGCATGAGAAACGTGCGATCCGAGACGTTCACCACGGTCACCCCCGGTATGGTGCGGATCCGTTCGGTGACGCGCTCGCCGTGACGCTCGTCGCTCGCCTTGAACGTGATGTCGCGGGTGATGGTGGACGAGCCGGCCTCGACCAGGTCGACCGCCCCGATGTCGCCACCGGCCTTCCCGATGACGGAGGTCACTTTGCCGAGCATGCCCGGCCGGTTCGCAAAACGTGCGCGAACGGTGAGGCTGTAGCTTGCGCTTGGTGCGTTGGCCATCCTGCCCTCCTCGTGAATTCCGCGACCTCGTCAGCCTTGTTATGACGCGCCGAGTAACCGGTGGCGCGAGCGGCCGGTATTCTACTCCCTCGGGAGCCGTTTGCGACACCGGCTCGGCGCGGAGTACGCTCGGGTTAGCCACAGGGAGGATTGCCCATGAGGGACGTCAAGGCGGCGGATCAGACGGCCTATAGCAGCCGCGACCGGGTGGTGGCGGCCTACAAGCGCTCGTTCGCCGATCGGGTGCCCGTGTATCCGATCGTGGCCTCGTTCGCCGGTACCCTCGACGGCCTCAGTATCGAGGAGTACTGCACGAACGTACCCAAGGCCATCACGGCCATGCTGAATTACCACGAGCGCTATCAGCCCGACGTCGTGCTCGCCTACAACGACCTGGCCAAGGAGGCAGAGGCCTTCGGCTGCCGGGTCAAGTATTCGGACTACGTGGTTCCGTCGATCGACGCCCACGTGCTTCACGATGACAAGGGGGCGCTGGCCCGCCTCGCCATGCCCGATCCCTACGCCACGGCGCGCCTGCCCGGGTTCCTCGAGCAGTGCGAGGCCCTGGTCAAGGCTAAGCTGCCCACGGCGATCGGCGCGGTGGCGGTCGGGCCGTGGACCATCGCCATGCTCCTCCGAAACCCCGAAACCATGCTCCTCGATACCTTCGAGGACCCGCAGTTCATCCACGATCTGATGCGGGTGGCCACCCATTTTTGTAAGGCCTGGGGCGAGGCCATCGCCAAGACCGGTATCGGCTTGAGCTTCTCGGAGCCCACCGCATCCATCAGTCTGATCTCGCCGGACAACTATCGCGACTTCGTGGCGCCGTACCACAAGGAGCTGGTGGAACACTTCAAGGCCAGGAAGGTGGGCGTCACCACTCACATCTGCGGGACGACGTATCCGATCTACGAGGACCTCATCCAGTGCGGGTTCACCACCGTCTCATTCGATCTCGATCAGCAGGCCGACCCCACCCTCTACGTGGATCAGCTCCAGCGCTTCATGGAGGTCTCGCAGGGACGGGCGGTCGCCATCGGCAACGTGGACGCCACGAAGTTCGAGAAGACGACGAGGGAATCGATGGAGGGGGAGGTGCGGCGCTGCATCGACGCCGCCGCTCGCCACTCCGCGTTCATCCTCTCGACGTCCTGCGAGATCCCTCCCCGCTCGGATCCCCAGGCCGTCGACTGGTTCATGCGCGCGGCCCGCGAGTACGGCCGCTACGATCGCATCCTCTAGGGGAGTGCCTCTAGCGCGAATTACTCGGCGTAGCGGGAATCACTCCGCGCGATTGTGAGCGCCAGGCGGCCGGTGGCCCTGGATGGCTCTGCCGCCGTCCTCGCTCGAAACACGCAACTGGAGTCACTGAGCTGGTGCGGATCCAGGCCCATGGAGAGGTCTGGAGGGGGCACGCGGCCCCCTCCGCCACACCCGCGCATCCACGGCACCGCCCGCGACGGACGGTCGCGATCGTTCAGCGCGATCCGCCCCGATCGTCGCGATCACATCAGCGCGATCAGCGCCAACATTCGCGATCGCTCGGGAGCGAGCCGCGCTAGTCGCTCACCACTTCACGGGTTTCGAGGGACGGTGGGCGTAGCCGCTCTCGCCGCGACCACCGCCGCCGGGCCCGCGACCACCCGGACGGCCACCGCCCCCACCAGGCCGGCCGCCGCCGCCCCCTGGCCGGGACGCCTGTGGATTGGAGATCTCCACGGTGATGCGCCGCCCGTCGAGCTCTCGGCCATTGAGCTGGGAGATCGCGGTCTGCGCCTCCTCGGTGGTGGCCATCTCGACGAAGCCGAAGCCCCGCGACTGGCCGGAAAACCGGTCCGTGATCACTGTGGCCGATTGCACATTCCCGCTCTGGGCGAAGAATTCCCGGAGGGTCTCACTGGTCGTGGAATAGGAAAGGCCGCCCACGTAGAGTTTTGCCGCCATGCTGTCTCCTCCTCGGACCTTTCTTCCGATGCCGTACACGCCCCGCGAACGCGGAAGAGCACATTGGAGGCGAGATCCGACCGAATGTGGCCGATACAGGCAGTGTACACGCGCCCCGGGCGCCTGCAAGCGACGACCTCCGCGCTAACGCGTGAAGCGCACTCCGACCGGCGCGTCCTGCTGCTCGAACTCCACACCGACCGGCAGATCGGCGGCCTTGGGCTCCGCGGGATAGGTCGCCGGGCGGACGTCGCTCCGGGACAGCAGGCGCTCGCTGATCGCGAGGCCCGACACCTCGAGCAGCGAGAGGGCCAGAATGCTAATAACGAAAAGGGCGATAATGATCCTGCGCATCATCGCCGGCTCCTTTCAGCCGACGTCGACCGCCGCCTTCTCGAGCAGATCCTCGACCGCCAGCGGCCGGGTCAGCGTCTTGAATCCGAGCACCTCGTACGCCACCCTCGCTTCGAGGGCTGCGTCGGGACGGAATACGACCGCCACGGGAACCTGCGGCGCCACGCGTTCGAAGAGCGTCGCATGCTCGCGCGGCGTGAGGCGCAGCAGGGCCGCGTCCGCCACGATGAGCGACACAGACTCCTGGAGCAGTGCGCGGACGCCCTCGCAGAGGTTCTCCGCCATGACCACGCCGACCTCGCGCTCCAGGCACTGGAGCCCGACGCGCTGCATCACGCTTGCGTCTCGATCAATCAACAATATGCGCTTCATCGCTTCTCCTTCGATACGAACGGCCACAATCTGTGGATCCACGGGGGCAAGGAGAATGCCAAAGCGCGGGTGGGCGCGAACGCTGATATGTCTGAGAGGTTGGGCAGTCGATCTCGAAACGCCTCAGGCAGAACGCCCGAGCCTAACGATACTCATCGGGCTTGATGCCATAGGTGTTGACCTTGCGATACAAGGTCTTCGGATCGATGGCCAGGAGGGCAGCCGCCTTCCCGCGATGCCCACCCACCTGGCGCAGCGTGGCGATGATGTGCTGCCGTTCCACGGCCTCGAGACTGCCGTCGGCCGTCGGGGGCAGCCGGGGGGCCGCGCCGACGATCTCGGGTGGCAGATCCTCCGGCTGGATCTCCTCGCCCTTGGACAGGATGACCGCGCGCTCGACCGCGTGCAGCAACTCCCGCACGTTGCCGGGCCACCCGTATGCCACGATCGCCGCCAGCGCATCAGCGCCCAGGCGCTTGACGCCGTAGGCCGCGTGGGTCTCCACGAAATGTCTGGCCAGGAGCGGCACGTCCTCGGGGCGCTCGCGCAATGCGGGGAGTTGGATGGTGATCGTGTTGATCCGGTAGTAAAGGTCCTGGCGGAATTCTCCCTGCTTCATGGCCTCGGCGAGATCGCGATTCGTTGCTGCCACGAGGCGAACATCCACGCGCTGAGGACGGGTGCCTCCCACCCGGAAAAACATCCCGCTCTCCAGCACCCGCAGCAGCCGCACCTGGCTCTCCGGCTCCATTTCCCCGATCTCGTCCAAGAGGAGGGTGCCGCCGTCGGCCAGTTCGATGAGCCCGGGCTTGGTGCCGACGGCGCCGGTGAAGGCCCCCTTCTCGTGTCCGAACAACTCGGACTCCAGCACTTCCCGCGGCAGCGCTCCGCAATGGATGGGCACGAAGGCTCGGGACGCCCGCGGCGAATGCTCGTGGATGGCCCGGGCCACCAGCTCTTTGCCGGTCCCGCTCTCGCCCAGGATGAGGACGGAGGAGTCCGTGGGCGCCACCCGCTCGACGATCCGGAGGACCTCCTGCATGCGGGCGCTCTGCGTGAGAATGCCCCCGAAGGGTTCGGCCCCGGGCAGCCGTGAGCGCAGTGCGACGTTGTCGCGCAGAAGCTGTCCTTTCTCCGCCGCTTTGCGGATGATGACGTCCAGCTCCTCGATCTTGGTGGGTTTGGTCAGGTAGTCGTACGCGCCCAGCTTCATGGCCTCGACCGCCGTCGAAACCTCCTGGAAGCCGGTCATCACGATCACCTGGGGCTGCTCGGGAAACGTCGCCAGCTCGCGAAGGACCTCGATGCCTTCCTTACGCGGCATCTTCATGTCGAGCACGACCACGTCGTAGGGCACGTCGCGCAACCGCTCGAGGGCAGCCTCGCCGTCGGCCACGCCATCGACCTGGTGTCCCTTGCGCGCCAGCTCGCGCTGCATCAGCTCGCGCAGATTCTTCTCGTCGTCGGCCACCAGGACGCGGATGGCGCGGGTCACGCGGGCAGCACCACCCGAAAGAGGCTGCCCTTGCCCGGGCGCGACGTGACCTCGATCCGGCCCCCGTGGTCGGCCACGATACCCTGGGCGATGGCCAGACCAAGGCCCGTTCCCTGGCCGGGTGGCTTCGTGGTGAAAAACGGATCGAAGATCCGGCCGAGCAGCTCGTCAGAAATCCCAGGACCTTCGTCCTCGAACTCGACCTCGACTTCCTCTCGCCGTCGCCGCGAGCGGATGGTCAGGGATCCTCCGCTGTCCATGGCCTCGAGCGCGTTCGCGGCGAGCCCGAGGAGGACCTGTCGCATCTGCCCCTCGTTGACCGTCACGAACGGCAGCGCCGGATCCAGCTCCTCCACGAAACGACGGCTCGAGAAACGCGACTGGTGGGCCAGCAGTTCGATGGTCTTCTGAACGAGCGCGTTCAGGTCGGTCGGCGTCCGCCGGCTGCCCGGCTCGCGCACAAACTGCAACAGACTCCCGGTGATCTCCTTGCAGCGATACGTTTCCTCCTCGATGAGGCCGAGGTAGTGGCGAAAGTCCTCGGCCACAGGCAGGGACGCGAAGGCGCTCTCCTGCGTTCGGGCCAGGAGGGACTCTGCACACCCGGCAATGGTGGCCAGCGGATTGTTCAGCTCGTGGGCCACGCCGGCGGCGAGACGGCCGGCCATGGTCAGGCGTTCGGTCAACAGCATCTGGCGCTCCAGGCGCTTGGCCTGGGTGATGTCGTCGACGAGGAGGACGAGGTGCGTGGGTTCCTCTCCCGCGATGCCCAGCGGCGCCGCGGTGAAGCGAAACGTCCTCGCCTCTGCGGTCAGCACCATCTCGGACTCGAGCGAGCTGGCCTCGGTCGCGCGGAGCGCCGCGCGCAGGAAGCGATCGAGCAGCTCCGCTTGATCGTCGGGCAGCAGCCGGGTGAACGTTGCCCCGCTGACGTCGCGGACGCCGAGCGCACCGGAGCCCTTGCGGTTGGCCCGGACCACGCCGAGCGCGGGGTCAAGGACGAACACCCCCAGGGGAATGGTCTCCAGTACCACCTCCACGAAGCGCTTTTGCGCATCCAGCTCGCGCGTGCGCTCGGCCACCACGCGCTCCTGCTCCGTGTACAGGCGGGCGTGCTCGAGGGCGATGGCGGCCTGGTCGGCTAGAGCGAGCAGCAGTTCCTCCTCGGCGGCCGAGAAGCGGCGCATCTCGCGGCGGAAGACGCTGATGGCCCCGATCGCGCGGTCACCCACCCGGAGGGGCGCGGCCATGAACGAACGGAACCCGCTCTGGCGGGAGAGATGCGGATAGAGCACGCGCGAGTCACTCCACAGATCTTCCGATTGCACGGGCCGACGCTCCTGAACGGCCAGGCCCGCGATGCCCTCGCCCACCCGGATCCGGACCTGGCTCACCATGCTCTCCGGCAGATCGAGACTGGCCACCATCACGAGCTCGCTGGTCGCCGGTTCGACGCGCGTGATGCTACAGGAGTCGACCCCGAGCACGCTGCGGGCCTGTTGCATGATGACCTGCACGGTCCGCGCGACGTCCAGGCTGGCCGTCACCGCCCGTCCGGCTTCGAGCAGCGCCCGGGTCTCCCGCGCCCGCCGCTCGCTTCGCTCGAAGAGCTGGGCATTGTGGATGGCGATTCCCGCCTGCTCGCCGAACGCTTCCAGCAGGCGCTGATGATGCGCCGTGAAGACGCCGGGCCGGGTGGAGAGGGCCGAGATGACCCCGATGGTCGTGGCGGCGTCCTTCAGAGGAACGCAGAGCATGGCGCGAATGCCCTCCTGCTCGTCGACGTCTCGGCGCGCTGAACGCGGATCGGTTCGGATGTCGCTCACCCGGATGGCCATCCCGCCCGCGGCGCAGCGGCCGATGATCCCCTCCCCCACCGGCATGGACAGTGCGCGCCACGCATCCGTCCGGAAGCCGTGCGCGGCGGCGTGCACCAAGTTTTCGCCCCTCTCATCGAGGAGCCCGATGCCGCAGCCAGTGCTCCCGATGAGCACGCACACCGCGCGGCTGATCTGGTCCAGGACGGAGGCCAGATCCAGCCTGGCCGTGATGAGCTGGCTGGTCCGGAAGAGCGCGGCCAACTCCTCGGCGCGCCGGCTCGTCTCGTCGAGCAGTCGATGCCGCTCGATGGCCGCGGCCAGCGGACGGGTGATTTCCACCGCGATCTCGAGGTCGATGGCGTCGAAGGCATGGGGCCGACGCGCCGCCAAAGCAACCGCGCCGAATGCGCCGGCGCGAGACACGAGGGGCACCACGAGGGCCGCGCGGTAGCCCGCGGCCACCAGGCGCTCTCGCGCCCGCTCCGGAACATCCGAGACGCCCACATCATCGAGGCGCAGAGGCTCGTTTCGGGCCACCACCTGCGCCAACAGCGATCCGTCGAGCGGCATCGGGGCGAGGCCGCCACCAGCCGAGTGCGCGTGGCGCCCCCAGAGATCGATCCCTTCAGGCTGATCGCGATCGGGGTCGTACAAGAAGATCCCGACGGCGTCGAAGTCCACCAGGCGGGCGAGGCCGTCGACGAAAGCGCCCAACCCCTCGTCGAGCGCGCGGCGCGAGCTCCCCAGCTCGGTGACGACGTTCAGAACCTGGATGCGGATGGCGCGCTGATGCAGCCACCAGACTCGCTCGAGAGCTCTTCCCAGCTCGCGCGGGAAGCTTGGCGGCAAGGCCCGGCGGGTGATCGCCTGGGGCGCGCCGACCAGGGCGATCTCTCCCACGCGGAGGCCCCCCCCGAGCGGAGCCCTCAGGACAGCCATGTGGCGTCCACCAGGGCTGGGCACTCTCACCCTGGTCAGGCGCATGGTCTGGGGATTGGCGCCGGTATGTTCGCGCAGGACCCGCTCCAAGGTCGGGCTCGGTCCCCGGGCTGCCACCGTCACCACCATCGGGTGGCCCCGGGGAGGCGCGAACATCAGCCGTCCCCCGCTGGCGCCGGTGATCCTGACGAGACGACGCAGTGTTCGCGTCAATCCTTCCTCGATCGAGATGTCGGCGCCCAGCGGCGCGAGCAGGTCGAGAAAAACGCCACCGATCTTCACGAGCGCCTCGCGCGATCGCTCACGGCGGCGTGAGGAGGCGACCAGGCAGGCTGCCGGAATGCTCGCCGTCCTTGACCACAAAGCGCCCGTTGACGAGCACGTGCTCGATGCCCAGCGGGTAGCGATGGGGATCTTCGTATGTGGCCTGATCAACCACCTGGGCGGAATCGAACACCACCAAGTCGGCCTTGGCGCCTACCTTGATTACCCCGCGGTCCTCGAGGCCAAGGCGCCGGGCGGGAAGCCCCGTCATTCTGTGCACGGCCTGGGGCAGCGAGAGCACGCGTTGCTCCCGCACGTACTCTCCGAGCACGCGCGGGAACGTTCCATAGTTGCGGGGATGGGGCTTGCCTTCGAACAGCTCACCATAGGTGGCCAGGGCCGAGCCGTCGGAGCCGATCATCACCAGGGGGTGGCCGAGCGCGCGGCGGAGGTCGGCCTCATCGAGCTGGAAGAGGATCATGGACGCTCGACCGCGCTCGTCCAGCAGCAGCTCGAAGGCCGCATCGAGCGGATCCATGCCGCGCGCGCGTCCGATCTCCGACAGGCGCCTCCCCTCCGCGTCCCGGCGCCGCGCGCACCACGAGATCACCACGTTTTCCCAGCCAACGCGCTCGACGACGCCCTGCCCGTTGGGTGGGGCTTCGATGTCTCGGCGGATGCGGGCGCGTGCATCGGGATCCCCCAGTCGCTCGAGCATGGCCTCGACGCCCCCCTCCAACGCCCAGTCCGGCAGCAATGTCCGCAGCGTGGTGCTGGAGGCGGTATACGGATAGACATCCGCCATAACGTCGATGCCGTCGGCCCGCGCCGCGTCGATATGGCTCAGAGCCGCGGCCACCTTGCCCCAGTTCGGACGCCCGGACGCTTTGATGTGGCTGATCTGCACGGGCATCGCATTCTCTCTGCCCACGCGAATGGCCTCGTCGACCGCGGGGAGCAGGGTCGCTCCCTCTCCCCGAATGTGGCTGGCGTACAACCCTCGCCGACGGGCCGCGGCACTCGCCACCGCCACGATCTCCTCGGTGGTCGCAAAGGAGCCGGGCGCGTAGATGAGACCCGTGGACAAGCCCCAGGCTCCGGCGTCCATGGCCTGGTCGAGCAAGCGCTGCATGAGGCCCAGTTCCCGAGCGGCGGGCGGGCGTCGAGCAAAGCCCATGGCGGCGATCCGCAAGGTGCCGTGGCCGACGAGGTGAATCACGTTGAGGCCGAGGCCTTCGCCATCGAAAGCGCGGAGGTAATCGCCGAACGAGCGCCAGCCGAAGTCCATGCCGCTTGGAACGCGGAGGGCGAACTCTCTCAGGTCCTCGAGGAACTCGGTGGACGCCGGAGCTGGCGAGAAGCCGCAGTTCCCCACCACCTCGACGGTCACGCCCTGCCGAATCTTCGACTCCGCCCGGCGATTGGCCCACAGCGCCCAGTCGGAGTGCGAGTGCATGTCGATGAAGCCCGGCGCCACTGTCTTCCCCGCCGCGCGCAAGTGACTGCCCGCGCGCTCGCGCGAGAGATCCCCGACCGCCACGATCGTGTCGTCGCGGATCCCGACATCCGCGCGCCAACCAGCCACGCCGGTCCCGTCGATCACGGTGGCGCCCTCGACCTTGAGGTCGAGCATCAGAACACCGGCGCCGCGGCAAACCCGATGATGCGCTCGCACCAAGCGGCCACCCCGAGAAGATGCGCATCGGCCCCCGTCGCCTGGGCGAGCTGAATGGCGTGGGGCAGGCCCTGCCCATCGATCCCGCTGGGCAGCGCGATGGCCGGAACGCCGGTCCAGCTCCAGACCGCGCAGAGCGATGGGTCGCCGGTCGAGCCGAGCCCCGCGGGCGCGGTCGAAGGGGCCACCGGCGTCATGAGCGCATCGTACTTGGCGAGGAGGGGCATCACCTCGTCGCGGAAGAGCAGGCGGGCCCGCTGCGCGGCGATGTAGGCCGTGGCCGCATGCCCCCGCCCGGCACTCACCATCGCGCGGATGCCCGGAGCATACTCGTCGGCGTGACCGGCGAAGGCCTCGGCGTGGTAGGCCGCCGCCTCCGCCTCCAGCACAACGTGGCCCCTGGCCCGCAGTTCCGCGTATGACAGCGGAAGCTTCACCTCGCTGATCGTGGCCCCCGCTCGCGCCAGGGCGTCGGCCGTGGCGACGACCTGCGCGGCCACCTCCGACTGCGCGGCGTCGATGAGCTCTCGCGCGAGGGCAATGCGGGGGGCTCGCGCGGGAACCGCAATCCTCGCGCGGTCACCGCTCAGCACCTCGAAGGCGAGGGCCGCGTCCTCCGCCGAGCGGGCGAGGATGCCCACGTGATCGTAGGACCACGCCAGCGGGATGACCCCGTCCGCGGGGATTGCCCCGTAGGTGCCCTTGTAGCCGACGACGCCGCAATAGGCGGCCGGCCGCAGCACCGAGCCGCCGGTTTGTGTGCCGACCGCGAGCGGGACCATGCGGGCGGCCACCGCGGCCGCCGAGCCCGCCGAGGAACCACCGGGAGTGTGTTGGCGGTTCCAGGGATTGCGAGTCGGTGCCGGATCGCGCGAGGCGAACTGGGTGGTGTGGGTTTTCCCGACGATGACTGCTCCCGCCGCGCGCAGCCGCGCCACGGCAATGGCGTCGGTGGAGGGCACCGAGTGCGCGAACGCCGGCGCTCCCGCCCGGGTGGGCATTGCGGCCACGTGGATGATGTCTTTGATCCCGACGGGGATGCCGTGCAGGACCCCCCGCAACGTGCCCGCCTTGGCTTCCCGGTCGGCGGCGAGAGCGGCGGCGTGGGCGCCCGGCTCGTCCACGTGAACCCAGGCCTCGATAGCGCGGTCGCGCGCGCGCACGCGGGCCAGACACGCATCGACGAGGGCCACCGGCGACACGGTGCCGTTGCGGATGCGGCGGGCCGCCGCCGCGACGCCCAGAGCCATCAGATCGGGATCAGAAACGGCTGGCACGCGCTGTCCCGTCGCAGGTCCTCAGGATTGAAAGGAGGCGGCTGACGACCTGATCCACTCCGAGCCCCGTGGTATCGATGGTGAGATGCGCTTGCTGGTAGTAGGGTTCGCGCTGCCGATAGAGGGCGTCGATCTCCTCACGCGAGCGACCGGCGAGCATCGGACGCGTACCGGAACGACGGGCACGCTCGAAGCCGACGCCGATATCGTTCTTCAACCAGATGACCGTGCCCAACTCGCGAAGCCGGCTCATCCGCCCCTCCCGACACGGCAGGCCTCCGCCTGTCGCGATGACGTCGCCGGCCTTGAGGGCGAGGGCATCCAGCGCGTCGCCTTCGAGCTGGCGAAAGCGCTCTTCACCATCGAGGCGGAAGATCTCGGGGATCGAGCGTCCCTGGCGGCCGGTGACCATGTCGTCCGTTTCCACGAAGCATCGTCCCAGGCGGCGCGCCAGGAGCCGCCCCACCGTCGACTTCCCCGCTCCCATGAAACCGATCAGGATGATGTTGGCAGCAGGCATTGGCCGCATCGTACCAAACTGACATGGGGGTCTCGAATGCCCCCCGCCTCCCAACGCTCGAGGCGCACCGGCGCAGCCGTGACGCCTCTCGATCTGGCTGGCCGTTTTGGGTGCCCTGCCCGCCCCGGCGCTACGCGGAGGGGGGCTCGACATGCCCCCCGATGCCCTCAGCCGTCCGGCGCGGTCCAGGAAGCAGGCGTTCCGGTCAGCGATGGACGCGACGGCGAGCTGGGACGCGGCGGTAGGCGCACGCCGCCATCCAGCAACGTGCGCACTGGCTGAAATAGTCGTCGACGTGCGCCGTCACGCCCGCTCCGACGAGCAGCGTGATGCTCTTCTCCGGCGTCATGAAGCACGCCGCATTCAGCGCCACGCCCACGGCCGCTCCGGGGCAGAGACGGAACAGGAGGGATTGCTCGCGGACATCCCAGCTGCCATAGCCGGGGCTGATCCGGTTGGTAACGCGGAGCCCGTGGGCGAGGCCCTCGTGGCAGAGCACGTCGTTCACGTACTCGGCGAGGCTCTCCGCGGCTGCCGAGCCGACGCTGTCGAGCATCGCCGCCAAGGGCAGCTCGCGCGCGTTCCACAGCTCGCGTACGCGCTGCTCGACCGCGTCACCGATGGTGCAGACGGCCGCGGCGACCAGCTCGACGCGTCCCCACCGAGCACCGATGCCGGAAATGTTCAGAACCTCTGCCGGAATTTCCAGCGCGTCGGCGCTGCCTTCGATCACCGGCAGCCAGCGCACGACGGCCGCGGGAGCCATGAGCCGTCGGCCCAGTGCCATCGCCTCGTCGAAGAGCTTCGAGACGGCCGGCGATGGTGGGCCGCTCGACGCCTTATACCCCTGGAAGCGCAGGACTTCGGCCGGGTCGATCTCGAGGG
This sequence comes from Candidatus Methylomirabilota bacterium, assembly GCA_046726415.1. Taxonomy (GTDB): domain Bacteria; phylum Methylomirabilota; class Methylomirabilia; order Rokubacteriales; family CSP1-6; genus CAVWFS01. The sequence continues at coordinate 30,787 of JBKPAK010000269.1, forward strand.
CGATGTCGCGGAGAACCTTCGGTGTCGCGTCGAGAAGAGCTGACACTACGCGGTACGCGCGCGAACGACCTCGGCGATGCGGCGGATGTGCTCGGGGTTGGAGCCACAACAGGCACCCACGATATTGCAGCCGGCGTCGAGGAGCGACGGATACTCGCGGGCCATCGCCTCTGGTCCGAGCTCGTACTCCACGTGGTCACCTCTGGTGACGGGCAGGCCCGCGTTCGGATAGGCGACGAGCGGCGCGTCGGTGACGCCCCGCATCTCCCGGATGATGGCGATAGCGCGGTCGGGCCCCCGCCCGCAGTTCATGCCCACGATGTCGGCTCCGGCCGTGAGAAGGCCCTTGGCCACCTCGGCCGGGCTTTCGCCCCACATCGTCCGATCCCGATCGTGCAGCTCCTCGTACTGGAAGAACATGGTGGCCATGACGGGAAGATCGGTCACCACCTTGCACGCGCGGATGGCCGCCGCGGCTTCCTGGGGAAACATCATGGTTTCGACGGCAAACAGGTCGACGCCACCTTCGGCCAACGCTTCGGCCTGCTCGCGGAAGTTCTCGTAGTACTCGTTGTCGGTGGCGACGTTGTCCCCGACCCCGAACTCCGCGGGCACGCAGCTGGTGGGCCCGATGGACCCGGCGACGAAGCGCTCAGAAGGGGCCACCGCCTTGGCCAACCGCGCGCCCTTGTTGTTCAGCTCGCGCGTGCGGTCGCCGATCCCGTACTCCTTGAGCTTCAGGCGCGTCGCACCAAAGGTATTGGTCTCGACGATCTCGCTCCCCGCGTCGAAGTAGCCCCGATGGATGCCGCGCACCACATCGGGATGCGTGTCGTTCCACAGCTCCGGGCACGCCCCGTTGAGGAGCCCGGCCGCGAAGAGCATGGTGCCGTAGCCGCCGTCGAAGAGGAGGATCTCCCCGCGGCGGACGCGCTCGACGACCTCCCACCCGCGCGCCTTCACGACCCCGTCGCCCGCACCTTCGCCGTCACGCCCATGAGCACCTTGGCCTTCACCACGGCCAAGGTGGAGTCCTTGGCGTAGCCGTCGGCGCCGATCTCATCGGCGAAAGCCTGGCTGACGGGCGCACCGCCCACCATGACCATGACCTGCTCCCGCAGCCCCGCCTTGATCAGGGCGTCGACGGTGCGTTTCATGGCGGGCATGGTGGTGGTCATGAGGGCGGAAATGCCCACGATGGTGGCGTCGTGCTCGCGCACCGCTTCGACGAACTTCTCGGGCGCCACGTCCCGCCCGAGGTTGACGACCTTGAAGCCCGCGCCCTCCAGCATCATGGCCACGAGGTTCTTACCGATGTCGTGGAGATCGCCCTGAGCCGTCCCGATCACCACGATCCCGTGATAGTCGTCACTCTTGGCGGCGGCGGTGATGAGAGGCTTGAGGAGGTCGAGGCCGGCGTACATTGCCCGGGCGGACAGCAGCACCTGCGGCACGTAGTACTCGTTGCGGCGGAATTTCTCGCCGACGACGTCCATACCCGGGATGAGTCCCTTGAAGATCAGCTCCTTAGGATCGAGGGACGCATCGAGGCCCTCGCGCGTCTTGCGCGCCACCGTGTCCCTGTCCCCGAGGATCAAGGCGCGCGCCATCGTCGGATAATCAAAGAATTCCGCGCTCATGCGCGTGTTCTAACACATAGCGTCGAAGGCGGCAACCTGCTAGGCTTTCGCCCTACATGAATCTCCGCGTGCTGGGCGGATATGGCAGCGTCGGCGTCCATCGACGCCCGTCAGCCTTCCTGATCGATGGGCGCACGCTCCTCGACGCCGGCACCGTGGCCGCCGCGCTGGACATCCCCGAGCAGTTCTCCATCGAGCACGCTCTGATCTCGCACTCGCACCTCGACCACACGACGGGACTGGCCTTTCTGGCCGAGACACTGGCTCTGGTCAGCGAGGCTGAGGGCCGGCCGGCCGCCCGGCCGGTCACGGTGTTGAGCATCGCGCCTGTAGTAGCCGCGCTGCGCACCTCAGTCTTCAACAACGACCTTTGGCCCGATTTCGCGGCGATACCGCCGCGCGCGCCCGTTCTCGCGTGTCGTGACCTCGCGGAGCGTCGCGAGCAACGGGTCGGAGACCTATGGGTCACGCCCATCGCGGTCGACCACTCCGTCCCCACCAGCGGCTTCATTGTCCACGACGGCCGCACCGGGCTCGTGTACTCCGGCGACACGGCACCGACGACCGCGATCTGGCAGGCCGCGCGCGACCGGCGCGGCCTGGCCGCGATCATTCTGGAGTGCTCATTCCCCAACCGGCTGGAGAAGCTGGCGGCCCTTGCCAAGCACATGACGCCGCGACTCGTCGAGCGAGAGCTCGACAAGCTGCCCCCTGACATTCCCGTGTGGATCTTCCACATCAAGGCGCCCTTTTACGAGGAAACGGCCGGAGAGCTGTCGCGCATCGAGGGCGCCGGCCGCCTCGTCCTCCTGGAGCAAGACAAGACCTACATCCTGTGACGCCGCCCGTCCTTCCCTGAATGCCGTGCCTCCTCGCCCTCGACCAGGGAACCACCAGCTCGCGGGCCATCGTCTTCACCGACACCGGCGCCATCGCCGGCATGGCGCAGCAGGAGGTCACGCAGAGCTTCCCCAGACCCGGCTTCGTGGAGCATGATCCCGAGGAGATCTGGACCACGCAGCTGGCCACGGCGCGACGGGCCCTGTCAGAAGCGCACACCGGTCCGGAGGACATCGCGGCCATCGGGATCGCCAATCAACGCGAGACGGTCGTGCTGTGGGAGCGTGCAACTGGGCGCCCGCTTCACCCCGCCATCGTGTGGCAGGATCGGCGCACCGCCGACTTCCTGGCCGAACTAGGCCGCGCCGGTCACGAGGGGGAGATCCGGCAACGGACGGGGCTGCTCCTCGACCCCTACTTCTCGGCGAGCAAGATCACCTGGCTGCTCGATCGGGTTCCCGGGGCGCGCGCCCGCGCCCGGGCGGGCGAACTGGCCATCGGGACGATCGACGCCTGGCTGGTGAACCGCCTCACGCGGGGCGCTGTTCACGTGACCGACGTCAGCAACGCCTCGCGCACGCTTCTCTTCGACATCCGCCGCGGCGAGTGGGATGCGATGCTCCTCGACCTCTTCCGGGTGCCCAGCGAGCTTCTCCCCGAGGTGCGCTCGAGCTGCGGCGTGGCGGCCGAGTCGGACCGCGCGCTCTTCGGTCGGCCGCTCCCCATCGCTGGGATCGCCGGCGACCAGCAGGCGGCGCTTTTCGGTCAGCTCTGTACGCGCCCCGGCATGGTGAAGAACACCTACGGCACGGGGTGCTTCATGCTGATGCCGACGGGCCCTCAGGCGATCGTCAGCCGGAACAACCTCCTGACCACGGTGGCCTGGAAGCTCGGGGCCCAGCCCACGGAGTACGCGCTGGAGGGCAGTGTCTTCGTGGCCGGTGCGGCCATCCAGTGGCTTCGCGACGGGCTCGGGATCATCAGGGATGCCTCCGACGTCAATGCCTTGGCCGCGTCCGTGCCCGATTCAGGCGGGGTCTTCGTGGTGCCGGCCTTCGCGGGACTCGGCGCGCCTCACTGGGATCCACGCGCCCGGGGAATCATCGTGGGCCTCACCCGCGGAACCACCGCTGCCCACGTGGCCCGCGCCACGCTGGAGAGCATCGCCTACCAGGTGGCCGACGTGCTCCGGGCGATTGTGGCCGACGCAGGAACGCCGGTGTCCGAGCTACGCGTCGATGGGGGGGCGGTCGTCAGCAACCTCCTGATGCAGTTCCAGGCCGACGTGCTCGGCGTCAGCGTGGAGCGGCCGAGAATCACAGAGACGACGGCGCTGGGCGCAGCCTACCTGGCGGGACTCGGAGTCGGGCTCTGGCGCAGCCCTGCCGATCTCGCCGCCCATCGCCTCGTGGAGCGCACGTTCGTACCGACCATGGGCGCGGCCGATCGCGAAGCTCGGCTGGCGCAGTGGCGCCGGGCCGTCGAGCGGGCCAAGGAGTGGATCTAGTCCCTTCGTTCAACCAGGGCGACCGTGTCGCTGCTCAGCTCAATGCGGACACGCTCGCCGAGCCGGAAGATCCGGACGTCCATGGTTGCCGGCACTTCGACTCGCACGGGCGCGCGCACGCCGATGTCGACCTCGTAGACGTAGCGGGCGCCCTCGAACACGCGGAGGGCAATGCGTCCGGGAATCCCCGGTCCGCGCGCCATCGAAGCCTCTGTCAACGATACCGTGTCCGGGCGAAGCACGAGGAGCCCATGACTCCCCTCGCGCAAGGCGCCGATGCCCGCCACGGGAACCCGGTCGCCGTGCTCGGTTTCCACGACCACTCCACGCTCGCGGACCTCAACGACGCGCACCGGTAGGAAATTGGCCGGACCCAGCGCCTCCGCGGCCGGCTGGCTCACGGGATGGCGATACACCTCTTCGGGTTCACCCACCTGCAGGAGTCGGCCTTCGTGCATGACCGCGAGGCGGTTCGAAAGCGCGAGGGCATCCGCGGCGTCGCGGGTCGCGCACAGCGTCGTCACGGCCAGATCGCCGTGCAGCTTGGCCAGTTCGAGCCTCAGCGCCTTGCGGGCGATGGGGTCGAGGTGCGCGAGCGGTTCGTCCAGGAGGAGGATGCGGGGCTCGGCGGCAACGGCTCGCGCCAGGGCGAGCCGGCGCCGCTGGTCCGTGGAGAGACGCGGAGGATATTCGTGGGCGACATCGCCGATCCGCAGACGGCCGAGCACGATCTCGATTCGCGGTGCGATCTCCGGCACGGGCGACTCCTGGTGCTCGAGGGCGAAGGCGAGGTGTTCGCGCGCGGTGAGGTGAGGCCACAGCGCGCCCTCGTGATAGACGAATCCGATCCTCCGCTGGCCGGGTGGCACGCCACTGACGTCTCGACCATCGACGAGCACCCTCCCCGCGGCCAGGGGTTGAAAGCCCGCCACCGCTCGGAGCAGCGCGGTCTTGCCAGAATGCGGCGGTCCCAGGATGGTGAAGAACTCACCGTAGCGCACATGAAGGGACACGTCGTGCAGATACGGTCGTGGTCCCGTTCGCGTCTGGAGCCCTTCCAGCTTCAGGTCGGCGAGAGGACGGCTCATCCGCCCGGAGCGGACCTGGTCGACTACCCAGCCGCCACGCGGCGGCGCACGACCTCCGGACTGTCCTGGTACCAGGCCATGGTGAAGGCGAAGGTGAATGACGCGCCCATCACGGTGAGGCGAAGGTGAATGATGCGCCCATCACGCCAAGCCCGGCGCGCGACGGCGCTGTAGCCCTGCCTCAGCGAAACGCAGAGGATCTTAGCATGCGAGCGGCGCAGTCGGGCATCGAGGGCAGTCATGCCGGCCCTCCCATGTGCGGCGAGCGGTCATGCCGGCCGTCCCATGTGCGGCGAGCGGTCGTGCCGGCCCTCCCATGTGCGGCGGGCGGTCGTGCCGGCCCTTCCATGTACGGCGGGAAGGGCCGGCGTGGGCGACGTCCTCAAGGCGCCCCGTCTCGCTGGCCTACTCCTTGGGTCGGCTCACCACGAACGAGTACGGCCCTGCTGCGCTGGCCCCCGATCCCGTCAGCACCTGAACGACTTGGCTGGGCTCTCTCCGCTCGGAGAGGACCGCCGTTGCTGTCGGGGCCGCTGATTGCGCACCCGTCGTGCTCCGCGCGACGAGCAGGAGCTTGCCGTCCCTGACCTCCGCGTTGCCTTGGCTGGTGTAGACCCCTCCGGTCATCGTGAACGTCCCGTCCGCGCCGAGTCTCATGGTGACGGGCTGACTCAACCCCTGAGAGCCGCTCGCGGTCCCCTGCCACGTCCCGGCAAGACTCGCGAGATCGGTTGGCCCGACCGATCGCGCGGATTCGCTGGTCGAAGCACACCCCAGGGCGGATACGACAAATGCGCCGACCCATAACAGACCCCACACCCGGTGACTCGTCGTCGTCATCACGTCCGTCCTCCCTCCGTTTGGCCAGAACCGAATGGCTCGAGTGTTCCTCGTGAGCAGCGCCCCACCAAACATATTGTCATGTTCCGATGTCCTGGGGCGCTCGCTTGCTCCCGCACCGTCCAGCGGACCGCGGCCACCAGCTCCGTCACGCCGATCGGCTTCCGCAGGGCGACCGAGGCGCCCAGAGGACGGCCCGCCTGCAGAACGCGCCCACTGCTTGGAGTCGACGATCAAGACCTTTGCCACGCAGACTCCTACCTCGCGGCCCAGCCTGGTGCAGGACAAATGCCATTGAGCCGCGCAGGGTGCGCCCGTGGTTACCATGATGCCATCCGCGCGGCCTGCTCGTCACCGAGCCGCTCACGGGGCGTAGGCGACGTCCACGACGTCCAACCAGACCAGATCCCCGTCGTTCCAGGCGTTGTCCGCGAGCGCGCCTTGCCGGACGAGCGCCGCGAAGGCCCGGTATGTTCCGGCCGGAAGGCCGCAGCCGGAAACGCGAACTGGAGAACGACCGTGTTGACCGTGACACCGGCCCCCAACGCCATCATCGGTCTGACCCCAGCGGGGCTGCTGAGCTGTCCGGCTCCGCCGAACAGGTTGGGCGCAGTCAAAAACGCGATGCTGTTGCCGTCAGGGAACAGAGCGCCAACGTAGAGATCGAAGGTCGGGTTCCCCGGCGGATTCTCCGCGGTGAGGTTCAGGGTGAGCGCCTGGCCAGCCCTGAAGGCGGGGCCGTTGGCCTCGATTGCCGCGAATGGGGTGAACGCGCTGAGCGCCGCGTCGACGTGGACGCGCGACTTCACAATGCCCGTCACATCCGCAATGGGGCGTCCGGTCAGTTGGAGCGCCTGAAGCAGGTGACCGACGGTCGCGCCGGGAATTGCCTGCTTGAGAATCGCAAAGGTGCCGGCCACGTGCGGGGCCGCCATCGACGTCCCGACGAAGGAGGCAAAGCCGCCGCCGGGCACGGATGAGGCGATGGAGGTCCCGGGGGCGAAGAGCGAGAGGAATGACGCGACATTCGATGTCTCCCCCACGGTGTCGGATTTCGTCGTGTTTCCCACGCTGACCGCCGTCGAGATGCAGGCGGGCGCGCTGAGGGCGTTGGTGAATCCGCCGTTTCCCGACGAGATCACCGTCGCGATATCCGCCGCGCGCAGATTGTCGATGATGAACTTCCGAGGGTCATCGTCGCAGGGCGCGGTAAAGCCGCCCCCCCCCAATGCTGATGTTCACGGCGCCAAAGTTGTGGACGGCCCGCAAGCGGTGAACTCGTTCCAGGGCGGCGATCATGTCCGATGTCCAAATCCTCGCGCATGGTGGCGGGCCGCCGCAGTCGGCGGATGTGGTGAATCGCGAGTTGACCTGGATCGCCATGATTCTGGCGCCTCGAGCGATGCCGGAGAAGCTCGATCCCGCCCCGGCCGCGATACCGGCCACGTGAGTTCCATGATCACAGGCCGGGATCGAACACGGACCCCCAGCCCCGGTGCCCAATTGCGTTTCCTGTCCGTTGGGACACACCGTCACGCTGCGGCCGGGCTCATTGCTGGAGAAGCAGGCCTCCTCGATGACCTTGCCGGCGAGGAACGGATGGTTTCCGTCGACGCCGCTATCGACGACCGCGATCACGGTGCCGGACCCATCCCGGCCAACATCCCAGGCGCCCGGCGCCCCCACCAGGGGGCCGCTTTGGGCCAGGGCCGGTGCTTCGATCGCATCCTTGTAGACGCGCAGCACCACGCCGCGCATCGACTCCAACACCCGGAGCGCGTCGGGCGATGCCTCGATCGCCACCAGGGGAACGGTCTCGAACCGTCGCACCAGACGATGGCGGAGGCCACGGAGAGCCTGGCCGACGATATCCTGGACCGCGGCGATGCTCTGACGCTGCGCCCTGACCCAAACCTCGTCGCGGAGAGAGCCCTCGGGGACGACGTTCAGTCCGCCGAGCTCTATGATGGCTCGTACTGTTCCCTCTGCCCGGGCTCGCGGCATGAGGGCTGGATCGAGAAGCGGTGCCTGGGCGGAGGCTGCGCCGGGCCACCACGACACGACGAGAAACAGGACCAACGCGCGACCGGCGGCGCGCCGACGGCTCATGAGGGGGGAATATACGCGAAGGGCCAGTCCAGCAAAACATCGCCATGTCTCCCGGCCCGAATTACCACGCTGGCTCGAAACGCCCGGTGCGTCCTTCCGGCCGGGGCGACCGCGTGGGACGCTCGGGCGATGCTGGGTGCCGAGGGCTCGGAAGCGCCGCGCTACGGCAAGCGGCAGAACCCCTGGGCTTCCACCCCGAGCGCGACGTTGAACTTGCTGCGGTTGTCGGAGACGTGAAGAAGGTCGCAATGATGCGGTTGGCCAGTTGCAGAGGGTGGCAGGAAGTAGCATGACCTGCCACCTATCTGCCACTAACCCATGGCTCCATCGGCCAACAGTGCCCGTTGGCGGGATCCGCGTGCAGTCCTTGGCCGCGGCCGCCCGCCCCATGAAGCGACCGCGGCAGAGAGGCGTCGTGGCGGGGTCGTCAGCGGCGAAATCATGATCGGCGCCGGCCGGGCGAGGCCTTCGGCGCACCGAGGAGACCCTGCTTGAGGAGCTTCTTCGCTAGCGCGTAGACATCGTTCTTGTCGCCGTCCTTGCGGAGGCCGACGGCCACGACGGCGACTACGACCTCATCGGCCTGGATCTGGTACACGATGCGGTAGCGCTGGCCGACAGTTCGCACACTGCGGAAGCCAGCCAGCTCGCCGAGCAGGGGCTTGCCCTGTTGCTCGGGATCGTGATCGAGCTGGCCGGTGCGAGTGTATACGGTGCGCTGAATGCGGCGGTCGGGGATGCGTTCGAGGAGTTCGACAGCGGTTTCGGTCCAGCGGACCCGGTAGGTCACCGGCACCGCCGCCTAGAGGCCGAGCCGGTGTCCTACCTCGTCGTGGTCGATGAGCCGACCCGCGCGGAGATCCTCGAGGCTGTCGCGCAGCGTGCTCGCCAGGTCGCGGTCGGCCAGGATGTCGAGCGTCTCGATGATACTCTCGTAGAGATCCCAGGGCATTACGGCCAGGACCGGCTCGCCGCGGCTCGTGACGCTGATCGCGCGCTCCGGGGTCCTGGCCAGGCGCTCGGGCAGCCTGAGAAACTCGCGCCTGGCGTCAGTCATCGAAAGCTGCTTCAGCGCCATCCTCCTGCACACTGTGCCGTACACCTAACTGTACACCATCGGCGGTCCCCAGGCCAAGCCCCCACGGGATCCGGCGGCTGGAACCGGCCGTGTTGACCCGAGGCGGGGCGCTCGACGATGGTGAGGGATTCAATGACCCCCACCCTCGATTTCTTGAGAATTTGCGCGACGCGATCGTGCGGAATGCGGCAAAACGGGGCAGGTCGCGTCCCACTGCGTCCCACCCCGACGACAACCCACCTGGCGCACCGCACACATGATCGACTGACGCACCCATTCTCGATCACTCCTCGAACAGCGCCGGGGGACAGCTCGCGGTAGGCCCGGGCGTGCCGGGTGAGGTCGTCGTAGACGACGAGCGTGTCCTGTTCCTGCTCCATCAAGTACTCGGCCATCGTCGTAGCCGTGACGTGTACGGCGCCACGAACTGTCGATCTCCTTTCCCACGACAATGACGCGCCGACTTCCGCTAGCCACTTCGAAGCCCTGAGTCCCCCTCGAGCGCTCGACACGGGGCCAGGATCGTCATCACGACGATCGCGTGGCGGAGGTCGGCGTGGCGGCCGAGCCGCCGGTGCACAGGCCGACGACGGCGCGCGAGCGTCGCCGGGGGCGGCAGCGGCGATCTCCGCGGGACGAGGACTGGGAGCTCAGGGCGAGGCGCAGGGGCTCGGACGGGCGCGGTCCCGGCACGTTCGCGCCTCTCGGTCGGGCGCCGGCGCGCCGGCCCGGAGTCGCGCGGTCCCGGGCGCTCCGGCCTGGAGTCGCGCGGCGGCGCCTCGGCGCGCTGACGCGCCCAGCGCACTAGGATGTTGACGAGCGCCGCCGCGACGAGGACGACGAGGAAAAGTAGCTGTTCCATGCGCGACTACGGCCTCGTGGTCGGTGGCGGCGTCCGCTCGTCGCCGGGCTCGGCGATCGACTCGCGCATCGCCGTGTCGGCCTGCACGTTCTTCATGCGGTAGTAGTCCATGATGCCGAGGTTGCCACCGCGGAATGCCTCGGCCATGGCGCGCGGCACCTCGGCCTCCGCCTCGACGACCCGCGCCCGCATCTCCTGCTCGGCAGCCACCGCCATGGCACGCCGTTCCTCCGCCTTGGCCTGGGCGATCTGCTTGTCGGCGTTGGCCTGGTCGATCTGGAGCTTGGCGCCGATGTTCTCGCCGACATCCACGTCGGCGATGTCGATCGACAGGATCTCGAAGGCCGTGCCGGCGTCGAGACCCCGGCTCAGGATGTGCTTGGAGATGTGGTCCGGGTTCTCGAGTACTTCCTTGTGCGTGGTTGCCGAACCGATCGTGCTCACCATGCCTTCACCGACGCGGGCGATCACCGTCTCCTCGCCGGCCCCACCGACGAGCCGGTCGAGGTTCGTCCGCACGGTCACCCGGGACACGGCCATGAGCTGGATGCCGTCCTTCGCCACCGCGGCGATCCTGGGCGTCTCGATCACCTTGGGGATGACCGACATCTTGACGGCCTCGAGCACGTCGCGGCCGGCCAGGTCGATCGCCGCTGCCCGCTTGAACGGCATGAGGATATTGGCTTTGTCGGCCGAGATGAGCGCGTTGACGACACGGACCACGTTGCCCCCAGCCAGATAGTGGGCCTCAAGGTCGTTGATCGAGATGTCGAGCCCGGCCTTCACCGCGCTGATCCGGGCGTTCACGACCGTGCCGGGCGGCACCCGCCGCAGGCGCATGCCGATCAGCGTGAGCAGCCCGACGTACGCGCCCGCCGCCCACGCCGCGATCCAGAGCGGGATCGGGATGAGGTAGAGGACGATCACCACCGCGACGACGACGAGGACCAGGACACCGGCCAGGCCGACCTCGTATCCGAGCATGGCTCCTACCCCTTGTCCCGCCCACCGAGCGCCCGGCGGACGACGATCCGGTTACCATCCACGCGCACCACCTCGATCGGCGTGTCGGTCTCGATGTACTCGCCCTGGGAGACGACGTCTACGCGCTGGCCCTCGAGGTCGGCGATGCCCGCCGGTCGCAGCGGCGATGCTGCTGTCCCGCGCTTGCCGACCCACTTCTGGTCGGTCTCGGGCGCCGACGCGTACCCTGCCCGCGCGGTCAGCCCGGTGTCGAGCACGAGCCGGCGCCCGTAGGGGAGGCGTGGCAGGAACCTGAGGAGTGCGAGCGACGCGACGATGGCGAGAAGGAGGGACAGTGACACCCGACCGATCGCATAAAGCACGCCCGTGCCCGTCGCCCCGGCTCCGATCAGACTCAGCGCCAGCCCGCCGAGGAGGGCCAGGATCCCCAGGATCCCGGTGAGCCCGAACCCCGGGATGACGAAGATCTCGAGTGCCAGCAGGACGCCGCCGAGGGCGAGGAGCAGGATTTCCTCCCAGCCCACCAGGCGCACCAGCCAGTGGCCCCAGAAGAACAGGCCGAGACTGGCGATCCCGATCGCGCCGGGGACGCCGAAGCCCGGCGTCCGCAGCTCCACGATGATGCCCAGGATGCCGATGGTGATCAGCGCCGAGCTCAACACCGGATGCGTGAAGAACCGCACGAGCTGCTCTGCCCAGTTCACCGACGGCCGGCGGACCTCCGCACCGGGAAGCCTCAGATGCTCGAGGACGGCCTCGAGACTATCGGCGCGCACGTCGGCAACCCGCAGCTTCAGCGCTTCGGTCGTCGTCAGCGTCAGCAGCTTGCCCTTGTCGATCACGCCCGTGATCACGACATCGGGATCGACCATCGCTTCGGCCACGAGCGGCGGCCGCTTTCGCGCCTCGGCGGTCGCGCGGAACTCCTTGCGCATGTACGAGATGCTCTTCTCGTCCCCGGGCTTCCCTTCGTTGCCCCCGCCCCCCATCTGAACCGGGGTCGCGGCGCCGATGGTGCCGCCCTCGGCCATGACGATCTTCTCTGCGGCCAGGCCGATCAAGGCCCCTGCCGAGATCGCGCGCTTGTTGATGAAGGCGACGGTGGGAACCCGAGCCCGGAGCAACGCGTCACGAATGACAACGGCGGCGTCGACCCGTCCGCCGAATGTGTTGATCTCCAGCACGACCGCCTCGGCCTTCGCCTCGGTGGCCTCGGCGAGCACGCGCTCAACGAAGGGGGCAAGTCCAAGGTCGATCATGCCCTCGATGGGCGCCGCGTATACGACGGCTGGCGCCGCCCTGGCGGGCGCTACGCCTTCCCCGCCAATGAGGCAGACGGCCGCGAGAACCGCCGAGAGACGCCCGGCGAGGGCCGGTCGGCAGCGCAGCGCGTTGCCAGGTGAGGACACGTGACTCTGGGAGCTCATCTCGGGAGTCAGGGCATTATGGCTCAGGTGTCCGCGTCGCCGCTGCGCCCGTCGTTCGGGCCTCGCTCGGACGGCGGAGCCGGTAGATTTTCAGGCGAGGAGCCTGGTCGTTCCTCTCCATACAGGGCCTTCAGCCAAGGCGGAGCCAGGAACGTAGTCAGCATGACCACGACCACCAGCGCGGAGTACAAATCCTCAGCGATCACCCCCGCGGAGAGGCCGACGCCGGCGAAAATGAGACCGACCTCCCCGCGGGGCACCATGCCAACCCCGACCGGCCATCGCCGAACCCGTCGCTTGTACACCGCCAGCCCGGCAGCGAGCTTCGAACCGACGGCAACGGCCGTCAGCACGATGGCGACGCCGAGCTGGGCGTTCTCGGCGAACGGATTCAGCGTCGACGGCTGGACCTTCATCCCGACCGTGACGAAGAACACCGGGACCAGAAGATCGGCGACCGGCTTGATCTGCTGCTCGATGTGTTCCCGGCGCTCGGTCGTCGCCAGCACCAGTCCGGCCGCGAACGCCCCGATGATCGTCGCCAGCCCGATCAGGTCGGCGGCGGCAGCAAGCGACACCGCAAAGACCACGGAGTAGACGATCAGTGTACCTCGGGCCCTCATGCTGGCGATCCAACCCACGAGAACCGGAGCCAGCCGGATCCCTGCCAGAATCGCGACGACCAGGAACACCACCGCCTTCGTCGACAGCGACCCGATCGCCGCAAGAGAGACGTGTCCGGTCTGCGCGATGCCCGTCACGACCGCCAGGATGATGAGCCCGAGAATATCGTCCACGACCGCCGCCCCGAGCACCACCTTGGCGGCAGCATCCTGAAGACGTCCCAGGTCAGCAATCACGCGGGCAGTGATGCCAACGCTGGTGGCGGTGAGGGTTGCCCCGACGAAGACGGCCACGAGCGGCTGATGGCCGAGCCAGTGCATGAGGCCGTAGCCGAGCGCGAACGGGACCGCCACACCGACCAGTGCGACGAGGGTCGCCTGGAGGCCCACGCGCAGCAAGTCGCCAAGGTCGGACTCCAGACCCACCTCGAACAGAAGAATCAGGACGCCGAGCTCGGCGAGCGCGTGAAGCACCTGCGACTCATGGACCAAGCCCAACACACCTGGGCCGATGATCATGCCCGCCAGCAGCTCGCCGAGGACGGCGGTCTGGCCGATCCGCTCCATGCCCTCGCCCGCCAGCTTGGCGGCAAGCCAGACGAGGACGAGGCCGAGCAGCAGATCACGAAACTCCAAGGGTTACCTTTCGCGCCGGGCCTCGCCCAGCGGCGCGATACATTTGGTCTTCACCTCCTCGACTGACCGGCAATCCTTCACGTACGCGGCGAAGGCTTCGAGGGGCGTGGCGAAGGCGTTCCCCGTATCGGCATCACGGGTGAGCTTCGCCAGTGCGGTTTTCCCTTCCTGGCTGTCCAGATTGCAGACGAAGACGCGATCCGAGCCGAATCCCAGGAACTTCAACACCTCGATCGTCAGCCAGCTATCTCTGGAGACGTTTTTCTGATGGTCACCATGATCTGTTGGCCACTGTCCAGGTCGATCTGGCAGTAGCCGCCGCCCTGGGGATCAGTGACGAAGCGTCCAATCGTAGGCATCGCTCTCTCGCTCACCGGATCGCCATCAGCGACATGCATCTCGACTTCACTTCGTCGATTGACCGACAGCTCTTGAGGTGCTTGACGAAGGCTCCGAGCGGCGTGGCATCAATGCTCCGCTCTTGGGCGTCGCGGGTCAGGAGCGTGAGGGCGGCCTTGCCCTCATGGCTATCGAGGTCGCAGGCAAAGATGCGGTCGGAACTGAGGCCCAGGAGTTTTATCCGCTCGATCGTAAGCAAGCCTCCCTGGAACCCACCCTTATCGTGATTGATGAGGATCTTCTCGCC
>JBKPAK010000270.1:0-24164 GCA_046726415.1 Candidatus Methylomirabilota bacterium
CGTCCACTTCCGGGCGATCAGCTGGCGGTGCCACCGCAGGATCGTGTCCGGCGTCACGAGGGTGGCGACCTGCCTCAACAGCCGGCGCCCGAGTCGTCGGCCTTTGGCGGCGAGGCGTCGGCGCTGCTCGTCGGTCAGCCGGAGGCGGCGCCCGTTCAGCTGCCCCTTGAGGACCCGGTTCTCCTCCACCAGGTATTCGATGACGTGTTGTTGGTGGCGGTTGATCCAACCCGCGAGGGTCACGAGTAGCACCTGCAACGGGTAGACATCGGTCGTCATGAGCCAATCGTACCGTGCCTCAATCCGGCCCGTGTACCGAGTGAGCTCGGCTGAGTATTCGGACCATACAGGCCCATGCCGCCGCGACCGCCTTCCGGAAGATGGGAACCACCATTGGCTACCGGTCGGATTCGATCTACGTGGAGTGATTGACCTCCCGCATCTCAACGCTCAGGCCGCAGGCGGCGGATACTTCGCCATCACGAACCGCCTGCTCGACGTCAACAACCAATGCGTGCTGTGGGGCATTGTCGCCCACGAGGTCGCCCACGACCACTTCCTCCTCGGTGAGAAGGCGGACCAGTGCGAGCTTCACGGCCAGCGGCATCGGCTTGATCCCATCTGGCACACTTCGGGTGCCGTCATGCCGAGCGTGCGCCGAATCTCCCTTGGCTCTCGTCAACGAGGAGGCGAACTCCCCGAAGGTCTCGTCCCGTCAAACGCATCGACGCCATAGCGGCCCCCAATACTGAGTTTCTTCAATTTGTATTCGATCGGACGAATGGCCGTCAACGTATGGCAACTATCGCGGCGCCACGGCATTCAAGCTTGATTGTCTCGATCGTGTATGATGAGTCTATGGATAGTTTGCCCCATGGTGTCTTCCTTGGGATTTAGGGGGATTTTAACCGGGTGCTGTCCGATAGCCATACGATCAGCGCTTGTTGACCGCTCGCAACCGGTGAAGTTAGGCGCCTTGCCGACCGTCCGATTTATATCACCGGACAACGTCATTCGGACCGTCGAAGGTCGGATCGTTCGCGAGTTCTTCCAGGGTTCGAGGACTTCGTTAGGTGACAAGGAACGGCCTGGAAACCGACCTCGGGACGCTCCGGTTGCCACCGCTGTAGATCGTGGCACCCCTCGCCTGTACGCGCTCCGCCGACTCAGGGACCGGCACCCACCGCTTTGGGGCAAGGGGAACAACGTGACGGTTGCCATCGATCTCGACCGCTTCTTAGCGATCTCGTAAAGTGCACTGATGACGTCACCTCTAACTTGTCAGTGCCTTCGGGCGGATGGGAGTTGGTCGTCTATGCGGGCATCGGATGGGAGGTGCCTCGCCTCCTCGAACTGATGCCGCAGGCGTCCGACTGGTACTTCGACATCGCGGCTCAGGTCGACATGACCGTCTGGGCGCGCGGGCGGGTCGTCCTCGTCGGCGACGCCGCCTACTGCGCCTCACCGATGTCCGGCCAGGGCTCGAGCCTCGCCCTCATCGGGGCGTACGTGCTGGCGGGCGAGCTCGCAGCCGCGGGCGGCGATCACGAAGCGGCGTTCGCCGAGTACGACCGGGTAATGCGCCCGTTCATCGCCGTGAACCAGGCGCTCGGGATCCAGTCGGCGGAGTTCATGACCCAGGATCCGGCGAGCGCCCCCGTCGAGCTCTCCGGTCGCGAGATCGAGTCGGTGATCGATCGCTCCACGGACCGCATCGCGGATGCGGCCAACGCCATCACGTTGAAGGACTACCCGGCGTTCACCGCCGAGCCGGCGGGGTGACGTCTCGGGACGTGCAATCACAAACACGGTGCTGAGGAGCACCGACCCGGTGGTCACCATGCCGTGCCCGCTCATCGGACTCAACATCGCGGCCGACAACATCACGCTCAACTGCCACGGCCACGAGCTCAGCGGCGCACCGACCATCGCCGGAATCGTGCTCGAAGCCCGCACGGGCGTGACCGTGCGCAACTGCAAAATCACGGCTTCAAAAACGGGCATTCATCACCCCAACACCAGCGGCAACTCGCTGATCACCAACACCATCAGCGGGAGTCTTTGTTTCGCCCTTTTCACAGGCTTCTTCAACAACAACAACCTAGTCAAGGGCAATCGCGTGGTGGCCGCCCGTCATGACGCCATCAACGTTAATAGCTCGGCCACCGGGAACACGTTCTTGACCAACACCTTGGAGGGGCGCCAACGTTAGCTTCGAAAATGGCATCGACTTTCGACTTTGGCGCGACCACAACACGGTGCGGGGCAACCGGATCAGTGGATTCCGCGGCAGCGGGATCGAGCTGGAGGGTTTCACGAGCTGGATCAATCCGAACATCAACCGATGGGCGCGGTCTTTCGTCGCCGGTCTCACCCTCTGGATCGGGCGCTGGCCCCTCGGATAACCGCCACCACATCGCCCACCTGCAGCTGGTGGCGGCGGCCGACATCCCGCGGTTCCGCGCGCTGGGGGTCATCGTCAATTTCCAGCCGTTCTGGATGTTCCCCGACGAATGGATCACCCAGAGCGCCGAGGCGGTGATCGGACCGGCTCGCGCCCGGCAACTCTTCCCGTGGCGCTCCATCGCGCAGACGACTGGCCGGTGACGTCGCCCAACCCGTTTCTCGCCATCCAGGTGGGGACGACCCGACAGTCCCCGGACCCTCCATTCGGCGCTTCGTGGATCCCGGCCGAGCGCGTCTCCCGCAAGACGCTGCTGGCCGCGTACACGACCGGCGGCGCCTACGTGAATCGCCGCGAGCACGAGACCGGCTCGCTGGAGGTCGGCAAGGCGGCCGATTTCGCCATCGTCGATCGCAACCCGCTGACCGCCCCCGTCCGCCGCCTCGGCGGGATCCGCGTCCTCAAGACGTTCGTGGATGGGGAGGAGGTCTACGCGGCCCCTTCGGCGGCCGCGGCCACAAGCCGGGATCCCGACCGCCGCCCCGGCACGTGACGATGGAGGGGCCGCGCGCGGCGACCCGTGGTGAAGAAGGGATCGCAGTCCGAAGCGACTCTCGATGCAAAGGTCTCATCGAGCAGGCTCCTCACCAAGCGGCAAGCTCCTTCGGCTGAGCCGCTCTTCCGGGGCGCCAGGCACGGCGTTCAACGGCGCGCAACGGAAACCCAAGCGACGCCGTCGTGGTCCGGAGGTCTCACGCCAAGGGCCTCCTCGCGGCGGATGGTCGGGGCCGGGCGGCAAGACGCTGATCCGCCAGCTGCATGACGCTCTCAGGGGCGCGCGTCTCGGCACGGAGCTGCACCGACAGCGCAAGGGCTAATGCGTTTTCGCGAAGCCGCAGTGCCCGGAATATCCCGAAGCGGTGCGCGGAAGCGATATCGACATACGCGCCCAGCGGGAGTTGGGTCTCTGGACTTGGCTGTCGCTGCCGATTCCATGCGCGGATCTGAAGCCTCCTGGTGGAAGCCTTCATCGCGTTTGGATTGACGCGCGTCGCGACGACGAGATGCCTGAGCACCTCGACCTTCTCGCCGTTGACGGTCAGCGCCACGTTACGTGCCTGCTTGTACCATGCACTAGGGCATGCCGGCTTCCCCAAAAGCTGGTCGGCGACGCCCTTCGCTTCGGCCACCGCCAACTCGTACTCCGACGCCCTGGCCGCCGGGGACGGGACGCAACGCGATGTAGTCTGGACGCAGGCGCGCCCGGCTTGCCGGATTGCGATCGGCAACGAGTGTTGCCTTCGGAAACTGCGGCGGCCAGGCCTGGACGTCAACGCTGAGGTTCGCCTCGGGGTAGAACGCGCTGAGTGGTGCGACCCAAGTGTACCCATCCTGGCGCAAGAAGTGGCGCGCGCCCGCGATGCCTAGCATCCACGACAGCACGCTCTTCCACTGACGTTCGCTGCGTCCGGCCTTGTCTCGCAAAGCAAGGAACCCGATGTTCCCACGCGACGGATCCTCCTCGAGGAGGAAGGGCGGCCAGCCGAGGAAAGCGGTGCCATCGGCCGGCGGAAATGACGGAACCCCAGTCGGTGGCTAGATGGCTGGAAATGTCGACGACGCTCATCGGCATCGCCGCTGCCCGGGCACCGGCCGCATCTACGTTCCAGAACTCCACAAGCATTTGCCACCCTCCGGTCAGTTAGAGCTTTCAGCGGACGCGCGTCGCAAGTAATCATGAATCTCCGGCGGACTTCATAGCGGTTCTCTGAGAGCCAGGCGCAGTAGCTCGACGCCGCGCGCGAAGTCATCGAGGTCCATCGCCTCGTGCGGGTTATGCGAGCCGCGCTCGTTGCGAATGAAGATCATGCCGCATGGCACGCCGGCGGCGGCGAACATCGCGGCGTCGTGTCCAGCGCCGCTCGGCACGGTCTCGGCGGGCAGGCCGAGCCGTCGTGACAGTTCGAGGAGGTGCCCCACCCAACGCTCGTCCATGCGCGCTGGTAGCGTTTCGAGGCGGCGGTCGAACTCGAACCTCACCGTGCGCTCGACGGCCACCGAGTTGCACTCCGTACGGAACAGCTCATAGACCGCCTCCAGCGTCTCGCGGTTCTGGCTGCGCACTTCGAGGCTGAACGCCACTTCGCCTGGGATGCGCGAGATCGCATGCGCACGCGGGTCGGTCGACACGATGCCGAATGTGAGCACCAGATCCAGACCGCGTTCGAGCAGCACGGCCCAATGCTCGTCCATGCGGTGCATCAGCTCGGCTGTTGCCAGCACGGCGTCGCGACGCAACCAGCGCGGCACCGCCCCCGAGTGCCCGGCCTCGCCGCGACATACGACGTGTTTGTGGCGAATGTTTCCGCGGATACCCGTCACGATTGCGGTGGGCCACTTGCCTGCCACCATCACCGGCCCCTGTTCGATGTGCAGCTCGAGATAGGCAGCGGCGCCACCGACGTCGAACAAGCGCTCGCCGCGGCGCACGCGCTCGACCTCCACACCAGCGCGCGCCATCGCTTCGGCAAGCGTGCACGTATCACTGCGATGACGCAGCTCGAGATCTTCGCCCTTGAGCTTGCCGAGCAGCGCGCTCGAGCCCATGTAGGCCTTGCCGAACCACGCGCTCTCCTCACCGCGCAGGCCGAGCACCCTGACCGGCCTGGGCGGCTGGGCGCCCGCGCGCCTGAAGTCGACCAGGCACAACAGTCCGGCGACGACGCCGGCGAGTCCGTCGAAGTTGCCCCCCTGCGGGACGGAGTCCAGATGAGAGCCGACATAGATCGCGGCGCCGAACGCTTCATCGGGGAGGCTGATGACGAGGTTTTGCGCGGCGTCGCGCGCGGTCGTCAGTCCTTCGCTTCGCGCGAACCCTTCGACGAGCTCGAGCGCGCTGCTTTCCGTCGGACCGTAGCTTTCACGCGTGATGCCCTCGCCATCGCGCGAGCGCGACGCCACGTCGGCAAAAAGCGTCGCCGCCAGCGAGCGAAGCGTTGCACGGTCCATGTCAGCCTCGGGGGTCCCCGCCCTCCAGGTACAGCGCCGACAACGGGCCTGTCAAGGAAGGTGCAGAGGCCGTAAGAGCTTGTTGACCGCCATGCCGGGCCGGTCACCCCGTCCGCGGCCCGCCGGTCCCCCTGCCGTAATCGCCTAATTCTCGCACGCCCTCCCCAAGGAGCTGATGGCATGGAAGGGTATAGTGTTGCCGGCTGTCGCATATGCCCAGTCTAAACCGATGACGATCTGGACCGGCGCGGCCTCCCGCGATCCGTCGGCCTCGTCGCCCCGTCCTCTCACGACCCAGGCTAGCCCGGCCGCCCGGCGCGCGCTGCTGGCCTGCGCTCTCGGCTGGCTCTTCGACGGCTATGAGACGTATGCGCTGATTCTCGTCGGCGCCGCCGCCATCCGCGATCTCATCGCGCCTGACCAGCTCCCGCTCTATTTCGGCAGCCTCGCAACGGTGACTTTGCTCGGATGGGCCACCGGTGGAGTGTCCTGTGGGGTGTTCGCCGACTATCTCAGACGGCGCCGAACGCTCATGCTGTCCATCGTGCTCTATGCCGCATTCACCGGCCTGAGCGCCGTGGCGCAATGCTACTGGATGCTCCTGGCCTTCCGCTTCCTCGCCGGGTTGGGGTTGGGTGGTGAGTTCGCTCCGGGCACGACCCTGGTCGCCGAGCTGTGGACTTCTGCGCGGCGCGGACGCGCGGCGGGAGCTCTCGCGTCCGCCTTCGGGGTCGGTTGCCTGCTCGCCTCCGGGCTGTGGCTCCTCGTCGGGGGTCTCGGCCACGGCGCGTGGCGCGTCATGTTCCTGCTCGGCGTTCTCCCCGCACTCCTGCTCCTGTGGCTGCGCCGGAGCGTGGAGGATCCCGCGATCTGGCAGGAGGCGGATCGCCGGCGGCGTGCCGCACGCCAGACGACCAGGGTGGGCCGTCGCCTCAGCGAGGACGAACGGCGTCTGATGCGCTTCACCATCGCGGATCTCTTCGCGAGTCCCGATCTGCGGAGACACCTTGCTCCTCCTGGTGATGTCCCTGGCGACGATGGTGGGCTACTGGGGCGTGGCAACGTGGGTGCCGCAATACGCCGGCCATGTTCCCGCGCGCGCGGGCTACACGGCGGGACGATCTGGCCCACTCGCCGGTCTCCTGTACAGCGTCGGGGCAATCGCCGGCTACCTCGTGCTCGGGATGCTGGGTGACCTGTGGGGCCGGAAGCCGACCATCGGGCTGTTCTTCGCGGGATCCGTCGTGGTCGCCCTGGCTCCTTTCCTGATCGACGACGACCTCGTCCTCTTCATGGCCGCGGCCACGATCAACGGCTTCTTCACCTCGGGCCAGTTCGCGTGGATGACCATGTACCTGCCGGAGGTCTATCCCACCGCGGTCCGCGGCACGGGTACGGCCGTGGTCTTCAACAGCGCGCGCTACCTCGCCGCCTTTGGCCCCCTCGTCGCGGGCTGGGTGGTCGAATCACTGGGAGGCATCGCACTCGTCATCTCCCCAGACCATGCGTCAGGGGGGTCTCGTGCGCGATCTCCGGGGCGTTGATGCCGATGTAGCGCAATTTCTCCAGGCGCGACCCCACCCGCACATGGATCGTGTCGCCGTCCACCACCCACACCACGCGCCCCTCCATCAGGCCGCGTCCGGCGGATCGCCGGTGAGGTACGCCTCCAGGAACTCCGCCCACCGCGTCCGGTTCGCGAAGTCGAGCTCCCGATAGAACACCGATGGATCGCGGAACGGCGGGAAGTAGATCGAGAGCCCCCGTGCCGGCCGCATCCGGGCACCGCCGTGCGCCTCCGTGATGATCGGTCCCCCTGGGCCTCAATCGCCAGCCGGACGTCCTGCGCCGCGGTGCGCACCTCGCGCCTGCTCGTCGCGCTGACGAGATTGACGGCGAAGTGGTGGAGGTCGATGTACAGGTCGTCGAAGAAGCGCAGCGTCCGGCGCCAGGCCCGATAGAGCGCCTGCTCCAGGGCGGTATCCGGGAGCGCCGCGAGCAGGGTCCCCGCCAGCACGTCCACGACAGTCACGAGATCGTCAAGCTTCCCGAGGTCGATGGCCGACTGCGTGATGTCCGGACCGTCGGTTCCGTAGAACTCGGCGTAGCGGCGCACGATCGTCGCCCCCAGCTTTGCCGGCGTCATGGCCGGCCGCGCCACCAGATCGCCGAAGACCATCGAGTAGGGCCAGCCGGCCCCAGCCTCGAGTTCCTGGGAGCCCACCAGGATCCGCACGTGGTCCCTGAGCTGGTAGGCCACCTCGAGCATGGTCATGAGGCTGGCGTCCAACCCCACGATGTCGAGCGGCCGGCCGAGGACCCGATGTGCGTGCGCCACCACCTGCTTCAGCTCCTTGTTGTCCAGGCAGTGGCCCGAGCCGTCGTCATAGGCGATGCCGCGGAGCGCGTCCGGCCCGGGGAGCCAGTCCCGCGTTGGGCGGAAGAAGCCCTGGCGGAGCCGCCGGGCCGGCAGCGCCGGCCGAGAGCATCTCGGGCGGCACGTAGAAGCCGGAGCCGTGGTTGGAGAGGAGCAGCATGGAGGCCCGCGCGGGGAACCGTCTGGTGCCGAACGACGGGAAGTCCTCGAGCATGCCCGGGTCGCCGGTGTTGGCGTCCCCGAGGTCCATGAGGAGTTTCGAGCCGATCCGGGACGCGCTGGAGCTGCGCGTGACGTAGTAGCGCCGCGTGCCGCTCCAGCCGCCGGCGGAGACGTCCGCGCCCGGTCCGCGATCGAGCTGGGCCAGGATCTCGACCGCGCCCGGGCGCGAGCCCACACGCTCCATCTCTCGGAGGTCGTCGAGCAGCGCGCCCTCCAGGTCGTTGTCGCCGGCGAGGTGAGCCAGCACCGTCCAGTGCGCCGGCCCTGTCTTCCCCCGCGCGTCCGCCTGGCAACTTCCCTCGAGCGGCGCCACGCTACTGCTGCCTTCGTGATCGCGCAGGAACATCATGGTTGCCCTCCCGTGTGCGTGTGGTGCGTGCCGAGAAGCGCTCCGCTCACGGCTGGAAGACGGGATCGAGAGGCACCGGCCTCGCGCCGTCGGGGCCGCCGACGAGCAGACCCGCCGCCATCGCAATCAGCGTCGCGATCTCCCGATGGAAGATGTCGCGATGGGCGCCGAGCAGGGGCGCGCGCGCCGTGACCACGCGCGAGCCGTCGACGTTGACGATCGGGTATTGGGGGACCCCGGTGCGCTGCACGTCGAGGAGATCGACCTCGGGCGCGCCGACCCCACGCGCCCCGACGGCACCCAGGGCGCTGGCCGCGACGATAGCCGCGCGGGCGAGGCGGCCCGCCGGTCTCGCGACATTGCCCGCCCCGGCGCGGCCGACCTGCCCGCTCCCCATGATAGTCCGGTAGAATGTGACGAGCGCCGTGTCGTGGTCGGAGCGCAGCACGACGTTCGGCCCGTCCACGCGCCGCCCACCGAGGACCGGATAGTAGAGACCCGGCCGGCGGAAACTCGGGACCGCTGGCGCGAACGCAAAGGCGGAGAAGGCAGCGAGCAGCAGCGTCAGGCTCGCGGGCCTGGCGCCGCCGAGCGCCATGGACGTCACGAGCTTTGCCCCGAAGGAATGGCCGATCAGGTGAAGCCGAGGCGGCCGTGAGAGCCTGCTCCAGAGCGGCGCGATCCATTCCCGTCCGAACCGCTCGCCGACCTCGCCGGCCCGGCGCTCCATCATCCAGAAGCTGAGCGCGTGGAGCGGCGAGATCGGCGGGGCTCCGCGCTCGCGACAGGATCGGACCATCTGGGGGGCGAGTGCGTCCCAGCTCCGCCTCCTCCTCGGAGCTCCTCGGAACCCTCCGCCAAGCACAGGTCTCGCAGGATCCCGGTGTCGCTGTGGTGGCCGCGCCGGTGTGAGCCGTTCACCAAGCGGCGTTCGACCTCGGGCCAGAGGCCGGTCGACGACACGGTTCTCGCCCGTGTGTCGTCGCTGAACGGCTTCGATGGCCAGTGAAGCCCGACGCGCAGGGGCACGAGAGGTTCGCGGAGGGGGCCGAGCACCCCGTCCAGGAGGGCGAAGAAGCGCGCTGACTCCTGATGCGCCTCGGCCTCGTCGTGGAGCCAGCCGTGGCAGAAGAAGAAACAATCGGTCGCCGATCCCCCGGCCCTCGCCACCCGTTCGAGTTGGTTCCTGTCGGCGAGGCGGCCATCCTTCGTCAGCGTCACCAGGAGGATCTCCTGGCCGCGGCGCGGAGGAGCCGGCACCGCCACCGCTCGACCCCGCTCTCGGAAGACGAGCGAGCCTTCACAGCAGTAGCCGGCGACCGTGCGGACATCGACTCCAGCCCGGAGGCCCATCCGTCGGACCCTACACGCCGCTCCACGCTCGCCGGAGCCACGCCTTCGGCGCCTTCGGCAAGGACGTGGCCCGCGGCCTCGCGGTGCGCGGGGGCCCCAGTACATCGCCGACGCCTGGATCAACGAAGCGGAATGGCTGGGCATGACGATCAGCCCCTCGTATGTCGGGGACCCGAATGCCAACGGAGTCATGGAGCGCTTCATCCGCACGCTGAAGGAGCAGTGCATCTACCTGCATCGGTTCCAGAGCATAGCCGAGGCCGAGCGAATCATCGGCGCGTTCATCACGCGCTACAACATGCGGACTTGGGGCCTCTCGGCTACTATCGCGGGACCGGCGAGGTGGCCGGCCTTGCCGAGACTCCCGGACCAGGAGGCCCCTCATGGCATCGTTCGCCGCGGTGGTGACCCTCGTGCTCGCGTTGACGCTTAGCCTGGCGCTCCCCGGCGCCGCGCAACCCCTGAGCGGCCCCGAGTACATCCCCCTCATGCCGTGTCGCGTATTCGACTCGCGCAACAGTTCGCCGTTGGCGGGAGGTGAGACCACCAACGTCCCCATCGCGGGGCTCTGTGGCGTTCCGCCCACCGCCGTGGCCGCCGACCTGAACTTCACCATCGTGAACCCCCAGGGGATCGGGCATCTGGCGGTCTTCCCGGCCGGGGCGTCTTTACCCTTGGCTTCGCTCGTGAACTACATCCCAGGCCAGACGGTGGCCAATGCGGCGGACGTCCTGCTCGGCACGGGGGGCGCCGTCTCGGTACAGCCCCTCACGACGACCAATCTGGTCATCGACGTGTACGGCTACTTCACCGACGTGGAGGTGCTGGCGGGCCAAAACACCGCCCTGGGGGTCGAAGCCCTCAACAGCATCACCACGGGCCTCGCGAACACCGCCCTGGGGTGGAGGGCCCTGCTGCTCAACACCACGGGCCTCGCGAACACCGCCACAGGGTCCCAGGCCCTCACGAACAACACCACGGGCTTCAACAACACCGCCATGGGGACCATCGCCCTCATCCAAAACAGCACGGGCATCAACAACATCGCCATCGGGTTCAGTGCCGGGTCCTTCGTGACGACGGGGCGTGACAACATCCACATCGGCAACACTGGCGCCGCCGGAGATACCAACCTCATCCGCATCGGCGCCGTGGGCGCCCAGACGGCCACCTTCATCGCGGGTATCAACGGCGCCAACATCGGCATGGGGGCGCCGGTGCTCGTCAACGCCAATGGCCAGCTCGGCACCAGCATGTCGGCGGCTGGCTTCAAGGAGAGCATCGAGGATGTGGGCGAGGGCAGCCGCCGGCTCCTCGGGCTCCGGCCGGTGCGCTTTCGGTACAAGCTGCAACACGACGATCCTTCGCGCCCTGTGCAGTATGGGCTCGTGGCCGAGGAAGTAGCTCAGGTTTTCCCGGAGCTTGTGTACCCAGGTCCGGATGGTGCCCCATCCTCGGTGCGCTACCATCTCCTGAGCGTTCTGCTGCTGAACGAGCTGCAGCGGCAGGAGCGGGAAATCGACGAGCTGCGGGCGCAGGTGCGCGCGCTCATCGGTGGGAGGGCGGCTGTGAGAGAGTGAGCGCTCGCTCCCGACTCACGACGGTCCTCGTCGCCGCGCAGCTGCCGGCGGATGTGCCCGAAGCCAGGATGCTGCGCGCCTGGCTGGACTCGTGGTCTGGGGTCGGCCACGTCGTCGATGCCAATGCACGCTCGGGGCTTCAACGAACGGCCCAGGGCGCTCTTCCTCCGTACGGCCAGGTCGGGGCCTGATGGGCGCAACTCTCCCACGATCACTGTGGATCAACCGGTTGCGCTGTTCGACACGCCGCTCGCGATCGGCCTGGAGGATCTCGTGCCTGGAACGCTCGCGACGATCACCGCCACCTGGGAGATGTGGGGTCGCGTGTGGCAATCGGAAGCCACATTCCGCGCCGGCAACGCCGGCCGCATCGAAGTGATGCGCGATGCCCCAGTAAGCGGGACCTATACGGGCGCTTCGGCGATGGGGCTCTTCTGGTCCGCCGCTCCGATGGCCGGAACTCATCGAGCCGCAAGTCGATGCGTGACGAGATCGCTCACAGGGCTCGGCCCGACTGCTCGAAGTCATCGCGCATGTCGAGTTCGAGATGTTGCCCGGCTTCTACGCGGTCGCGACGCTGATCTGGCGCGGCGCCCGCAAGGAGGCGCTCGCCTGCGTGCGCGACGGCGGCATCTGGAGTCCTCTCGCCCCGCCGGGTTCGCGCTGAATCTTCGGGTGTGAGGTCGGCTACACGTTCAACTCCGCCGTCTGGGGTCCTATCTCGCCACGAAGGGGATCGGCCGCCCGCATCGCCATCGGGCCCGTGAAGATCGCCGGGCTGCGCGCGTACAAGAGGTATGGCAGGAACGCTCGAGGAGCGACTTCGGGCGGTCGACCGCCGTTCGACATGAGTTGACGGCACCGAGCGTGCGCGTGATGATCCGCTTGCCTTCGATCGCCTCGGACCGGGAGATTGAGAGATGAAGAAGAAGCTTGTGCTCGAATCCACCCAACCGTTTCAGGGCCTCCCCGAGCTGGTCGCCTACGACGAGGGGTTGTTCGAGAAGGAAGGGCTCCTCGTCGAATGGGTCGACCGCGAGGCCGGCGGCATCGACCGGAAGACCGAGCGCGACGTCAATAGTCCGACGGGCGTGGATCCGTTCTCGAGCCACGGACGTCTCTTCGAGCGCGGCGGGGCGGACATGTACAACGCGTGCGAGTGGGGCAACTACTGCCGCGTCCAGGAGACGGGCGTCAAGAGCCGCCAACTCGGCCGGCGCGCCATCGTCGCGTACGGCGCGTTGGTGGTGCCGCCCGACTCGCCGGTCTACACGCCACAGCAGCTCGCGCACCGCACGGTCGGCCTGCCCTTGTACTTCGGCACGCACTACCTCGGCCTGCACCTGCTGAGCGGATTCTTGCCGCGCGAGGCGATTGCGGTCTGTCGCGCTCCGGCCGGCTCCCGGTACCGCCTGGCGTCGCTGCTGAGGGGCGAGATCGAGGCGACGACCGTGACGGAGCCGTACGTGACGCTCGCGGAGAAGAAAGGCTGCCGGACGGTGGCCGCCGCGTTCTTCCATGGCACCGAGGTCGGCTCCGAGCGGGTCGACGCCCAGACGTACGCGGCGTTCAATCGCGCGGTGCGCGAGGCGGTGCGGCGCATCAACGCGAACAAGCGCGCCTATCTCCGCTACTTCATCGACTGCCACAAGGACGATCCTGAGATCGCCGTCCTCACCGTCGACGATCTCCGCGAGAGCCGCATCGTGGTCTGCGATCCGGCGCCCATCCCGCTCGATGAGATGCAGCGCACCTTCGACTGGCTGAAGAGCTTGGGAATGCTTGAGACGACGGCCTCGCCCATCGATCTCGTGAACCTCGAGCTGCAGGCGCAGGCGCATCCCGCCACCTGACCGCGCCCGGGAGGGCCGAGTCAGGGGGCGACGACCGGCGCGATCGATTCCAGGAGCCAGCGCGCCAGCGACGTCATCCTTGCGTCCTCGTGCTGCTGCCCCATCACCTGGAGGCCGACCGGCAGGCCGCCCACGCTCATCAGCGGCACCGTCACCGCCGGCGCGAACAACATCGAGCTCGGCGCATTGAAGACGAAGTCGCCGGTCGGACGCGGTGCCAGCGGCTGACCCGGGACGTCGCCAGACCAGAGTGGCGCGGCGCCCGGGCATGACAGCGTGATCACCGCGTCGGCGAGCGGGCCGACCGCGGCGTGGCGCAGCTGCGCGGTCGCGCGCTCGATCAGCGCCGCGCGGTAGTCGTCCGGAGTCATCGCTTCCGCCTTCGCGAGCGCCGCCTTCGCGCGGGCGCTCACGCCATCCGGATGCTCGTCGACCAGGTTGCGGGTGTTCCAGCGGTTCTCCCAGCTCGTGATGGCGTTGCAGAGCGCGCGCCCGTTCGCGATGGCAACTTCCAGCGCCTCGATCAGGGCGTGATCGCGACGGCGCAGCAGCGTGACGCCCGCGCGCCGGACATTCTCCAGCAGCGCCTCGAACGCCGATCGATCTGCGCCCTCGAGCCCGGCCCAGCCCTCGGTCTCCAGCACGATGAGGCGCTCCGGCTTCACCGCCGCCGGCGCCGTCGATGGGCCCATCAGCCCGAGGCAGCCGCGGTCGCCGCCCACGCGGCGCGCGATCTCGATCGCGACCTGCCACATGTCCTCGATCGACCCGGCGTGCACACCGTGGGTGCTCATGCTCGTGGCCTGCCGCTCGCCGCGGTTGATGCCGCCCTGCGTCGGCTTGAGCGCGACGTTACCGCAGAACGCCGCGGGACGGATGATCGATCCCCCGACCTGTGTGCCGATCGCGGCGGGCACCATGCGCGCGGCGACGGCGGCCGCCGAGCCGGACGACGAGCCCCCAGGCGTGCGCGCCGGCTCGAACGGGTTCGTGGTGGGCCCGGGATGCGATCCGCCGATCTCGGCCGTGACGGTCTTGCCGAGAATCACCGCGCCGGCCTGGCGGAGCGCCCAGACGGCGGCGTTGTCGCGCTTCGGGAAGTTGCCGCGATACGCTTCGCAGCCCATCTGCGTCGGCATGTCCTTCGTCTCGAGCAGGTCCTTGATGCCGATGGGCAGGCCGTCGATCGGCGACAGCGGACGGCCGTCCCTCCAGCGCGTGGTGCTCGTATCGGCGGCGGCGCGCCCGCCGGCCTCGTTTACCACGACGAAGGCCTGCACGACGGGCTCGCGCTCGTTGATCGTCTCGAGGCAGCGCTCCAGATACGCGCGCGGCGTATCGGAGCCGTCGCGGAACCTCGTGGCGGCGTCGTGGAACGTCAGCGCGCGGAACTCGCGCGGGTCGTAACTTTTCGGCACGGTGGAGATCATCGGTCTCCCTCTCAGCTCAGGCTGCCGGGATGGTCTGTCCAGATACTGGGCTCGAGTCGCAGCGACGTCGCGGCGGGATACGCGGCAGTGAACCAGCGCGCGCACGCGCTGGCGGTCGCGTTCCACGCGCGCGGTTCGCTCGTCGCGCGCGCCAACACGTCTTCCAGGAGCCCGAGCCGCCCGCCCCACGCGAGAAGGTGCGGATGAATGGTGATCGCGAAGCAGCGGCCGAACGCCCGCGCGGCCTCGAGCTCCCGGATCCAGTTCGTGTGAAGCGGCGCGGGGCGCTCGAGCCCGGAGCCCTTGCCCGGCGCCGGGAACATCAGGAAGAACTGGTCGTCGAAGTGCGGGTAATAGGGCATCGACAGGAGCGAGCGACGGGTCGCGAAGTCCGTCACCCAGTAGTACGGGATGTCGTCGGCGAGCCCGTTGCCGAAGTACTCGTAGCCGGCGTCGATCAGAAGATCGATCGTGTGCGGGCTCACCTGCCCGCCGGCGTATCGATCGCCGGGCCGCGGCAGGGAATACCAGCCGTGAGGACGCGCCCCGCCGATCTTGGCGAGCGTCTCGGTCGTCCGCGCGATCCGCCCCTGCTCCTCCGCGCGCGCCAGGCGGCCCGGGTCCTCGTGCCGCTCGCCGTGCGCCGCGACCTCGTGGCCGCGCGCGGTGATCTCGCGAACGCGCTCCGGCCACGTCTCGGCGATGATCGCCGGCGTCGCGAACGTCGCGGCGACGCGATGGCCCTCGAAGGCGTCGAGCAGCCGCCGGATCCCGACGTGCATGCCGTACTCGGTGTCCTCGGCCTCGAGCTCTTTCGGCGTGATGCCGTCCGGCCCGCATGCCGGGCTCAGATCGACGGTGACGATGAGCGCACAGGGCGCGCCGTCGGGCCACTCGACACGATCGAGCGTCCGCTCGTCGCTGGTCGTGTAGCGGTCCTTCCACGGCATGGTCAGCGTCCCGGGGGAAACTGCTCGACGCAATACCGCGCCACGGTCTCGCACGTCGGAAACCACACGCCCGGCCGGCGCTTCATCTCGGTGATGAGCCGGTCCAGCATCCTGACGCGCATCGCGCGCCCGGAGACGAAGTCGTGGACGCAGATGTTCATGTATTTGGCGTCGGCGTAGAGCCGCTCGAAGTGTGCGAGGAAGATGTCGTGGACAGCGTCGCAATCCGCCAGGCGCTGCCCGGCGTTCTCGCTCGCCACCCAGCCGAAGTGGAAATACATCGCGTCGTCGAGCGCGTAGTGGAACGGCAGGTTGAGCACGGTCGCGTCGCCGTCCGTGACGTAGTACGGGATCTCGTCGGCCGCGCCGCTCGACGTGTAGACGTAGCCGTCGCGCACGAGGGACGCGCGACGGTGATGGCTGCGCGTCCCGACGGGCCGCCGTCCACTGATCGCCTCGAGCGCCGTCGTCGTCTTGCGGAGGTGGTCCCGCTCGAGGTCGGGTTCCGCGGGGACGCGATGCTCCCACATGTGGTTGGCGATCTCGAATCCGCAGCGCGTCGCCTCGCGGAGCGACGCCGGGTAGAGCTCGGCGATCCGGCCGGGCGTGAAGATCGTGAGTCCGATCTGATGACGATGGAACAGCTCGAGCAGTCGCCAGATCCCGGTACGGCCACCGAATTCGCCCTGGGCCAGCTCCAGCGCGGGCTCACCGAGCACCCGGCGGAAGAGCTGCGCGTCGAAGTCGAGCGTGAAGTTGACGGCGAGCCGCACCCCGTTGGGGTACCGCCAGCCGTCGATGTGCTGGTAGCGAGTCACCCCGCGAGACTATCAGACGTCGAGCAGCATCCGCGACCGGGACCGCTCAGCCCACGAACACCCCGCCCGACGGGTGCAACAGCTCTCCCGTGAAATACGACACGTCGTCCGAGGCCAGGAACAGCGCGGTCGCGGCGATCTCGTCCGGCGTGCCGTAGCGTCCCATCGGGGTGACGCCCATCGCCCAGCGCGAGCGCGCCTCGTCCTGCCGCATGGCCGCGGTCATGGGCGTTTCGATGAAGCCAGGCCCAATCGCGCTGACCCGGATCCCGCTCGCGGCGAGCTCCTGCGCCAGGCACTTCGTGAGCATCCACACGCCCGCCTTGCTCACGCTGTAGGCCGCGCTCGACGAGGGCATCCTCGACATGATGGACGCGAGATTGATGATGCTGCCGCCGCGCCGATGCTCGGTCATCCAGCGGGCCACCGCGCGGTTGGAGAACAGCACGCCGTAGAGGTTGATGTCGATGACTCGGCGAAACTGCTCCAGGGGAATGCTGAGCACCGTGTACGTCTGGTAGGAGCTGGCCCCCGGCACTCGTGGGCCGCCGACGGCCGCCGCCGCCACGTGGACGTCCACCGCACCCAGCGCGTCGACGCACCGCTTGACCATGGTCTCGTTGGCGGCCTCGTTCGCGGTGTCCACATGAACGGCCAGCGACTTCCGTCCCGCCGCGTCGACCTGACGAGCGGTCTCCGTCGCGCCGGCGAGATCGAGATCGGCGACACAGACGTCAGCGCCTTCCTCTGCGAACCGCACCGCGCACGCCCGGCCGATGCCGCTCGCCCCGCCGGTGATCAGCGCGACCTTTCTCTCGAGCCGTCCTGCCATGTCGCGTTCCTTTCCCTCCGGCGCCCTCAGCGGTCCGCGAGCACGGACGCTGCCGCCTGCTCGACCACCGTCCCCCTGAAGAAGTCCGGATTCACCGTCCCGAAGAACCGCACGGCGTTGGCGAACGTGAAGTCGCGGAAGTCGTCGGCGTCGATCAGACCATGCTCCACCATCTCGTAGGCTTCGGGCACGACCTCGGTGGTGTCGGGGACGTCGAAATGGCCGATGTCGGACCCGAACAGCGTGTTGAGCCGCGCGCCGAAGGGGTTCTTCCGGCGGTCGAAGGCCCACGCGTTGATCGGATCGTCGGCCTCGCAGCCGAAATAGAACGACGGCACGAAGAGGTCGCGGATGGTCTCGGCCCGATCGATCCGGCATGCGGAGAAGTCGTCGAGCTCCTCGATGCCGCCCGTGGCGAGGGATCCTTCGGCCTGGAGCAGCCCCTCGCGATCACGGATCGCCCTGACGATCGCCTCGGGAGCATACTTCTCCGCCAGCTCGACCAGCCGCCGATGGTCGAGGTTGCTCGGATCGGTGTTCTCCAGCCCGCGTCGATTGCGGCGCTCCCAGTGGCCGATGAGGTCCGCGTAGAGCGTCGCGGCCCAGCCGACCCCGCCTTCGAGGAAGCCGAACTTGAGCTGCGGAAACCGGCGCGTGACGCCGGCGAGGAACAGCGACTTGCACATGGCTTCCTGTCCCGACGAGAAGTGCCCGATGTGGTTGTAGACGAAGTTCGTCGGCGACATCCGGAGGCCGAACGAGCGCCCGCCCGTGTGGAACGTGGGCGAGATGCGGAGCTCGACGCACTTCTTCCACACCGGATCGTAGTCGTGCTCGCTGTCGATGCCGAGCGTGTCCCGCCGCTCGACGAGCGACGCGACGGCCGGATGCTCCTCGACGATGGCGGGCACCGGGCGCGGGATCAGGGCGCCGAACATCGCGACCTTGAAGCCGAGCTGGCGGACGGCGTACTCGAGCTCCTCGATGCCCTCCTCGAGCGTGTGCATCGGGATCACCGCGGCCGGCGTCAGGCGGTCCGAGAACTCGCGAAAGTACTCCGCGGTGAACACGTTGAACGCGCGACAGGTCGCGCGGCGCACGTCGTCCGGCAGCGACGGCAGGCTGAGGCCGGCCGTCGGATACAGGACCGAGAAGTCGATACCCAGCTCGTCGAGCCGCTCGTGGAGGAGCCGCGGCATCATCGCCATGGCGCGATCGAGCGTGTTCTTCGTCGGAAACGCCCAGAACGCCTCCTGCGCGATCCACCGCCGCCGCCGCTCGGCGACAGACATCGACAGCGATTCGCGGATCCGGGCTCGCGATTTCGCGAAACCCTCGGCGGCGCGCTCGCCGCCGATGCGTCTGAGCTCGTCGAGGCCCACCACGCCGAACTCCAGCCAGTGCCCGTCGGCATCGACAATCGGGTGACCGACTCGCGCTCGGATCTCCGCCGCCTGGGAATGGGCGTGTCCACTCATCGTTCGGCCTCCTGCCGGAAGGGTGTCGAACGCCGGCATCGGGAATGATACCGTACGCGCTCCAGTGCCGGTCGGGGCGACCTTGAGCTGGAGCAAGAACTGCTAACCTCTTTTCGTTTGCTTGGGTATGACAGAGGTCCCGGCGACGACAGGTCACTCGACCGGCCACCCTGACGTCGACGCCATGCTCGCAGAGCTGCTTGCGGGCGTGCGTGGCGCGCTCGGGCCTCAGCTCGTCGGCGTGTATCTCGACGGGTCGCTCGCGACCCGCGACTTCGCGGAGCACAGCAGCGACATCGACGTTCTCGTCGTGACGGAAGACGTGCTCTCGGACGAGGCCGTCGCCGCGCTCGCCACGATGCACGCGCGGATCGCGAGGGGAACGTCGAGGTGGGCTCGAGAGCTGGAGGTCTCATACATCCCGCGCCGGGCGCTCCGCCGCTTCGATCCCGACGACAATTGCCATCCTGTATCGAGCGTGGCAGCGGTCGGCTCACCGTCGAGACGCACGACCGCGACTGGGTGATTCACCGGCACGTGGTCCGTGAGCACGGAGTCGCACTCGCCGGCCCGGATCCGCGCACGCTCATCGATCCGGTCGGTGTCGGAGACCTGCGCAACGCCGTCGTGAGCCTGCTGCATGGCTGGTGGATGCCGGCGACCACGTGTCGCCGCCGGCTCGACCATCCGTTCTACCGATCGTACGCCGTGCTGACGATGTGCCGCATGCGCTACACGCTGCTGCATGGCGTGGTGGTGTCGAAACCGCTCGCCGCGCGCTGGGCGCAAGCGGCGCTGGACGCGAGGTGGACACCGCTGATCCAGGCGGCGCTCGCCTGGTCGAGTGACATCGTCCCGGATCTCGCCGAGACGCTTCGATTCATCGACGACTCGCGGCAGGCGAGCGCGCGCTGACGGAGGCGACAAAAGTGATACCGTACGCGGGTCGCAACCCATCCCCACACGGCGGAGGGCCTCGATCACGACCGCAGCCGCTCACCTGCGCACGGAGCGCCTGACGCGGAGCTTCGGCAGGCTCGTCGCCGTCAGCGCGGTCGACTTCGAGGTGGCCCCGGGCGAGCTCCGCTCGATCATCGGCCCGAACGGCGCGGGCAAGAGCACGTTCTTCAAGCTGATCTCGGGGGAGCTCGCGCCGACCGCACGGGCGGGTCTTCCTCGACGGCCAGGACATCACCGGCCTGCCCCAGTTCCTCCTGTCGCAGCGGGGGATCGCGAAGTCGTATCAGATCACCACGGAGCGTAGGCAACATCAACGCCCTCCGCCCTCGCTCCCCGCTGCTGGTGTCCGTCGCCAAAACCCCGTCCGGCGGGGAACTGGTTGATCTGACGGCCCGAATTCCGCCACTTCTCAGCTCGATGATTACTCTCCTACTCCATCTGCTCCGGCTCCTCCCCTTCCTACTCGGCGGCCACCGCCAGCTCGCCCTCGAGAACCTGGCCTTGCGCCACCAGCTCTCCGTCTACAAGCGAACGACGACGCGGCCTAAACTTCGTACGACAGACCGGCTCTTCTGGATCGGCCTAGCCAGAGTCTGGGCCGGGTGGAGGCAGTCCCTCGTGATCGCAACTCCCGACACAGTCCTGCGTTGGCAGCGCCGCCGTTTCCGCGAGCACTGGGCCAAGCTCTCCGGCCGGCCCACCGTGGGTCGCCCGCCGGTCAACGCCGACATCATCGCCCTCGTCCGAACAATGGCCGCCGCCAATCCGCTGTGGGGCGCCCCCCGAATCCATGGAGAACTCCTTAAGCTCGGAATTGAAGGGGCCGAGCGTACGGTCTCTCGCCTGCTCCCCAAGCGCCCGACCCCTCCCTCGCAGACCTGGCGCACGTTCCTCGCGAACCATGTCCGGGACCTGGTCTCGATCGACTTCTTTACCGTTCCCACCGCTCAGCTCCGGGTGCTCTTTGTCCTGATCGTCCTCGCTCACCATCGGCGTCGGGTCCTGCACTTCAACGTCACCGAGCATCCCACCGCGGCGTGGACCGCTCAGCAGATCGTGGACACTTTCCCGGACGACACCGCCCCTGCCTATCTCCTCCGCGACCGTGACGCGATCTACCGTGACGTCTTCCGTCAACGCGTGAAGGGGATGCGCATCCGAGAGGTCCTCACGGCTCCTCGAAGCCCGTGGCAGAATCCCTTCGCGGAACGCCTGATCGGCTCGATCCGCGGAGAGTGTCTCAACTATGTCCTCGTATTGAGCGAGCGCCACCTGTGAAACATCCTCACCGGCACTTCAAGTATTACCACCGCACCCGGACCCACCTCTCTCTCACCAAGGATGCGCCGGACGGGAGACCGGTCCAGCGGCCGGAGCTGGGGAAGGTCGTGCCCATCCCCGAAGTCGGTGGCCTGCACCATCGATACGTCCGCCGAGCGGCAGAGTCACCTCGCCCGCTCGACCTCGCCATCCCCACCACCTCGCCTTTCCTCCCACCGACTCCTGTCTCCACCTGGTGGGGTCGCCTTGGATCGCCGCGGCAAGTTGGCTGACACGTCAGCGCCACGCCGGAGTGCTGTTTGATCGACGACGCGCTGCTAGCCCAGGGTCCCGGACAACCGCTAGGTCGGGCGGATGGAATTTAGGCGAAGGACAGCCTTTCCCGACCCGCCCCTCACGTGCGTGCGCTAGACTCTCGTGCGAATCCAACCATGGCGGGTATCGGTCCGCCCGCCGCCCATCTCGACGTACCGCCGTCTCATCCTCGAGAAGTTGTCGTTTACAAAACCTGGGAACTCGAGCAGCGTCTTCAGGTCGTGCGGGATCAGCTGCTCATAGTTCTCGGGTACGGGGTGGTACTCTCCCTTTCTCCGGCCCCGGTCGTCGTGGCGGCCGTGGTTACCGGCATGCCGGCGCCGCCTCTCCGTGACAGGGCCTGGCGCTAGGCCGTAGAGGTCGGCCGAGGTCAGGCCGAGAATGAGCCGCTTGGCGTCGTGATCCAGGCGAGGGTAGCCGTACCGGCGGCGCATCTCCTCAGGGATCTCGAACCGCCACAGGGCCTCGATCTGCCACTGGGGTCCGCCGTACCAGAGCGAGTCCGAGCCGAATACGATGCGCCTCTCACCCATGAACTTCAGGAGCTGACCCATGATATGGGCGGCCACAGTCGGGAACGTGACCACCGACGAGGCCCAGGTCGTTCCGATCTCCGCATAGACGTTCGGGAACGGCTCCGAGAGAATCGCGAACTCGGTGGTCCACAGGATGTCCGGCACTCCCTCCCGCGTCCGACCTGATTGGATGTCCTGCAAGGCGTTGAAGACCCAGAACCCGGGCCGAATGCAAGAGTGATAGTAGATGAAGTTCAACTGGGGCCAATCGGTGGCCGCCTTGGGGATATCGGCCGGGTGCCCGAGCTCCGGCTCGGGACCGGCATTCGTCGACAGCCCCTTGTGGACGCAGATGTTCCAGAAGCCGGGGTTTCGCTTCACCTCCGGTCGGTTCTTCCCAATGAGCTCATACGTGGGGTAGACGACGACTTCGTCGTCCATTCGCCAACGCCGCATGTCGCTCTCCGGGTCGAAGTCAACCTTGGCGGCCCGGTTGATGTTGTAGCCCTTCCAGGAGTCGGGATGGTAGTTATCGATCTGGAACTGCATGTACTCGAGGTTGCCCACCCCCGGGAAGAAGAGGCCGTGGCCCAGCAGCCGGGTCGAACCAGCGATCTCGTTGACGAAGTCCCTGACCGCGACCGTCTGCTCGGTGGTGAGGATCGAGCCGGCGAGGGATTCGGGAATGCTCTTGGGCGGCCGCGGTTCGGCCTCTCCCGGAAGCAGGACGGTGCCCGGCGTCACGTTGCTGAGGATCGCCACCGTCGTCTGGCTTTCGAGGTACATCCGCTGGATGTACTTTGCGAGGTGGAACTCGCTGCCTACATTCGGCGTTTGGCCGAGCGACGGATTCCACGGCGTCCAGGGGCTGCCGAGCTCATCGAGTTGCCCTAGAGGGTTGTTGGGGTTCGTCAAGAACCCCGCTACCGTGGATGCCGGGCCCGGCCCTTGCGCGATCGCTCTCAGTCCTCGCGGGTTGTTCAGCGTAGATCTAACCATGTGGGTCTGGTCGTCGAAGACGAACAGGTTCGATGGGACCCCATTCGCGGCAAAGGCCTGCCTCTCGAACATCTCGACCGGACTCACGTTGAAGAACCGCCCGAACACCTCGTTCATCGCCAGAAACGACGCGGCCAGGCCCCCAGTGCCGGCCAGGAACTGCCGCCGGCTGATCCCGAGCTTCTTGGACGCCGCTTCGGCAAGCTCCTTGGTTCTGGCCTCGACCCGCTTCTGCTGCTCGGTCTGGACAAACGGCATGTACTCCCCATTCGAGACCATCCGCGTCGGTACCGGAGAGCAGAAGGCTTCTGCCTCTGCCGGCGACAACCTGGCCAGTTGCTCGTCGCTGAACCAGGAATCATCTTCCCGAGACGCCGGAACGCTCTTGTGCATCTGTCTCCTCCCTGTGCCCGATGGCAAGAGAACGCCGGCTGGACCATCTCCCTGGCGCTGCCCCCCGCTGTCTGGACCAGCCGTGGCCTCCGTGAAGGAAGCCGCCCTGTCGTTCCTCCTCTCATCTCCCCTCTTGGGCTGAACAGAACGCGGCCACGCTTGGCGCCGCCTCCCTAGTGACCAGCGCGGATGCGCATGTCCACCTCATCGCTCCAAACGCTCTCGCCCACCGGGATCACGATCGACGCCCGTCCGTCAAAAGGTCAGCGCGCGCGTCGAGCCGGGCACGAGCGCCGCGCCGACATCGCGCGGATCGATGCGGGCAGCGTCGGCCGGTCCTCCATATGAGCGGCACGTGCCGGTTCGTGCGCCCGCACGATGCCATGGGCTCGGTGAGGAGTCTTTCAGGAATTGGTACGAAAGGCGCCTGCTTTTGTCAGGAACTGATCGCGGCAGATTCTGCCGGTCGCACCGACGCCCGCTGGTTCCGGTAGGCGGCGGGGTTATGACGTAGGCCCGCCGAAAGGCCGCCGTCAGGTGGGATTGGCTGGAGAAGCCGACGGTCAGCGCCACCTCCGGGATCGGCTGGTCGCCGCCGCCCAGGAGAACCCTGGCTCGTTCGAGCCGGCGGTTGACCACGTACTGATGTGGTGGGCATCCGGTGAGCCGCTTGAACTCCCGCGTTACGATCAACGCCAGCTGTTCTTCGACGCCAGCCACCGCCCATGCACGCACGCCAAGGACAAGGTTAGTCCGAAGAGGGCGACAACAACACCGCCACGGGGCCCCGCGCCCTCTTCAGCAACACCACGGGCGTCAGCAACACCGCCACGGGGGCCGTCGCCCTCTTCAGCAACACCACGGGCGAAGAAAACACCGCCCTGGGGGATGGCGCCCTCTTCAGCAACACCACGGGCCTCGGCAACACCGCCGTGGGGTTCACCGCCCTCGTCGGCAACACCACGGGCAACCTCAACATCGCCCTGGGGACCGGCGCGGGGTTCAACGTGACGACCGGCAGTAACAACATCCATATCTACGACGCC
>JBKPAK010000271.1:0-18254 GCA_046726415.1 Candidatus Methylomirabilota bacterium
ACCCATCAATGAAGTGGCCGCGTCAATCGTTCAGCGGGGAGACTTCCGAGCGGCCGTGGCGGCCAACCGGCCCTGGATCTCCGACGCCATCGTCGACGCGCGCGCGCAGCCCACCATCCTCATTGCCGTGCCCGCCGGCCGCGACGGGGCGCCGGGTCCGGTTCTCGTCGCCGCGGTTCGCACCGAGGCCCTGGCCATGGTGCTCGCCCAGCATCGCCTGCCCGAAGGGGCTTCTGCATACGTCCTCGACCGTCAGAACGCCGTCGTGGTGCGGCTGCCAGGGGAGGGGCCGGACCAGGCGACGCCGCTGCATGAGGGTCTCATGCGCAACCAGCAACGCGCATGGGATGGCTTCGCGAGGCTTCCCTCGGCAGCCGGCCAGTCGGTGTACGCAGCCTTCACCCGATCGCCGACGTCGAACTGGACGGTCACGCTCGTCGTTCCCGAAGCCGCCTTCAACGCGCCGTGGCGGCGGTGGCTGTGGACGGTCGTCGGAGGCGGTCTCCTCCTGCTTCTCCTGGGAGTCGGCTTGGCCTCGCTGGTGGCTCGGCGCATCGCCCGCGCGATCGTGGCTCTGTCGGCGGCCGCCCGCGCCTTGGGGCGAGGCGAAGTGCCGCGTGCCGATGCCTTCGGGATCGCTGAGGTCGACGAGGTGGGGCAGGCGATCGCCGAGGCGGCGGTGGCCCGGCAGCGGGCCGAGGAAGCGCTTCGCCGGAGCGAGGCCTGGCTTCACACGACCCTTCGGGGTATCGGCGACGCCGTGCTGGCCACCGATACGAACGGTCGCGTCACCTTCATGAATCCCGTGGCCGAGTCGATGACCGGCTGGACGCTCCACGAGGCGGCGGGACAACCGCTCGATCGGATCTTCGTCATTTCGAACGAGGCGACACGAGAGCGCGAGGAAACTCCAGTGGCGAAGGTCCTCCGGGAGGGCGCGGTGGTCGGGTTGGGCAGTCACGCGATCCTCACGAGCCGGGAGGGCACGGAGACGCCGATCGATGACAGCGCGGCGCCCATCCGCGACGAGGCCGGACGCGCGATCGGCGTGGTGCTGGTCTTCCGGGACGTCACCGAGCGACGGCACACCGAGCACATGCTGCGCACGAGCGAGGCGCGCTATCGGGCTATCGTCGAGGATCAGACCGAGCTGGTGTGTCGCTTCTCCCCGAGCGGACGTCTCACCTTTGTCAACGAGGCGTGCGAGCGCTATTTTGGGCGCCCACGAGATGCTCTGCAGGGGGAGAGCTTCATCGCCTTGCTCCATCCCGAGGATCGCGAACGCGTGGCGAAGAACCTCGCGCTCCTCGGGCCGAGCCAGGTGACGGTGAATATCGAGAGCCGGATCGTCGGAAGGGATGGTCAGATCGGCTGGACGCAGTGGACCACCCACGCGATCGTCGAGGGCGACGGGCCGGTGATGGAAGTGCAGGCGGTAGGGCGAGACATCACCGGCCGGAAGATGGTCGAGCAGGCGCTGGCGCGCATCACCGAGGATCTCGCCGGGCGCGCGCGCCGGCAGGCCGCCGTCGCCCAGCTCGGACAACGTGCGCTAGCCGGCACGGATCTGGCCACCCTCCAGGAGGAAGCAGCGAAGCTCCTGTGCGGGGCCCTCGGGGCGGAGTTTTGCCGCGTGCTCGAGCTATCCGGAGACGGTCAGCGCCTGGAGATCCGCGCCAAGGTCGGATGGCCAGTAGGATCGCCGCTCGTCGTCCCGGCAACGGGCTCCGAAGCGGAGCAGGCGCTCTCGAACTTGGAACCGGTCATCATCGAGGATCTCGAGGCCGACCAGCGCTTTCGCGGCGACCCGCTGCTGCGGCGCGCGGGCATCGTCAGCGGGATGAGCGTGATGATCCTCGGCCACCCGCGGCCGTACGGCCTTCTGAGCGTGCACACGACGAATCGCCGGACCTTCACCCCGGACGATGTCAACTTCCTGCACAGCGTGGCGAACGTCCTGGCCACCGCGATCGCCCGGGCGCGGGCGGAGACGGAGCGGGCCGAGCTGTTGCGGCGCGCCCAAGAGGCGCAAGTCTCCGCCGAACAGGCAAACCGCGCCAAGGACGAATTCCTGGCCATGCTGGGGCACGAGCTGCGCAACCCGCTGGCCGCGATCGTCAACGCTGGCCGCGTCCTCGAGCAGACCCGGACGGAAGACGACCGCACAATCCAGCTCGGGTCGATCATCGCGCGGCAGAGCGGCCACCTCTCGCGCATGGTCGACGACCTCCTGGATGTTTCGCGCCTGGGCTCCGGCAAGATCGCGCTGCGGCGGGAACCGGTGGACTTGAAGGACGTGGTCGAACGCTCGGTCGGGTCATTTCGGGACGCCGGGCGAATCGAGCGGCACCACCTCGCGGTCGAGGCCGAGTCCGTACCCGTCTTCGGAGATCCCACGCGGCTCGAGCAGATCGTGTGGAACCTGCTCGACAATGCCCTCAAGTACACGCCGCCGGGAGGCCGCATCGTCGTTGCCGTCAGCCGCGATCGCAACACCGCGCTTCTGCGCGTGCGCGACACGGGCGTCGGGATTCATCCTGACATCCTGACCCACGTCTTCGACCTTTTCGTGCAAGCTCGGCCCTCGCTCGACCGGGCCCAAGGCGGGCTCGGACTCGGTCTCACGCTCGTGAGAC
Organism: Candidatus Methylomirabilota bacterium; assembly: GCA_046726415.1. Taxonomy (GTDB): domain Bacteria; phylum Methylomirabilota; class Methylomirabilia; order Rokubacteriales; family CSP1-6; genus CAVWFS01. The sequence goes on from JBKPAK010000271.1 coordinate 2,637, forward strand.
GTCTGGTGGAGCTCCACGGCGGCGCCGTCTCCGCCTTCAGTGACGGACCGGGGCAGGGCAGCGAATTCGTCGTCCGCCTGCCCGCGACAGTGGCGACGACGCCCGCCGCGCTCGTGCCCCCGGCGCCCACGGTGCGGGAGCGCCGCCGCGTGCTGCTGGTGGAAGACAATCCCGATACCCGCGAGGCGCTCGCCATTCTGCTGGAGAGCTGGGGACATCAGGTCGAGCAGGTCGGTGACGGTGCGAGCGCGGCAGCCGCCGTAGCCGCGGCACCTCCGGAGTTCGCGTTGGTCGACGTCGGTCTGCCCGACATGGATGGCTATGTCGTGGCGCAGCGGCTGCGCGCCATTCCGGCAAGCGCCGACATCGTCCTGGTGGCCCTTACCGGCTACAGCCGCGAGGACGATCGGCGTCGGGCTCGCGAGGCCGGATTCGATGCGTACCTCGTGAAGCCCGTCGACCCCGACGCTCTGATGCGAATCCTCGACGGCAACTCCCCGCCCGCGCGCGACCTGTAGGTCCGCACGGTGCGGCGCGAAGCGCCCGACTCTTCCGCCCAACCTCTCTCGGCGTTCCATCCGGCAAGCGAGTTGCACTCCCTCAATCCTGAGGGCATGCCGGGCCTGTGCGACGAGCGGGGGATGTGTGCAGAACGTCACGAGGAGGGGGTACGCTGAGCATCGTATTGCTCGTCATCTTGGTGCTTCTGTTGATTGGAGCCCTACCCTCATGGCCTTACAGCTCTGGCTGGGTTACGCGCCGAGCGGCGTCATCGGCGTGGTGCTGGTGGTCATCGTCATCTCGGCCCTGACAGGGCGCTTGTGATCGCCGCGCTCAAGCGGCACCACCGGGATGGACAGATCCACTGAGAAGGAGGCCCCGATGCTGTGGACGATCTTCGTGATCCTGCTGGTCTTGTGGGCGCTCGGGATGGTCAGCTCGTACACCTTGGGCGGGTTCATCCACATTTTGCTGCTCATCGCATTGGCCGTCGTGCTGATCCGGATCATTCAAGGCCGACGACCCATATAAGGCCGGGGCTGGTCGTTTCTTCAAAGTGGACGGCTGGGCCCCTTCGCGCAGCTCGGGCAGACCTCTCGTTCCGCATCGTACGCGATGCCGTGCAGGGGACAGTTGACGATCGCCAAATTGGGGACGGATGGGCGCGTTGGCCCCCGTCCCCATACCCGCAGGAGCAGCCAGCCAATGGCCACCGACACCACCACGCCAAGGATTCGCCGGCTCATGGCGATGGCGGGTTAGCGCGGGAGCGGCGGAGGAGGCGCAATCGTCCCAGGCTGTGTTCTCGCCGACAGCCATACCCAGAAGTAGGGACTGGCGGCCGTCCCATCGCCCCGCAGCTCGTAGCGGCCTTCCGGATACGTCACGGTGCGCTGGGCGGGCGGGGTGACGATGACCGCCGCTGGAGGACTGGACGAGGGCACGACGGTCTCCGTCTTCGATCGATAAATGCACCCGGCCGTCGTCGCCATAGGGGCGAGCGGGGCAACACCGAGGTAACGCTGTCGAGTCTTCATGGCGTCCTCTCTCGTGGCTTCTCCGGTCACCCGAGTGTCGAGCAACGGCTGTGCCGGCAGAGCCGCCTCGCGGGCAACGCCTTTGCTCTCGTCATGACACACCGTACTGAGGCCTTGGATGCTGCAGTTCGCCGGAGCCATGGCCGGCGTCGGCGGGTGGAGCGCTCGCGAGGTCGGTTGATCTGCATGGCCAGACCGGAGCTCAGGCGGGCTGGAACGCGGGAAGAGGAAGTCGGGAGTATGGCCATCAGGGTGAACGTCAGTGACACCGAGCGTGCTTTGACGCTGATCGTCAGCGGAAGCTTGCTCGCCAGTGCCCTGGCCCGGGCGTCCTCTCGGTCCTCGTGGGGGCTGGGACTCATCGCCGGTGCTCTGGCCTACCGGTCCCTCCGCGGTCAGTGTCCCCTCTACCGCGCTCTGGGCTTGCGGACCGCGGCGGAGTCCGGCGGGCAAGGCGGAGTGGCCACAGCGCCGTCGGCGTTGTTGGTCGAGAAGAGCACCACCATCAGACGGCCGCGCGATGAGGTCTATCGGTTCTGCCGCACGCTCGACAATCTGCCACTCTTCATGACCCACGTGCAGGCCGTGAAGACGGCGCCCGATGGGACATCGCATTGGACGGTGCAGGGGCCAGCCGGGATCACTCTCGAGTGGGACGCCGAGGTGACGGCCGACACTCCGGGCGAGGTCATCGCCTGGTCGACGCGGGCGGACTCCGACGTCCGCCATGAAGGCACGGTGCGCTTCGCCCCGGCGCCCGGCGCGCGCGGCACCGAGATCCGCGTCCAACTGCGCTATGAATGCATGGGTGGCAAGCTCGCCGCCCTCGTGGCCACGTTGATGGGCGAGGAGCCGTCCCAGCAAGTGGAGAGCGATCTGCGGCGCCTGAAGCAGATCCTCGAAGCCGGCGAAGTGGCCACCGGAACACGGAGGCGGGGCATGAACGACATGGCCCCACGAGCATGGAGGTGGACATGAGAGCGGTGTGCTGGTACGGCGCTTCGGATGTGCGCGTGGAGACGGTAGCCGATCCGGAGATCGTGAACCCGCGCGACGCCATCATCCGCACGACGCGCACGGCCATCTGCGGCTCGGACCTTCACCTCTACAACGGCTACATCCCCACCATGAAGCGCGGCGACATTCTTGGCCACGAGTTCATGGGCGAGGTGGTCGAGGTGGGCCCCGAGGTCCGGATCCTGGAGCAGGGCGACCGCGTCGTTGTTCCCTTCGCCATCGCATGCGGTGCCTGTCAGTACTGCGCGGAGGGTCTCTGGTCCCTCTGCGACAACTCCAACCCCAATGCCGCTACCCTGGAGACCCTGTACGGCTTCGCGGGCAGCGGGCTGTTCGGGTACTCGCACCTCTACGGGGGATACGCGGGCGGGCAGGCCGAATACGTCCGCGTGCCGTTTGCCGACGTCGGTCCGCTCCCCGTTCCCGCGGACCTGTCGGACGAGCAGGTTCTGTTTCTGAGCGACGTGTTGCCGACGGGGTACATGGCGGCCGAGAATTGCCGCATCGAGCCCGGAGATGTGGTCGCGGTGTGGGGGTGCGGCCCCGTCGGTCTCTTTGCCATCCGCAGCGCCTGGATGCTGGGGGCCGAGCGGGTGTTCGCCATCGATCGCTTCCCGGAGCGCCTCGCCCTTGCCGAAACGTTCGGCAAGGCGGAGACGCTCAACTACGAAGCCCTCGATCTCATCGAGGAACTGAAGGTGCGCAGCGGCGGCCGGGGTCCGGACGCCTGCATCGACGCGGTCGGGCTGGAGGCGCACGGGACGACGGTCGATGCCTTTGTGGACCGGGCCAAGCACGCCGTGCGGCTGGCCACCGATCGCCCTCACGCCCTTCGCCAGGCCATTCAAGCGTGCCGCAAGGGAGGGACCGTGTCCATCACCGGAGTCTACGGAGGCTTTCTCGACAAGGTGCCGCTCGGCGCCGCCTTCGCCAAAGGGCTCACCCTGACCATGGGGCAAACGCACGTGCACCGGTACATGCGTCCCCTCCTGGAACGGATCGCCCGCGGAGACATCGATCCGTCGATGATCATCACCCACCGCCTGTCCTTGGAGGATGCGCCGCGCGGCTACGAGATGTTCCGGGACAAGCGCGAGGGGTGCGTGAAGGTCGTTCTCACGGCCTGAGCGAATGGCGCCTCGGGTGTCGCGGCCTTCGGCGGAGCACCCAGGCGACCCTTTGCAGGTCCTGGACGAAGCGCTGCATCTCCTCGCGCCGGGCGGCCTCGTCAGGGCTGCGGAGCACCGCCGACGGGTGCACGGTGGCCATCACACGCGGCGCGAGCGACGAGGAGACAAAGCGTCCCTGCTGTTCGCGGACGCGGAAATCGCGGCCGAGCAATCCCTGCGCAGCGGTCGCTCCGAGGCACACGATCACCTCGGGGCTGATGCGGGCGATCTCGGCGCCCACCCAGGGAAGGCAGGCAGCGACCTCCCGCCCGTTCGGCTTGGCGTGAATTCGCCGCTTTCCCCGGGGCTCCCACTTGAAGTGCTTCACGATATTGGTGACGTAGACGTCCGAGCGGTCGATCCCCGCGGCCACCAGGGCCCGATCGAGCAGGCGCCCGGCCGGGCCCACGAACGGCTCTCCGGCGAGGTCCTCCTCGTGGCCAGGCTGTTCGCCCACGAACACGACGCGCGCCGTGGCGGGCCCACGTCCGAAGACGGTCTGGGTCGCCCTCCGGTACAGGTCGCAGGCCGTGCATCCGGCGGCGAGACGCCTCAGGGCGGCCAGGCCGAGGTGTGCCGGGATCCGAAGCACCGCGGGGGCCAGCGGGCCCGATGCGCGGCGAGTCACTCTGCCTGGAGCTCTGGCCATCAGCCCCGGGCGGCGCTTGCGATGGCGCCGCAGGCGATGCGGCTACCGCTGTTCCCCGCCGGAACACTGCGCATGTCGTCCGGCGCAGCGTGAATGATGAGGGCGCTGCCGTCGGCGTCGAAGAGGGAGGCCGGCCCCTGGCGCAGCGTGATCTGGTTGGTGGTGACGTCGAGGCGGCCCTGTCCACTCGCGTCGATGCTGATGTTCGGCAGGTCGCCGCCATGCGGTCCTCGAGGATTTGCCAGACCGTGCTCCTTGCCCGTCGGATTGAAGTGGGCCTTGGCCGAGTCGAACGACGGCGCCTCGCAGTGTCCTACTTCGTGGATATGCACCGCCTTGTCACCCGGGGGCAGCCCCGCGACGTCGACGATGACCCGAACTCCGTCGCGGGTTTCCGAGAGAGTGGCTTTTCCCACTGTGCGACCGCTCCCATCCACGAGGTGCGCCGTGGAAGACGCGGTGCTGGCGGTATCGGGGGTCGGTGAGGTCGGCCCACTGCATCCGAACGAGACGGCGACGAGCCCGAGTATTGCCAGTGTCTTCATGCTTCCTCCGGGGCGATCTCGAAGGTTCCCCGACGAAGTCTCGGTGGGGGAGGCTGCAAGGCTCAGACCACCGCGCTCGCGCCCTTCTGGCCTTCTATCTTTGTGCGATCTGCTGATTGATGCTGCCGCCCTGGCCAGTCGTTGGCGGTCTGCTTGCAATCTCTGGATTAGCAGGCGAGCGGCGCCCGACGCGGCCGCGGTAGAGGATGGCACCATGGCGGTCATTCAGAGAATCGATTTCGACAAGGAGGCCGATCGTGGGGGCCTCGGGATCCAGTTGGCGCGCCTCGCAAAACTGCATGCCGAGTTGGCTCTGGCCGAAGTGCGCGACCTGCTCGTCACGGCCGCGGTGGCCGTCGCGGTGGCCGTGCCCGCCGCTATCGCGATCGTGGCGGCGATCGTCGTGCTCATCGCAGCGGGCTTTGCGCCGCTCTTTGGAGCGCCGTGGGAGCACCTGGTGATCGCGGGCGGCGGTGTCTTGATCGTGTCATCTATAGCCATTGGCTGGAGCGTCTGGCGCCTGAGACACCTCAGGCTGCCTCGGGAGACGCTGAGAGCGCTGACGGAGAATTGGGAATGGCTCGTAGCTCAGGTGAGGTCCAGGCTGACATTGCGCTGACTCGAGAGGTCATCGAACGCGAGTTGGACGCGCTCCATCGCCGCGTGCCCAAGCGCTGGTGGCTCTCCTACGCCTGGCTGGCTGGCGGCCTGGCGACGGGTGTGCTGCTGTCGCGCGCTCCACTGTTCGCTGTGGTGAGCCAGGGATTTCGGATGATCGAGTTCGGCGCCGCCCTGATGGGAACGGTGGCGATGCTCGAGCGCGCCCTTGCCGCGCGGCCGAAACCACGCCCGGCAGGCTTTCTCGACGGCTATCATAAGACCACGAACCGCTTAGAAGGGGTGCCTCGATGACCGACCACGACGATGAGAGGAAGGCCCCGCTCGCCGATCTAAGCCACACGGCTCGTCGAGTCACCGAGTTAGGACGTGAGACGGCCGCGAAGACCAGTGAGTACGTCCGGGGGGGCCTCGACCGCGCCGCGGAGTACGCCGAGGACTTGACGGGTCGTGCGAGTGATCGCATCAGCGACTTCACGGGCCGCCCGCTCGACGTGTGGGCGCGCGAGCTCCGCCAGTTCGTCGAACACTCGCCGATAAAAGCCCTCGTCATCGCCGTCGTCGCCGGCTATCTGCTCGGGAGGGCCGTGCGCCGCAGCTGAGAGGAGCGAGCGCGGCGCTGGGTCGCTCCCTGCGAGGGATAGCGACACTAATTCGACGTCGCGCCCGCCGCCCACCGAGGGGTCGTCGAGCTCGTCGACGTCGGGCGCCCTTTCTGCTTCACCGTTTTGCAGAAGCTGCAGGTGCCCGCCCCGCCCGATGCCCCTTCAGATGCCCCTTCAATTGGGCGCGTTGAAGCATGCGGGCGATCCTTAGCCGGTGGCATCGACGCTGCAGTGCACGAGAACGAGCGGTGGGGCCTTAGAGCCGGCCCACTAAGAATTGGCCAGCTCCAGCCACCGCCGAGAAGGAGGACCCCGATGCGAAGCCAATGGATGACTGGCGTGGTCCTGGCGGTGCTGATCGCCGCACCCGTGGCCATCGAGGCCCAGACCTCGACCGACAGCGGGACAAAGACCGAGCGCGCTGTAGACAAGACTAAGGACGCGGCCGGGAAAGCGACCGCCGCGACCAAAGACAGTTGGATCACCGCGAAGGCGAAGATCGCTCTCTACGCGGATGATCGTGTCTCGGGCAGCGACATCAACGTCGATACCCAGAATGGCACGGTGACGTTGCGCGGAAAGGTAGCCACGGCCGACGAGAAGCGCGCGGCCGACGAAGTGGCGAAGACGGTGGACGGCGTGGCCGCGGTCCGCAACGAGCTCCAGGTGGTGCCCGCCGCCGAGCGCAAGGCGGTCAATGCCGAGGACAAGGATCTCAAGAACGCGATCCAGAAGCGAATCAAGCAGGATGCGCGGCTGAAGGGTGCAGATATCGACGTGCAGGTCGACCGCGGCGTGGTGACCTTGATGGGTGATGTCAAGGACGTGGGCGCGCGCGCCCGCGCCTCAGAAGTGGCTCGTGCCGTGCCGGGCGTTCGCTCGGTGAAGAACGAGCTTCGCGAGAAGAGCAGCTAGCCATGCAGTGGATGCGGCTCGCGGCGGTCATCATCGCCTGCGCGGCGAGCGGAGCCTGCGCCGTGGGAAGCGAGGCTCCGCCCCGCGAGCCGTCTCCCTCTCCCTCTCCCGCTCCGACCTCGCGCGCCGGAACTCCGAGCACGCGGCCACTCGGTCCCGAACAGGCGGCGCGGCTCCAGCGGCTGATGATTCCCCTCGTCAAGGCCATGGATCACCCGAAGCCTCTGAACCAGGTGAAGATCGCCGTGATCGACGATCCCGGTATCAACGCCGCCAACGCCGGCGGGGGCCAGTTCTACGTGACTCGCGGCTTGCTCGAGCGCGCGAACGACGATCAGCTCCTCGGCGTCCTGGCTCATGAGGTTGCGCATGACGACCTCGGGCACGTGGCCAAAGTTCAAGTCCTGGGCGCTGGCGTCGGTCTGGGAATCATCCTGCTCGACCAGCTCGTCCCTGGAAGCCGGGCCCTCACGCCGATCGCCGGGGAGCTGATCGTCCGGGGGTACAGCCGGCGTGAGGAATATGAGGCTGACCGCCACGGCGTGACCTTGCTGCGACGCATTGGCCGATCCAAGGACGTCATGGTCAACACCCTGACGTGGCTGCTGCAGAGCTCCGGACCAAGTGGGGGTGGATTTCTCGCGACCCACCCCGCGACGGGCGACCGGATCCAGGCCCTCCGTGAGCTGAAGTAGCCGCAGACGGCTGGAGGGCCTCCTCTGCTTCGCTGACGCGGTGGGACTTGCTTGTCCGCGTCCTACCAGTGAAGGGTCTCGCCGGGGACGAGGACCTTCATCCGCGCTTCCAGGCCGCGGCGGCGCGCTTCCCGGAGCAATCGCTCTGGCGGTTCCGCGAAGGGCTCCATGTTCATGTCGAACGTGCCCCAGTGCATGGGCACCAAGATCTGTCCGCCGACGTCCTCGAAGAGGCGAACCGCTTCTTCTGGATTCACATGGTTCGGATGGCGACTGACATACGCGCTATACCCGCCGATTGGCACCGTCGCCAACTCGAACGGGCCGAGCCGCGCGCCGATCTCCTTGAAACCCGCGAAGTAGCCGGTGTCACCCGCGAAGAAGAACCGCTTGCTCTCGCCGAGCACGGCCCAGGAGGACCACAGCCGTCGATTCTGGTCAGTCAACGTCCGACCCGAGGAATGCTGGGCGGGCGTACACACGATGGTGAGGCCGCCCACGACGGTGGACTCCCACCAGTCCAGCTCCACGACCCGCGCCGCGCCCAAGTCGAAGAGCAAGGGGCGGAGTCCCAAGGGCACGACGAAGAGCGCGTCATGGGTACGGGCTATCCGGGACACCGTCTCGGGGTCCAGATGATCGTAGTGGTCATGAGAGATGACGACGGCGTGAATGGGCGGAAGATCCTCGAACCGCAAGCCTGGCGCGATCAGGCGGCGCGGCCCGGCGAAGCTCAGAGGACTCGCCCGGTCCCCCCAGTGAGGGTCCGTCAGAAGGTTGATTCCTTCCAACTGGATCAGAAACGTCGAGTGCCCGATCCATGTGGCCGTCGCGCGCGCGCCGTTGGCGCGCAGCTCCGCGCCGTCGTTCGCCTTCAGCGCGAAGGGCTTCCCACGGGGCTGGGCCGCCTGGCCGAGTCGGCGAAACATGCGGCTCGCTCGATCCAGCATCGAATACGAGTAGCTCGGATCGAGATTCTTGAATCCCTGGCTGAGGTGGTGAGAAGAGACATTCGATCCTGCGGTCTGCGCGGCGAGGCGTCCCACGTCCCCGGCGACCAAGAGTAGGATGACGGTCCAGGCGGCGATGGCTAGGCGCTGCGAAAGCCGCGCGCGCAGGGGTGCGCGTGAATGGAAGCGGGGAGACACAAACGTCACCGTACCATGCCGCAGGCGCAGGTCAACCGGCATGGATCTGAGCTGGTTCCGGTGTCGCGGCCGCCGTGTCATTCACGAGTAGTGTCAGCGTCACGAACGCGATCCGTCGCGGCGATTTAGCCGCGGGCCAGTGACCGCTGGTCCAGCGACGAGGCCGCGAGTTCGTGCAAGTTGCCGGGACAACAGTGCTCTGCCGATTGATTCGCCTCACGGCAACGGCGATCCCGAAAGGCGACTGCCTGGCATGGCGTCTGCATACGCTGGGCTAGAGTCAGGGCGAAAGGATTTGGCCGACGTGACGAGTCGTCTGCTTGATATCGAGGGTCGCCGTCTCATTTTGGCGGAGGTGGGGTCTCCGGCGTGGTCGGGTGCTGGCCTGTCCAAGGCGGACCTCCTCGCCTATTACCTGGAGGTGGCAGACGAACTGCTTCCGTTTCTCCGCAATCGACCCACGAGCGTGGTCCGACGGAGCGAAAGCGGGCTCGAGGGCTGGAGCTTCGAAAAGAGCCCGGGCCCCGGCCTTCCGGGCTGGATTGGCCGATGCCAGGTGCGTGATGAGTTGTCCCTGGCCCTGGTAGAGTGCGTCGTGGTCGACGAACGCGCGGCACTGGCCGCCTTGGTCAATACTGGATGTCTTTCGTTTCACCCCTGGAGCGCGACCTGCTCCGCGATCGACCGGCCCGATCAGATGTTGTTTGACGTCGATCCAACCGAGATCGCCTTTCGCGAGGTCCGCAACGCGGCGCTGCTTCTGCGGGACTTGCTCGCCCGATACGGCATTCGGAGTTGGGTGAAGACCTCAGGCGGTCGGGGAATACATGTGATGGTTCCCCTGCGTCCCCTTCATGCCTTCGACGAGGTGCGTGCCGCCGCCGGGCTGATCGCGCGAGCGGCGCGCGTGCGAGAGCCCAAACTCTTCACCTTCGAGGTTCGCCGATCTCGGCGACGAGGTCGCATTCTGGTCGACATCGAGCGCAACCGCTGCGGGGCGGCTCTGGTCAGTGCGTTCTCGGTCCGCCCGGAGTCCGGGCTGATCTCGGCCCCCCTGGACTGGCAGGATCTCGAACGTGCGGTCTATCCGGAAGACTTTCCCATGAGCGCGGCGAAGGCTCAGCATGCGAAGCTCGGCGCCCCTCTTCGCGAGTTCTTCGACCATCCCCAGTCTCTCGAGCCTCTGCTCGACGTTGTCAAGGCACGGCAGCGACGCTCCGCAGGGTGATGTCTTCCGGCCGTTGAGCTGTACTCCGTGCATCGCGTATTGTATGTTCTGCAATAATCGAAGGCGGGCCTCGCGGATAGCGCTCAAAGTCATCGAAAGACAACGAGCTATCCTTTGGCATGCAACCTGCTCGATGTCAGGAGTTTCAAGCCAGCCGGAGACGAGAGGGAACATATGCTTGACCGACGAACTTCCGGCGCCAGGGTCCTCGTCGTCGATGACGAGCCGGCAGAGCGCGAAATGTTGGCTCGGCTCATCGGGCAGTGGGGGTACGAGGTCGAGGCCGCGGAATCGAGCGATGAGGCACTCTCGCTAACGGAGACCTATCGGCCTGCTGTCGTGGTCACGGATCTGATTCTGCCGGGGACCGATGGGCTGAGTCTCTTGCAAACGCTTCGGGACAGTAACCGTCCCCCGGTGGTGCTCCTGGTCACGGGCCACGCGACGGTGGAATCCGCCGTCGAGGCGATGCGGCATGGCGCCCTGGATTATCTGACCAAGCCCATCGATGCGACGAGGCTGCAGCTGCTCCTCGAGAAGGCTGTGGAGCAGGATTCGCTCTCGCGCGAAGTGACTCTCCTGCGCCGCGAGCTCCGGCAAAGGGGCACCTTCGGCCGCTTCGTGGGGCAGTCCAAGCGAATGCAGGAGGTCTATCACCTCATCGAGCTGATGGCTACCAGCAATGCGCCGGTGCTGATCCATGGGGAGAGCGGGACCGGCAAGGAGCTGGCGGCGCGGACGGTACACGAGCTGTCCGATCGGCGGGCCCGGCCCTTCGTGGCCATCAACTGCGCCGCCATCCCCGAGACGCTCATCGAGAGCGAGATGTTCGGTCACGAGCGAGGCGCGTTCACCGGCGCCAGCGAGCGGCGGATCGGCTGTTTCGAGCTGGCTGACGGGGGCACCCTGTTTCTCGACGAGGTGGCCGAGATGAACGCCGCCACCCAGGCCAAGCTGCTGCGCGTACTGGAAGACGCGGGCTTCCGACGGGTGGGCGGCAAGACGGAGGTCACGGTCGACGTCCGTGTGATCGCCGCCACCAACCAGGTGCCGGCCGAGGCCCTGGCCAGCGGCAAGCTGCGCGAGGATCTCTTCTACCGGCTGAGCGTGTTCGTCGTCGAGCTGCCTCCGCTCCGCGAACGGACCGAAGACATCCCATTGCTCGCCGCGACTTTCATTGAGGACTTCAACGCTCAGAACAATCGCTCGGTCAAGGGACTCACCCCGGAAGCGGAAGAGGCCCTCATGCGACACCCGTGGCCCGGCAATGTCCGCGAGCTGCGAAACGCCATGCACCGCGCGGTGGTGCTGGCCGGAGAGGGGGCCATCCCGCGGGAGCACTTGCCGCCTATCATACTGGGCGGGACGTCGCGCTCGGCGCGCGCCGCGGAGTTCAGCAAGGTCATCCCGCTGAAGGACGTGGAGCGCGAGATGATCGTCCGCGCCCTCGATGAGGCGAACTACCACAAGCCGCAGGCCGCGGCCATGCTGGGCATCAGCCTCAAGACGCTTTACAACAAGCTCGCTCGTTTTGGCCTGCCTCCCAACCGGGCGTCGGCTCCGTAGTGCGCTCGGAGCTCGAAACCATCGACCACGTGCTGCGGGGAGCGTTGAACACCGCCATGCTGAACCTGCAATTGGTCTCCACCTCCGTCGGGCGCGACGAGCAGACGGCCCCGCTGCTCGACCGGGCGCGTGCGGAAATCCGGCGGGTGGCCGAGGTGCTGCTGCCAGCTGGGTTCAGCGTTCTCGGCCTCGAGGCCTCGGACGTCCGGCCGCTCGACGTGCGCCAGCTCGTGGAGGAAACGCTCGCCCAGCACGCGCTGGGGCCGGTGGTCGTAGCGGCCGGCCCGTGGCCAGCCGTGGTCGCCGATGCCGCGTTACTCGCCACAGCCATCGCGCACCTGGTTCGCAACGCGGTGGCGGCCACTCCAGCCGAGGGGCCAGTGCCCCAGGTTGCGGTCGATACGAGCGTCGAGGGTGAAGTAGCGCTTGTCGTGCGGAACACGTGCGCGGGCACGGTTCCACCCCTCGGCGAGGACGGCACACCCGTCGCTCGCGGGCACATCGGCGGCGTGACCGCCGTGGTGCGCATCGCTCGGCTGCACGGGGGCGCGCTGCGCTTCGAACGGCAGGACCGCGAGCTGGTGGCGCGGCTGTCGATCCCGAACGCGCTACGCGACGGCCAAGCAGAGCCCGGTCATCAGCACTCGAGGGCGCGGAGCGCGCGAGTGCGGCAGAGCGTCTGGAAGCGGTAGCACCCCCAGCCGATCGTCCTGCGTCGGAATCATCGAGGGAAGATCGCCGGGCGGCATGTCGATCAGTCTCGGCTGGCCTGGTCGGCCCAACTCCAGAAGGCGCCGAGCCATCCCCACCATGATCTGCGTCCCCGTCAGCCCGTCGTGCTGGGAGAGCTGGCTCGCCTCCTGGGCACTCGGGTGGGGGACGAAGCGCTTGACCGTCCGGATGCATAGGTCTTCGAGACCATTGATGGGGTCACCCGGTTGGATCCACGGCTGTCGGACGACCGGCCCCCTTGGGTGCGCACCGATCATTACGAGTACCTCCGGGCGGCGCCGGACGCCCCACGCCGCCTTGGCGAGCGGGTGAGCGAGGCGATGGCGGTTCGCTCCCAGCGCGGCTTGTGGAAGAACCAGCACGGTAGCCCGGGGCTCCCAGTCGTTGATCCGAAGCAGGGCTTCCGCCAGGGCTGGGGCAGTACCGCGATCGCCCGCCTGGAGCATCGGGATCGCACCGAGCCGCTCGGCATGCGCGGACATGTGCTCATCGACGTCGACCGTGAGGACGACCATGAGGCGTCGCCCGGGCACGAGGCTCAGCGCTCGGTCCACGCTGCCGGCGAATTCCGCCGTGTCGAACTGTTCCCATGCCGCCCGCGGCGGGCGGCGGTGCGGGAGGAGGAGTCCCCAAACGTGGCCCTGACCAACCATGGCTGCTCAGTATGGCAACCGCGATGCCGTCGAGATCAGGAGCAATCTTGGGCAGGGCGGATTCCCTCGTGAAGGTCTTCCACTGTGGCAACTGCCGGCACCTCGTGTTCTTCGAGAACACGCGATGCGTGAGATGCGAGCGCATGCTCGCCTATCTCCCTCACCGGGAGTCCATGGCGACGCTCGTGCCGGAGGGAGACCACGGATGGCGAGCGCTGGCCGTCCCGGTCGAACGCCTTCGGCTGTGCGAGAACTACACCGCGCACGACGTGTGCAATTGGGTGGCCCCCGCCGACGACTCGAAGCCCCTGTGCATCTCATGCCAACTCACAGGCGTCATTCCGGACCTGTCGCGTGTGGGCGCCAAGCAGGCGTGGTATCGGCTCGAGGCGGCCAAGCGCCGGCTGGTGTCCTCGCTGCTCACCTTGAAACTCCCGCTGGTCAGTCGCGAGGCCGATGCCGAGCGCGGATTGGAGTTCAAGTCCAGGAGTTCCGAATCCGAAGTAGCCCAAGCGAGACGAGGGCGGTCAGTGCGTGCCGCCGGCCAGGCAACAAGGCGCTCCGATTCCGCCGGGCTTCAGGCGATGGCGGGCCAGCGGCTTTGGTCGGTCATGACCGGTTGATGGCGATGTTGCGACGGCGGGATTCCCAGCTCGACTCGGTATTTCGCCACCGTCCGTCGCGCGATGTGGAGTCCCCGCCCGCGCAGGTGGGAGGCGATCTCGAGGTCGGAGAGTGGCTTGGCCGGATCCTCGGCCGTCACGCAGTCCTGGATCATCGTCTTGACCGAGATGGACGACACCTTGCCGCCCCCGTCGGCGGCCAGGCCGTTTTGGAAGAAGAAGCGCAGCTCGTACAGCCCGCGCGGCGTGTCCACGTACTTGTTGGCGGTCACCCGGCTCACCGTGGACTCGTGCATACCGATGTCCTCGCTCACGTCATGCAAGGCCAGCGGCCGCAGATGGGCGACGCCCTTGTCCAGGAAGTCCCGCTGGAAGCGAAAGATCGAATCGGCCACTTTGCGCAAGGTGCGTTGGCGCTGCTCCACGCTCTTGATGAGCCAAAGAGCCGATCGCACCTTCTGCTCCACGTAGTGCCGCGCCTCGTCGCCCGATTGGCGCAGCAAGGACCGATAGAAGGCATTGATGCGGAGGCGAGGCACGCCCTCCTCGTTGAGCGCCACCACATAGTCCGTCCCCACTTTGTGGATGATGACGTCGGGGACGACGTAGCGCGGATCCTGGCTGTCGAAGCGCCGACCGGGCTTGGGCTCCAGCCGGTGAATGCTCTCAATGGACTGCATGACCTGCTCGGGCGTCACCTTGAGGACGCGCGCGAGATCGCCGTAGCGGCGGCGACCGAGTTCGGGAAAATGATGCTCGACGATGGCGATGGCCAGGGCATCGGGCGCGGGGGCGGCCCGCAGCTGGAGCAGCAGGCACTCCTGGACCGACCGCGCAGCCACCCCCGGCGGGTCGAAGCCCTGCACGAGGGCCAGCACTCTGTGGACATCCGCCGGGCGCGCGGCGCAGCCGCGCGCGATGTCCTCCAGGTCGGCCCGAAGATAACCGTCATCGTCGAGGTTCCCGATGATGGCGCCGCCGACGCGGCGCACCAGCGAATCGTCCGTGGATAGGCGCAGCTGTTCGTCGAGGTGGTCGCCCAGGGAGTCCACCGTGCGCAGCGCGCTTTCAAACGGCTGCTCGCGCTCCTCCTCGGCGACCAGCGAGCGGTCGGGGGGACCGTCGTCCCCTACCGCGGTGACGTCGAAGGGCAAATCATGGCTCGGTGGCTCGCGTGGCCCCGTGGCCTCGAGGCTCACCTCCGACGGAAGGTCCGGGCTCGCAGCCGAGTCACCTCCGTCCGGGGTGTCGCCGGGGTCGGTGGATTCCTCGAGCAAAGGGTTTTCCAGCAACTCATTCTGGACCACTTGCTGCAGATCTGCGGTCGAGAGCTGAAGGAGCTCGATGGCCTGCTGGAGAGCGGGGGTCATGATCACCCGCTGACTCTGTCGAAGCGCGAGCTGCTGTTCCATGGGTAACCCTCACCCTCATGATGTGCGAAAGGCGATCGGGCCGACGAACGCCTCGGCCGGAGCGCGCGTGTCGTTGGTGTCGATGGACAACGCCAGGGCGCGGACCGGGTCGGGCTCTTCGCCATAGATCCGGCGGTAGTCCGCGTGCACGTTGCGGCGCTCGGTCAACCACTGCGCGAGCCCGACCGGGCCAGACCGGACGATCACGAACGTCACCGTGCCCGACTTCCGACTCCGCTCGATGCTGTGGGCGGGAGCGGTAGTATCCCACGCGTAGGCGATGATGCGCGAGCGGATGACCTCGGGTGAGCGAGGCCATACCACGAGGACGTTGGCTGCCGAGTCTGAGGTCCCCGACTCACGCACATCCGCCCCCGCGGGTAGCCGAACCGTCTTCCAGCTCCACTCGAGGATCGGCGTGGTCCTCAGATCCACGTCGACGGCCCGTGCGATGGTCGACCGATCGCCCTGACTCTTGAGGTGAAGCGCTCGAAGTCCGTCCACG
>JBKPAK010000272.1:0-8324 GCA_046726415.1 Candidatus Methylomirabilota bacterium
CTGGGTGCGATCCAGCGCTTGAATCTGGCTCTTCTCATCGACGCTCAACACCAGGGCCTTCGCCGGCGGGTTCAGATAGAGGCCGACGATGTCCCGCAGTTTGCTCACGAATTCCGGATCGCGGCTGAGCTTGAAGGTCTCCACGCGGTGGGGCTGCAGATTGTGCGCTTGCCAGGTCCGATGCACCGTCGCCGGACTCACCCGCTGGCGCTTCGCCAACGTGCGGACGCTCCAGTGCGTCGCATCTGGGGGCGTCGTCTGCAGCGTCGCATTCACGATTCTCCACCTTCGCCGGCCCAATGCGCTTCTTGCGCCCCGGCCGCGGCGCATCCCTCAGCAGGCCGGCCACGCCGCCCTCGACGTACCGCTGCCGCCACAACAGCACCGTCGGCCGACTGATCCCCAGCTCCTTGGCCAGCGCATGATTCGGCGTGCTCCGTGAGGAGAGGCTCTTGACTGCGTACCTGTCGTCCGCGGTCGGTGGTCCTATTCGCTACATCGGTCGCGATATGAGGTCGGCCCATCGCGACCTCGGGATTACCGCAAGTGACTGGGACGTTTTTCGAGCCATTCTCGGGGAGACGCTGGAAGCTCTCCGAGTTCCAAGCACGGAGCGTCGAGAGGTGGTGGACTTTGCCGAGAGCCTCCGAGCCGATATTGTCCACGCGTAGCGCGCGCCTCGGAGGCTAGGTCCCGCGATCCTTCCCCAGCAGGTCAACCAGATCTCCCAGCCGCGAGATATCATCGAGGCGATCGACCAGGGCCTCTACCCGCTCTACCCCGGCCGGACTCAGCACCAGGCCCGCCAGTTCCCGGAATTTTGCCCGGACCTCGCCCTCTCCATAGGGATCCTCGTGGTCGCCGCGGGCGCTCTCTCGCAACCGGGTCACCTGGCGGCCATCGGTGAAGGTAACGGTCACCCGCGCCGGCTTGAGCCGCGGCACGTGGGCGCTGAGATCGGGATCCTCGCGAACCGTGACCCGCCGGCGGAAGGCCGCGATCGCGGGATCCCGAACGATTTCGTCGGCGAAGGCGTGATACCCCGCGTTGCCTCGCAGGACGAGCGCGGCCGCCGCGTGGGGCAGCGAGTACCGGGCCGCGAACGAGTTGACGGGCTCGGACTCTCGCATGTTCGCGGCGAACCGGTAGGTCGCCACCTCGATGCCCTCGATGCTGGCGGGATCTGGCCCAAGATCGGTGAGGATGTCTTCCAGCGCGTCAAGCGCCGGATAGATCGGGTTGCAGCAGGCGCGCAGCCGGAAATAGTTGCGGGCGATCTCCCACCGCTGGCCCAAGTCTTCGGTCAAAGCCTCGGGCCGGAACCCGTCACCGACCAACTGGCCGAAGGCCTCCTCGATGGCGTTGGGCTGGGCGGCGATGCCGGCCAGCGCCAGCTCTGGCGCCAGCACGCCGGCGAAGCCGCTCATCCCTCCGGCCACGTTCAGCGCGGTGGCCCCCGCCACGGCGTTGGTGTAGCCGGGTGTGAGGACGAGGATCGCGGCGATCCTGAGCGCATGGCTCATCTGCTCGCCGGTCAGTCTGCGCAGCCGCGCCCCGGCCGCCACCGCGCCCAGAAGAGGGGCCTGGCCGTTCTGATGGGCGATCGGTCGGGCCGTTAGCCCGGCCCCCACTCGTACGGCGACTTCGTAGCCGAAAATCAGCGCGGCCAGGGTCTCCTGGCCCGACCGTTCCAGCCATTCGGCACTGGCCAACGCAGTCGGCAAGACCTGCACAGCCCCCTGGCAGGAGACATAGCGGTGCCCCTCGCACAACTCGATCGAGCGCCCCGCCAGTCCGTTGAGCAAGGCCGCCGTACGCGGGTCCGTCGTTGGCCACCCCGGCGCGTAAACGGTCGCGCCCCGACCGCCGGTCGCGGTCAGTCGCGCCCGCACCTCGGCCACCTCGGGTTGCCGCGAACCGGCCAGGATCACGCCCACCGTGTCCAGCAGCACGAGCTTGGCGTGCTCCCGAAGAGCTTCGGGGATCGCCTCCCACGGCGTGCGGGCCACGAAGTGCGCCAGTTCCTCGATTGCTTGCCCCATCGCGATCTCCCTTTCGCAGGCGGAAGCGTCGGTGGGCAAGATGATATCGGCTTCACTGGCTCGGGAGAGAACGCATTCTATCGGCAACCGCCGCGGCTCAGCCGCCCTCCGGTCCTCGGCGTCTACAACAGCAGACCGAAGATGCGGAAAGCCCGCTCCCAATGCTTGGTCTGCGGGTTCTTCAGATCGGGATCGATGATTGTGAAAGCCCGGGCGAGGCCGGGCGCAAACGGATCGGGAACTCACTTCCGTCCGGCGCCCACGTTGCGCACGGAGGCAACGCGACCTATGATGCCGGCCCATGGGGAACCGTTTGCTGAGCCGCTGGTGTCGATCTGTATTCGACGCTCCAGGACAAGGTGAGTATTGAGTGGGGGCCGGACGTATATTTCTACCGGCGCCGTGAGTTTGCGTTCAGAGACCCGGACGGACACCTGGTGATCTTGTCCGAACTCACTGACGATCCACCGACGGGTGAGGAAGTCTGAGGGTGTGATGACGAACGCGCCTCCGCACCAACGACGGGCGTCACCTTCGAGGAAGCCATAAGCACGCTGAATACCATTGAGCTGAAGGCGTTCGTGCCGGTCAAAGATTTCGAGCTTTCAAAGCAATTTTATCGGGATATCGGTTTTATGATGGCGTCGGACGCCGATGGCATTGCGTACTTCCACGACCAGAATGTGAGCTTTCTCCGGCAGAATTTCTACGTAAAAGAGCTCGCAGGAAAGAGAATTGCCGAGAAGTACGGCCTAACGTTGCACCCTCCTGCACAGAGACCCTGGAGGATGCGCGACTTCGCGCTCCTTGATCCCTCGGGCGTGTTGTGGCGTATTGCCAAACACTCCTTAAGAGCGGGCGACGGGCCGGCGACGGCGAGCGCGGCCCTTGGAGCGAGGGCGAGTCGTCCTGGAGCTGGCGTCACGTCCTCTCGGCATCGCTCTCGACTCCGAACGCTCGGCCGCCTTCCTCTTCTTCCAGTACGCCTTCATCCTTCGGGCAACGGCGCGCCGGGCGACGGGGCTCATCCGACGACGCGGCTTCATGGCCGCAGACTCGGGCGGGGTGGGGCCACTCGTCGGCGGTTCCTGGGACGGGGAAATTCTCGACCTTTTGTGCATCGCACTGATATGCCTGCCGAGATGAAGGGGACGACCGAAAGTCCGATCGCAATGAGGACAAGACAGCGGCTTGGGAGTCGTCGCCGACGGGGTCCGCTTCACGGTCGCCCGCGAAGGCTGGCCGTCGCTGACCGAGACGACGCGGTAGCCGAGGCCTGGAAGGACGGCGTTGAGATCGGCGATGAGTTTATGCTCGCGGCTGAGCAGAGCCTGCTTCTTCGCGCTGAGCGCCTGGAGCGACTTTATGGTGTTAGCCGCCACGCGAGGGCCTCCTTCGGTTGGGCTGATCGATGGCCGCCAGTCTATCCGGAATGGTGGGGTGTCGCAAACGAGGCGAATGTTGGGCTACCCATTACTGACGTCCGCGATCTGGAATGGCCGATACGTGTCGCCCGCCAGCCTGCCGGCGCCGTTCATGAACCCGATAGGTTCGATACAAACGTCACGGCGGGAAAGTACGCCCGTATCACAGTCGTCCTCCTACTCTCACCCTCACCGAGTAAAGCGCAGGTCGCGCTCGCCGAGGTAGGTCTGGAGGCCGGCGGCGCTCGCGGCCGGATCGGCGAGCGCGACGTAGCCGTCGGGGCGGACCAGATATCCCGCGTTCCGCCGGAACCCGGCCCGGCGCATTGCGGCCTGCCACGGAAAGATGTGCAGGGCCAGGGCCCGCTGCCGGCACACCTCCGCGAGCGCCGGTGTCGCCTCGCCGTAGACGTGCACCTGCCAGTCGAGCGAGTCGAGCGCCCTGAAGTTGTCGCCCGCTCCGTCGAGCGTCACCCACGGCAGTCGGTCACCGCCGCGCACACGCCCCGCCGTTCCCATGCTCAGCGGGCTGCCGCGATAGTTGATGGCTGTCTGCGAGAGCGTGCGAAACATCAGGCGGCGCATCGCCCTGAACGAGGCGAGGATCGGGAACACGCGTGGCACGACGCTCCGCCGCACCCATCGGGCGATCGGTCCCCGGCTGGTGATGAAGATGAAGGCCCGGTCGGTGGTGGCCACGAGTCGACGGGCAAAGGCGATCCGCTCGGGCTCGTAGCTGTCGACGAGGGATGCGTGGGCGTGTCCCCGGAGCACCGCGGCCACCTTCCACGCGAGGTTCACCGCGTCGCCGATGCCCGTGTTCATGCCCTGGCCGCCGACGGGGCTATGGATGTGCGCGGCGTCGCCCAGCAAGAACGCGCGGCCCTTCCGGAATCGGTCGGCGACGCGGTGGTGGACCTGATACGTGGAGAACCAGTTCACCCGCTCGACCTCGATGCGCATGCGCCCGAGGAGATCCTTGCTGACGTCGTCCCAGGACAATCCCTCTCGCTTCGTCTCCGCCTCCTCGCGGACGACGCCGACGAACCGCGCGCGGCCGTCGCCCTTCAGCGGGAAGATGGCCACGAACTCCGCCTCGTCGAGCGAGGCGTGCAGCTCCCCGTTGACCGCCGGTCCGCGGGCATCGACGTCGGCGACGTAGAACAGGTGCTCGTAGGTCCCGCCCGGGAACCCGATGCCGAGCGCCTCGCGCACGGTGGAATGCGCGCCGTCGCAGCCCGCGAGGTACGCCGCCTCGCACGTCTCCTCGGTCCCGTCGGCCCGTCGGAGCCGCGCGACGACATGAGAGCCGGCGTCCTCGAACCCGAGGAGCTCGACGCGCCGCTCGACCTTCACGCCGGCGTCGGCCAAGTGTTCGATGAGCACGCGCTCGTGCTCGTCCTGGGGAAAGATCAGCGCGTACGGAAACGGGCTCAGCCCCACCCCCATGGTGCCAAAACCCGGGCGCGCCACGCGCTGGCCGGCCACCCACATGTTCACCGCTTCGAGCCGCCGGCCGCGGTCGACGAGTGTCGCGGCGAGCCCGATCTGCCGGTAGAACTCCAGCGTACGCGCTTGCACGGCCAGCGCCCGCGAAGTGGTCCCGGGCTCCGAGGCGCTGTCGACGATCCTTATCTCGACGCCGAGACGCGTCAGCCACAGGGCTAGCACCAGACCGGTTGGACCGGCGCCGACGATGAGCACCGGACACGGCTTGCCGGAAGATTCCATGCTCGTCTCGTGTATAACAACCACGATAGCGAGACACAAGGGAGCCAGGCCGAATCGCGTGATGTACGCCAAGGCGTTCTTTGATCTCCAGCTTCAGTTTGCCCACAGAGTCACGGTCCTATCTGGGCTGCCCTTGTCCCGCGCGCTATTGGAGCATGGCGAGATCAAAGAGAGTATGACGCGGGAGTTTCTCGCGCGCCTTGAGCGCCAGTCGAGTTTAGATGGCCTGGGCCAGTGCTTCCCGTTTCAGGTGCTCTCCGTGGAGGCTTCGGTGTTGGAGTTTTACCACTTCTAAGGGCTCTCGTCGCCGTGCCGCGGCGTGAGGACGGCCATGAGGCTCCCTCGGCGGGCGGGAACCTGACGAGCGTGACGTAGGAGACCATCACGCCCCCGTTCAGAACGGCCACGCCGCCACGTCAGCGCGTCGCATCCCACGGCCGTGGTTCAGTGTGCCGCCGACAGCACGCGGGACCAGCCCATAATCCTGGAGGTAACACGCCCCGTAGCCTTGATACGCGCCTCCGCCGAGACTTCGCCGACCGCCGCTTCCGGATCGGCGAAGGCATACACCTTGAGGTCGAAGAAGCGAAGTTTTCCACCGCCCACGAAACCACGCTATGTGACGATCGCCCGTGGAGTCACCGGGAGCCTGCGACCCGTCCCAACGCATCGCCGACCCGACAGCGACAGACCATCGCATCGTGCCGTGCGCGCATGGTCAGGAAGACAACCTGGCCACCACCGCGCGAAGCTCATCCAATGCGGCGGTCCGCTCGGCGGCGGTCAGGCGCGCGACGCGGAAGGCGTCAGCTTGCAGCGCGACAATTTCGCGAAGCGAGAAGCCGGCGACCTCCACGAGCGCGACGAGCTCGTCGGTCAACGTGTGACCGAAGATCGTGGGATCATCGGTGCTCGCCGTGCCGCGGACGCCGCGGTCGTGCAGGCGCCGAATGGGGTGTGCCCGCAAGTCTGGGCAGAGCCCGAGCTTGACGTTCGACCATGGGCACATGTCGAGCGTGATCGCCTCGCGGACCAAGCGGGCGAGCAGGCTCTCGTCTTCGACGGCCCTCAGGCCGTGCTCGATGCGCGATACGCCGAGGACGTCGAGGGCGACGCGCACCGAAGATGGCCCCGCCAGCTCGCCCGCATGGGCCTTCGTGCCGAGCCCGCGTCGGCGCGCCTCGGCAAAGGCCGCGGCGAAGCGCGGGGCCGTCGGCAGCGACTCGTCGCCATGCAGGTCGATGCCGTCGAGCCCATCGGTTTCAAGCAGCGCCTGGATCTCGCTGTCCGATGTCTCGTCGTGGCGATGGCGCGAGAACGCGCCGAAAACGCGAACGATCAGCCCCTGACACTCTGCCTTCTTGATCGCGCCGACGGCGTCGACGAACGACAGCCCGCTTCGCGCCACGCGCCGGGCGTCGAAGGAAATCTCGACGTAGCGCACGTTTTGTGCGGCGAGCCCGGCGAAGATCGCCGCGGCCGAGGACGAGTAGGTCTCGGGGCGTGTCAGCGCGTGCTGAAAGCAGACGCGCGATGCTTGGCGGAACTGCGCGAAGTCCTCAAAGCGGAAGTCGTCGGCCCACCAGGGCGGCGCGGCGACCAGGGGGTCGGGCGAGCTCGCCCGCACCATATCCCACGGGACGGCGCCCTCGAGGTGGAGATGGAGTTCCGCCTTCGGGAGTGCGCCGATGAACGCCCGGGCCCGCCGCAGGGCATCGCGCCGTAGGCGCGCACGACCGTCCCGACGAGACTCGCTGGAGGCCATCCTCACTGGAGTCTGCCGCACCTGCGGCGGACGGGCGAGTCCTGATCTTCTGGATTGGCGGTAACATGAAAAGGCGATGGCGCAGCCGGGGGCGACGTTGGAGGGGATTCTCGGCGGTCTCGCGCGCGAGGGCGAGCTCTACGAGCGCCTGCCGAAACATCGGGTCCGCTGCTACGCCTGCGGCCACCGCTGCTTGATCCCACCCGGCCGGCGGGGGATCTGCAAAGTGCGCTGGAACGAGGACGGCCGGCTCCTGGTGCCCGCCGGATACGTGGCCGGCCTCCAGCTCGACCCCGTCGAGAAGAAGCCGTTCTTCCATGCCTACCCCGGCTCTCGGGCGCTCTCGTTCGGGATGCTGGGATGTGACCTGCACTGCAGCTACTGCCAGAACCACGTCACGTCACAGGCGCTCCGCGATCCGGTGGCCGGCGTGCCGCCACAATCGGTGACCCCGACCGAGATCGTCGACGCCGCCCTCCGCCATCGCGCCCGCATTCTGACCTCGACCTATAACGAGCCGCTCATCACGAGCGAGTGGGCGGTCGAGGTCTTCCGCGAGGGGAGGGCCCGCGGGCTCGTCTGTTCCTTCGTCTCGAACGGCAACGCCACCGCCGAGGTGCTCGACTATTTGCGACCGTGGGTCGACCTCTACAAGGTGGATCTCAAGGGGTTCGACGATCGCCGCTACCGCGCGCTGGGCGGCGTGCTGCGGAACGTCCTGGACACTATTCAGCTTCTGCACGCGAAGGGGTTCTGGCTCGAGGTGGTCACGCTCGTCGTGCCAGGGTTCAACGACTCCGACGCCGAGCTGCGCGACCTGGCGCAGTTCCTGGCTGCCGTCTCAGTCGACATCGCCTGGCACGTGACGGCGTTCCACGCCGACTACAAGATGCTCGACCGCCCTGGCACGAGTGCCGCCACGCTCCTGCGTGCCGCCGAGATCGGGCTGGCCGCCGGGCTCCGCTACGTGTATGCGGGCAACCTCCCCGGGCGCGTGGGCCCGTTCGAGAATACCTGGTGCCCGGCCTGTCGCGCCCTCCTGATCGCGCGCACGGGCTTCACGGTCCGGCAGGACCGGCTGACGTCGACCGGCGGCGTCTGCCCGGACTGCGGCGCGCACATCCCGGGCCGCTGGCGGTGAGCGGCGGCGCCGAGTACGGCGATCGCCTGTTGCGAATCACCCCGTGTCGCGATCGCGCCTCGGGTATGCTGGGCGCGTGCAGCCCAGCGAAGCCCGCCGCTGGATCGCCAACTTCGAAGCGGTCGCCACCGTCGACCGCGACGAGCTCCGGCGTCGAGGGCCTGACTCGAGTCGCGCCATTCAACTCGCTCTGTCGCTGATCGAGGCCGCTCGGCAGGGCG
>JBKPAK010000273.1:0-13890 GCA_046726415.1 Candidatus Methylomirabilota bacterium
GGCTCGCACCTACGCCTTCCCCGACTGGAAGCCGATCGTGACCCGGGACCGCGCCCGCTGGGACGAGGCGCGCACTCGGGCGCGGGGCGGTCCACGTGTGCTGATCGCGACTGGCGTCGGCGGGCACCCCGGGCCGGTGACTCTCGAGAGCCTTCTCGCCGTGGCCCTCACCCTCCGCGGAGCAGATGTGCACATCCTGCTATGCGACCGGCTGCTGCCGGCATGCGAGCTGACCGAGACGACGTGGTTCCCCGACCATCGGCGGTTCGTGCGGGCCGGCCCTCAGGAGAGCCTCTGTCACGTCTGCTTCGAGCCCGCCCGGCGCGCGTACGCGCCGCTGGGGTTGCCCATCCACCTGTACGGAGGTCTGGTCGCCGCCACGGAGCAGGCCGAAGTCGACGAGCTCGCGGCCACCTTAAGCCGCGCGGAGATCGAGCGCTACGTGCGAGACGGGATCGCCGTGGGAGAGCACGCGGTGGCGGGGGCCATGCGGTTCTACGCGCGCGGCACGCTGGACGGCGAGCCCCACGCCGATGCCGTGCTGCGCCGGTACTTCCGCGCGGCCCTGCTCACCACCGTCGCCGTGCGCCGCCTCTTTGCGGCGTCGCCCTTCGAGGCGGTGGTGTCCCAGCACGGCATCTACGTGCCGCAGGGCCTGGTCGGCGAGACGGCGCGCCACGCCGGCGTGCGCGTGGTGAACTGGAACGAAGCCTACCGGCGGCGCCGCTTCATCTTCAGCCACGGCGACACGTACCACCGGACGATCATGGCCGAGCCCACGGCGAGCTGGGAGCGCCTCGAATGGACGCCCCGGCTCGAGCGGGACGTGATGGCGTATCTGGATTCCCGCCGCCACGGCCAGCGCGACTGGATCTGGTTCCACGAGCGCCCGGTGGAAGATGTGGCCGAGATCGCGCGGCGCCTCGGTGTGGACTTCTCGCGGCCCTGCGTCGGCATGCTCACCAACGTCATGTGGGACGCCCAGATCCACTACCCCAGCAACGCCTTCCGGAGCATGCTCGACTGGACCCTCCAGACCATCGCCTACTTCGAGAAGCGACCCGAGCTGCAGCTGCTGATCCGCGTCCATCCCGCGGAGATTCGGGGGACGCTGCCCTCGCGGCAGCCGATCGTGGCGGAAATCCGGCAACACTATCCGACGCTTCCACGCAACGTGTTCCTCATCGGTCCCGAGGATCCCATCAGCACGTATGCCACCATGCTCGAGTGCGACGCGGTCATCATCTACGGGACGAAGACCGGGGTGGAACTGTCGAGCCGGGGAGTGCCGGTGATCGTGGCTGGCGAGGCCTGGATCCGGGGTAAGGGGGTGACCATGGACGCCTCCACGCCCGAGGACTACTTTCGTCTGCTCGACCAGCTGCCCCTGGGGCGCCGGCTTCCCGAGGACGTGGTGCGCCGCGCCCGCACGTACGCCTATCACTTTTTCTTCCGCCGGATGATCCCGCTGGAGTTCACTCGGCCGCTCAAGGGCTGGCTGCCATATCGGCTCGACCTCGAGCGCATCGAGCAGTGCGCGCCGGGGCGGAGCGCCGGTCTCGACGTCATCTGCGACGGGATCCTCAACGGCCGCGCGTTCATCTATCCGGAGGAACGGGGTCTCGTCGCCCCCGAGTGAGGATCGAGGGCGTGGTCAGCTCCGGACGAGTTCGAGCAGCCGTCCGAGCGTCGCGAGGCGTGCGTCGAGGGTATCGCCGGCCGGCTCGACCCGGAGGGTGGTGATGCCGGCCTGGCGATACGCGTCAAGGCGCCGGCGCACCATCGCCTCCGTCCCGAGGAGGTTGGTCTTCAGCACCAGCGCGTCGGGGACGCGTGCCACCGCCTCTTCGCGCCGCCCGTCGAGCCAGAGGCGCTGCACCTCGGCGGCGACCTCCTCGTAGTCTGCCCGCCGGAAGGCATCGTTGTAGAAGTTGTGCTCGCGCGAGCCCATGGCGCCGAGCGTGAAGGCGAGGCCGGGCTTGCGCGGCGGGATCAGCCGCTCCACGTCGTCGGAAAAGGCCACCACGCCGCCCGCCTGGAGGTCGAGCTGCGCGAGCGACCGGCCCGCGCGCGTCGCGCCCGCGGTGAGGGGCTCGAAGAAGATTCGCGCGTGTTCAGGGATGAACGACGTCCCGAGCCAGCCGTCGGCGATCTCGCCCGTCATCTCGAGGCTCCGCGGCGATAGGGTGGCGAGATAGATGGGGATGTCGGCCCGGGGCGGCACTGACGATCGCAGCGCCTTGCCCTCGCCCCCGGGGAGGGGCAGCGTGTATACGCTCCCTTCATAGGTGAGGCGCTCACCGCGGACGGCGCGGCGCACGATTTCCACGGTCTCTCGCAGGCGCTGGACCGGCCGCGCGAAGGGAATGCCGTGCCAGCCCTCGATCACTTGAGGGCCACTCACGCCGAGCCCGAGATCGAAGCGCCCATTCGACATCGCCGCCAAGGTCATGGCGGTCATCGCGACCAGGGCCGGCGTGCGCGTGCCGGCCTGCATGATCCCCGTGCCCAACCGGATGCGCGTGGTGCGAGCGGCCATGAAGGCCAGCGGGGTCGCCGCGTCATGACCCCACGCCTCCGCGGACCACACGGCATCGACACCGAGCCGGTCGGCCTCCACCACGTAGGTGCTCGCGCCGGCCCAGTCATCGTGGGCGAGCCGGAGCGAGATGGCCACACGCATCACGCGTGAGATCCGGCCAGGGCGCCGGCGATGCGCTCGAGCTGGCCGACGTGGTCGAGGTCGTGCAGTCGGAGGAAGAGCAGCGTCTCTCGCCAGTTGAGCGAGCCGAACATGCCGTGGTCGATGGGAGCCTCGAGCCGCACATCCGGGTTGGCCCGCCGGACTCGCTGGAACAGCTCGCCGCGGTCGCGGTCCAGGATGGCCCACCATTCGGCGGCCGTACCCCGCGGCGCGGGCTCTTCGCGGGGGCTCCGGCCAATCTCGCCGCGTGGCCGGTCCTCCAGGATGGCCAGAATCGCGTCGCCGAACCGGCGCCCCGCCGACACGACGTGGGCCATGACCTCGGTGGCGCTCCACTCGTCCGGAGCTGGCCGCTCGTCGAAGCGCCCCGCCGGCACGGCGTCGGCCGCCGCGCGGAGCTGTGCCATCGCCGCCTGGACCTTGTCGATGATCTCGAGGGGCGAGAGCTTCGCCCCCTGCGCCTGCAAGTAGCTCCGGATCCGCCGCTCTTCGTCAGTCATAAGCCTCCTCCATGAGGTGCACACGACACGTTACTCGACTTCTGTCTCGAGTGCCGTGGGGCCTCGGCCTGATTGATGGCCTGGCCGTACGTCTCTGCTAGAATTCGCGCACGCATTGCCGCGGGAGGCACGCCGTGCCGAGGATCAACGATCACTATCTGAACCTGCAGGCCAGCTACCTGTTCGCCGAGATCAAGCGGCGGACGGCGGCGTTCCGCGAGGCCCATCCCGAGGCCCGGGTGATCTCGCTGGGCATCGGCGACGTCACTCAGCCATTGCCCCCCGCGGTCATTCGGGCCCTCCAGGACGCGGCCGGCGAGATGGCGAAGGCCGAGACGTTCAAGGGCTACGGCCCCTACGTCGGCTACGACTTCCTGCGCGCCGAGATCGCCGCCCACGACTTCGGCGCCCGCGGCGTGCCCCTCGACGTCGAGGAGGTTTTCGTGAGCGACGGCGGCAAGAGCGACAGCGCCAACCTGCAGGAGATCTTCGCCGAGGACTGCGTGGTGGCGCTGATGGATCCCGCCTACCCCGTGTACGCCGACAGCAACGTGATCGCGGGGCGGTCGGGCCCCGCCGACGAGAGCGGTCGCTACGCGGGGATCGTGTATCTGCCGTGCACGGCGGAAAACGATTTCCAGCCGGCGCTTCCGGATCGGCGCGTTGACCTCATCTACCTCTGCTACCCCAACAATCCTACCGGCGCCGTGATGACGCGCGCCGCCCTCTCCCGCTGGATCGAGTACGCCCGCGCCCACGAGGCGACTATCCTGTATGACGCCGCGTACGAGGCCTATATCCGCGATCCCGAAATCCCCCACTCGATCTACGAAATCGAGGGGGCGCGCGAGGTGGCCATCGAGTGTCGCAGCTTTTCCAAGAGCGCCGGCTTCACGGGCATGCGGCTCGCCTATACTGTGGTGCCGCGCGAGGCGCGGGGGCGCACCGCGCAGGGCGAGACGGTGAGCCTGAACGCGCTGTGGCTGCGCCGCACGTCGACCAAGTCCAACGGGCCTCCGTACGTCATCCAGAAGGCAGCCGCTGCCGTGTACACGCCGGACGGGCAGAAGCAGGTGCGCGAGCTGATCGATTACTACATGGACAACGCGCGCATCATCCAACGGGGACTGTCGGAGGCCGGGCTCACCGTCTACGGTGGGCGCAACGCGCCCTACATCTGGGTCCGCACACCTCCCGGTCTGTCATCCTGGGACTTCTTCGACAAAATCCTGACCGAAGCGCACGTGGTGGGCGCGCCCGGCTCGGGCTTCGGGCCGAGCGGGGAAGGGTACTTTCGGCTGACCGCCTTCGGATCCCGCGCGATGACCGAGGAGGCGGTCGGGCGGATCGCCACAGGTATGCGAGGCTTATGAGCGGCGCGCGTGATCAGCTGACGGGTGGCGGACCGGCATCAGCAACGCCCCGATGACCCGGCACAACGTCACCGGATCCACCGGCTTGACCTGATGGCTGTCGAAACCCGCGGCGATCGCGCGCTCCACGTCTTCGCGCCCGGCCCAGGCGGTCAGCGCCATGGCGGGCACGCGCGCAAACCCGCTGGCCCGTTCGCGAGCGCGGATCCGGCGGATCAGCTCATAGCCGTCCACCACCGGCATGCCGATGTCACTGATGATGAGGTGCGGATGGAAGGAGGCAAGGACGTCGAGGGCGGCCTGGGCGGAGTCCGCAGCGCACACCTCGGCGCCCGCTATCTCCAGAACGATCGAGAGCAGCTCCCGCGAATCCGCCTGGTCTTCGACGAGAAGAATCCGAAAACCTCGCAGGTCGGGGGCCCCGAGGGGCCGGTCGCGTGCGTGACGATCGCGCCCGAGTTCATCGGATGGGTCGTAGGGCATGGCGTCATGTCGCGGTCCGTCGCCGTACCTCACGGGCACCGGGCCCGCAAACTACCTTGGGTCCTTGCAGGGCTGCTGCCATGGACTGTGCGCTGCGATGCCGGGGTCGACTTCCGGCTGGGACACCGGTATTGCGGTTCCTGGCCGTGGCGCGCATCTGGCAGGCATTTTCTTCAAAGCATTTTGAAGCATTGGCATCCGTCAATCCCGTCGGTCGTCGCACGGTTCCGCATGCCTACCCGAGCCCCCCGCGAAAACAAAGGAGATACCCATGAAAGCTGCCGTGTTCCACGGACCTCACCAGTTGTTGACCATCGAGGAAGTGGATATCGCGAAGCCCATTGCACGCGAGGTGCTCGTGCGGACCGTGGCGAGCGGGGTGTGCCACAGCGACCTCCACTTCGTCGATGGTTTCTATCCGTTCCCGACTCCGGCCGTGCTGGGCCACGAGGCGGCGGGCATCGTCGAGGCGGTGGGGCCGCACGTCGCGGAGTTCAAGCCGGGCGATCACGTGATCGCCTGTCTCTCCGTCTTCTGTGGGCACTGCAGCTATTGTCTGACCGGGCGAACCCACCTCTGCCAGTCCCGGCCGGTCCGATCTCCCCAGGAGCCGCCAAAGTTGAGCTGGAAGGGCGCCCCGGTGAACCAGTTCGCGAATCTGTCGGCCTACGCGGAGCGGATGCTCGTCCACGAGAATGCGCTGGTGAAAGTGCGGGATGAGATGCCACTCGATCGCGGGGCGTTGATCGGGTGTGGCGTGACGACCGGCGTGGGGGCGGTGCTCAACACGGCCCGCGTCGAGGCCGGGGCCACCGTGGCCGTGTTCGGCGCGGGTGGTGTGGGCCTTGCCGTGATCCAGGGTGCGCGCATCGCGGGGGCCGGCATGATCATCGCGGTCGACGTCTTCGAGCGCAAGCTGGTGCAGGCCAAGGAGCTGGGCGCGACTCACGCGGTCGATGCGTCGGCTGGAGATCCGGTCAAGGCGATCCGGGAGCTCACGGGTGGTGGGGTCGAGTACGCCTTCGAGGCCATCGGACTCAAGAAAGCCGCGGAGCAAGCGTTCGAATGCATCCGACCGGGTGGCACGGCGACGATCATCGGCATGATTCCCGTCGGGCAGAAGATCGAGCTGGAGGGCAGCGTCTTCCTGCGCGAGAAGCGCATCCAAGGCTGCAGTATGGGCTCCAACCGCTTCAAGGTCGACATGCCGAAGTACGTCGACTTTTATCTCCAGGGCCGCCTGCGCCTCGACGAGATGATCACCCGGCGCGGCCGTCTCGAAGATGTGAACGACGCGTTTCGCGCCATGAAGGCCGGCGAGGTCGCCCGCACCGTGCTGATGTTTTGATCGCGATGGGATTCGACGTCGGGGCGAGCGAGCGCCGCTCCCCCCGACGCCCCCCACCGCCATCGCGGCGACGGGCGAGGGGGGCGTTCGCTCGGGCCCGCCTCGTCAACGGCTCGGCGGCACCTCGAGCGTGGCCCCTTGTGGACACCAGACGCGTCGCCCTGGCCTTGACAAGCCGCGACTCCGAGACCTACTGTCGCCACACTTGCCCCACGGTGAAGCCAAGTGGAGGTGCTCATGAGCACGCGCCGTGAGTTTCTGACCGTAACGATGGCCGCCTGCGCCAGCGGCGCCCTGGCGCCGTGGCCTGCCGCCGCCGCGCCAAAGTCCATGACCGTCCTTCACGAGAGCTCGTTCATCAAGGCCTTCGACGAGTTTTTCGTGAAAAAGCTCGCCCCGGAGTACGAGAAGTTGACGGGCATCAAGATCAATTATGAGCCAGTCAGCGTGGGCAGCCTCCTCACCCGGCTCACCACGGTCGCCGAGACGAAGTCCGGACCCGAGATTCCGGCCACCGGTCTCAACTGGACCTGGCTCTTCGATCAGAGTCTGGTCGACGTGACCGACGTGGCCAACGAGGTCGGCAAGAAGCTCGGCGGCTGGCACGAGAACGTCACCGACGCCGTGGTGATCAACAAGAAGTGGAAAGCGCTGCCGTGGGGCAATATCGGGCAGCTCTCGGTCTATCGCACGGACTGGTTCAAGGAGGTCGGGGTCACCAAGTTCCCCGACACGTGGGAGGAGTTGCTCGTCGTTGGCCGAAAAGTCAAGCAGAAGGGCCATCCGTTCGGCTTCGAGCTGGGCCACGGCTGGGGCGACAACCACGGCTGGCTCTACCCGCTGCTGTGGTCGTACGGCGGGCGCGAAGTGGACAAAGATGGCAAGACGGTCACCCTCGATTCCGACGAAACCGCGAAGGCCGTCGACTTCTGCCGCCGCTTCTACAAGGAGACGATGTTCGAGGACGTGCTCGGCTGGACCGACGTCAACAACAACAAGGCCTTCCTCGGCGAGCAGATTTCCTGCACCAACAACGCCTCCAGCATCCTGGTCGTCGCCAAGCGCGACTTTCCGGAGATGGCCAAGGTCATCGACCACGGTCTGAACCCGCAGGGGCCGAAGGGCCGGTACCACATCCTGAGTCCGCAGTCGCACGGCATCTTCACCTTCGCCCCCGACCCCGCGGCGGCCAAGGCTTTCCTGCGCTGGCTCTATGACGACAAGCAGCTCTCGGCCTGGCTCGTTTCCGCCGAAGCCTACTACGCGCCGTTCCTTCACGCCTACGACAACCATCCGATGTGGAACGCGGAGCCGCGCTACTTGCCCTACAAGGAGTCGCTGAAGACATCGCGCCTCCCCGGCTGGCCGGGGCCGCCGAGTCACG
This sequence comes from Candidatus Methylomirabilota bacterium, assembly GCA_046726415.1. GTDB lineage: Bacteria > Methylomirabilota > Methylomirabilia > Rokubacteriales > CSP1-6 > CAVWFS01. Next base: position 7,793 of record JBKPAK010000273.1, read on the forward strand.
CGATGTCGGAGAGCATGTCGAAGTACGTCATCGTCGACATGTTCGCCAAGGCGTGTCAGGGATCGTCCACCAAGGAGGTCGTCGCCACCGCAGTCGGGCAGCTGAAGCAGATCTACAAAGCGAAGTAGGGCATGGCCGTCCGCTCCACCTCGCTGGAACGGCAGGCGCCGGTCGCGCGCCAGCCGTTCTCGCTCGGCAGTGTGCTCGAGCGCGAATGGCTGTTCAGCTGGGTGATGCTGGCCCCGGGCGTGCTGTTTCTGCTCGCCTTCGTGGCCTACCCCTTCTTCTACGGTGTTTTCCTGAGCCTGCAGGACCGCCCGGTCGCCCGGTCGGGCGTCTTCGTGGGTCTGGCCAACTTTGCCGCCCTCGCCGGGGACCCGGTGTTCTGGCAAGTGTCCCGCAACACCCTCGTGTACGCGGCGGCGACCACGGTTCTGAAAGTGGTCGGGGGCATGGCGCTGGCCCTGGTGCTGAATCAGCCCTTCCGGGGGAGGAACCTGGCCCGCGCGTTTCTCCTCCTTCCATTCATCGTCCCCACGGTCCTCTCGACCATCGCCTGGCTGTGGATCTTCGACCCGACCTTCAGCGTGGTGAACTGGTTCCTCGTCCAGGTCGGTGCGGTGAAGTCGGGCTTCTCCTGGCTCGGCAACGCGACCCTGGCCATGGCCGCGATCATCATTGTCAATACATGGCGGGGCATTCCTTTCTACGGCATCACCTTGCTGGCCGGGCTCCAGACCATCTCACCCGATCTTTACGAGGCGGCGTCCATCGATGGGGCCAACACCCGACAGCGCTTTGTCCACGTGACCCTGCCCATCATCAAGCCGGTGCTCATCATCGTCACCATGTTCTCGGTGATCTTCACCTTCTCGGACTTTCAGCTCATTTACATCCTGACCGGCGGCGGTCCGGCCAACGCCACGCACGTCTTCGCCACCTACGCCTTCAACGTCGGCATGAGCGGAGGCCAGCTCGGCCTGGGGGCGGCGGTGGCGCTGTCCATGCTTCCCCCCCTGGCTCTGCTCATCGTGGCGCTGACCCTCTATCTGAGGCGCGAGTGATGGTCGGCGGGCGCGGGCTCGGGGCGCGGCTGCTACGGCTCTACCTGCCGCTCGCGGTGTTTCTGGTGGGCATGTTGTTTCCCTTCTACTGGATGCTCATCACGTCCATCAAGCCGAACCGGGAGCTGTACAACGCGCGCATCATGCCGCTGGTCGTGCATCAACCCACCTTGAAGCACTACGTCGATCTGCTGTCGCAGACGAACTTCCTTACGTGGACCTACAATACGCTGCTGGTGTCTGTCGTCACCACCCTGCTGTCACTCGTGCTCGGCACGATGATGGCCTACCCGCTGGCGCGCCTGCGCTTTCCCGGCGCGGCCGTCGTGGCGGTCGGGGTGGCCGCGACCTACCTGGTGCCGCAACCGCTCCTGTTCATTCCGATGTCCGACATCATCAACGGACTCGGCCTCGGCAACACGCTCACCGCGGTCATGCTGACCTACCCGACCCTGCTGATTCCCTTCTGCGCATGGCTGCTGATGGGCTACTTCAAGAGCGTGCCACGGGAACTGGAGGAGGCCGCGCGCATCGATGGCGCCAGCCGTTTCCAGGCCGTGGTCCGCGTGGTGCTGCCCCTGTGCACGCCCGGTCTGCTCTCCGCGGGGATCTTCGCCTTCACCCTCGCCCAGAACGAATTCCTCTACGCGCTGATCTTCCTGACCAATAGCGAGGTGCGCACGGTACCGGTGGGGGCCATCACCGAGCTGATCCGGGGTGACGTCTTCTACTGGGGGCAGCTCATGGCCGCGGCCCTGCTGGGCTCCATCCCCGTCGCCATCATCTATTCGTTCTTCGTCGAGCACTACGTCGCCGGCCTGACGGCCGGCTCCGTGAAGAGCTAGCCGGCGGCGAACGGTCGACGCCAGCTCGGCGTGGCGATCCGCGGCCAGGACTCTCGGGGCGACTTTACCTGTGAGGCAATTGCCACGCGCGGCGTCACGCGTCACGATGACCGCAGATCGGCCCGCGCCCGAGTCACGGCCGGCCACCCACTCATCTTCGAGGGGCGACGATGAGCGTGGGCGCCCAACCACGCAACACATGCGGTGGACGGCCGCGCTATCATCGGCCTTGGCACATCGTCACCACGAAGGAGGACACGATGGGAGCACGAGCGGAAGCGCTAGCCAAGAAGTTCGAGGCGAAAGCTCAGGAAGCGGGGGCGGTGATGGAGCGGTTGAGCGACGCCGACTGGAAAAAGGTCACGTCGGCCGAGAAGTGGTCGGTCGGTGTGGTTGCCCATCATCTGGCCGGGTCTCACGAGCCCATCGCGGGCATTATCAAGGCCGTGGCCAGTGGCCAGTCCATGCCGAATTTCACCATGGAGATGCTCCACGAGATGAACGCGAAACACGCCCAGGAGCACGCCCATTGCACCAAGGCGGAAACGGTCGCGCTTCACGCGAAGGGCGTCGCAGCCGCCGCGGCGGTCGTCCGCGGTCTCAGCGACGCCGAGCTGGACCGCAGCGGGACGGTACTGACGGGCATGCCATCTATGAGTGCCGAGCAGGTCGCCTCCGGGATTCTCCTCGGTCACATCGACGAGCATCTCGCCAGCATCCGCGCCGCCGTCGGCGCCTGAGGTCACGGCCCTATAGACGCAGGACCGCGCGGACCGGCGCGTCGCGAGAGGGAGGCCCGATCCGGGAGCCCCGCCGCGTCGCGCCGTGCTCCACCGCGTCACTTCACGGCGTATGGGTTGATGGGCGTGCCCACGGCGTTTGTCACGGGCAGGGGCGGCGCCACCAGCAGAAAGGCATAGCGGCCGTCGGCGGCGCAGTCGGCGGCCAGCGCCTCCAGGAAGAAAATCTCCCCGAGCGTAAGGCCCATGTTGGGGATGGCGCAGATGTGGAAGGGACTGCGAAAGGGCGGCAGCTCCGAGGGCCGGACCTCGACTGCGTAGTTGTCACTGGCCACGGCGGCGATCTCCCGCGCATGCATCCACGGCGCCGTGTGCACCGAGACCCCGGGTGCGTCGTCCAGGTCGAAGTGGCGCCAGTCATCCTTGTCCAGATACGGCGACATGTGGCCGGTGCGAATCAGCAGAAGATCGCCGCGCCTCACCTGCACCTTCTGGGCGGCCGCGGTGGCGTCGAGATCGTCGACGGTGATGGCGTAGCCCGGGGCCAGCGCGCGCACGCCCTTGTGGCGAGCGACGTCGAGGAGGACGCCCCGGCCGACGATCTTGTCCTTGGTCTTGTCGATGCTGTTCTTGGCCGCTCCGCTACTCGTCACGAGAGCGGCATCGAAGCCGTTGTACATCTTGCCCTCGTAGAACACGTGGGCGAGGCTATCCCACTGGGTGACGCACTGGAGCGGCATGACGATCCAGTCGTCCGAGCCGCCGTAGCCCTGCATCTCCAGCACCGCGGCGGCATCCTTCGGCTGATCGCCACCGTCCCGGAACATGGTGTGGATCGGATTGAAGCGCTGCCGTGTCCCACTTTGCGGACCCTGGCGCTGAAGCGGAATGCCCAGCGCGAATACCTTGCCGCTCGTGGCGAGCCGGCAGGCCTCGGCAATCGACGCCGGCGTGATGTAGTTCAGGGTCCCGACCTCGTCGGTCGGTCCCCATCGACCCCAGTTGCGAACCTGCATGGCTAGCGTCCGGAGAGTGTCTTGGCTCATGCCCACTGTTATCGCATATCTCGTTCTCGTCCCGGCCACGTGAGCGCACCGAAGTCGAGTCCGCACGTCGGTATGCAGGCTCTTGCCGGCGCTCCGCGCGGAGCCAGCGGGTGTTGGTCCGAGGGGGACGATGATACGATCCGCCTGGTGACCGATCGCCCCGCCTCCACGCTCGCTCCCCCGTTCGCCGCGCTCCACGTCCGCGACTACCGCCGATATTTCGTGGCGAGCCTGCTCGCGGCGACGGCCGACAGCATCGAGCACGTCATCAGCTACTGGGTCATCTTCCTGAAGTTTCACTCCCCCACCCTGGCCGGGTTCGCCGTCGTCAGCCACTGGATGCCGTTCCTGTTCTTTGCCTTCTACGCCGGCGCGCTGGCCGATCGGTACGACTGCCGCAAGCTCATCCAAGCGGGCCAGGCGCTCTTCATGCTGGCGTCGCTGGCGTGGGGCGTGCTCTTTCTCACCGACACGCTGCGGATGTGGCACGCCGTGGTGATCCTGCTGATCCACGGCGCGGCGGGAGTGGTGGGCACGGCGGCGGTGCAGCTCATCCTCCACGACATGGTCGGTGCCCAGCAGCTCCAGAGCGCCGTCCGTCTCAATGCCAGTAGTCGGCATCTGTCGATCCTCCTCGGGCCGGCGGTGGGCGGTGGTCTCATGCTGGCCCTGGGCCCGGCGTGGGGCCTGCTGGCGAACGTCCTGTTCTACCTGCCATTCACGATCCTGCTGGCGGGCATCCCGTACACCGGGCACGCCCAGCACGACGGGCCGCCGCGGCGCGCCTGGCGCTTCGGTGTGGGCGAGGCGCTGCGCATCTTCGGGCAGGTGCGGACTGATCGCCGGATCGCCACCATGATTGCGCTCGGCGGCGCCACCTCGTTCTTCGTGGGCAACGCCTTCCAGGCCCAGATGCCGCAATACGCACATCATTTGGGGACGAACGCCGCCGGCGCGGGGTACAGCATCCTCCTCGCCGCCAACGCGGCGGGCGCCGTGATCGGAGCGGTGCTCCTCGAGAGCCTGAATCTCCTTCGTCCGAGCGCGCGGACGGCGATCCTCTGCGCGGGGGCGTGGGGCGTGACGATCGGGCTATTCCCGCTGGCCCAGAGCTACGAGGTGGCGGTTGCGCTCCTCTTGCTGGCCGGACTGTTCAACATCGCCTTCACGTCGATGGCCCAGACCTTGGTCCAAATCCTGGCCCCTCCCAGCTTGCGAGGAAGGGTCGTCGGCGTCTTCAATACGGCCGTGCTCGGGCTCCGGGCCGGGAGCGGGGTGACTGTCGGTGTGGTGGGCGCCATCATCGGCGTTCGCTGGTCGCTTGCGCTGAGCGCGGCGGCCGTGGTCGCGATCGCCGTCGTCCTGCTTGGCCGCGAGAGCACCGGCCTCGCCGTGGAGGATCGGTCGGACTAGGGAGATGGGGCTCGATCAGCCGGAGAGCCTCAGCTCCTTTCGCAGGGCCTCGGCGAGACGCACGTAGTGTGAGCGAGTGTTGTAGAGCTGCGCCGAGATCCGCACGAGCCGGTGGGGCGCGGCGGGCCAGCTCATCACCGGCACTTCGATGCTCCAGCCGTCGAAGAGTCGGCGCTGGAGTGGATCGAGACAGCGCCAAACGACCTCGCTCGTCGAGCCATCGGGCAGGGGAAGGCTGGCCAGCGAGCCGACCATCTCATCCGGACAGGGCGGTGGGATCCCCAGCGCGTCGCAGAGCAGCCGCCGCGCCTCCAGAGCGAGCTCGCGGTTGCGCGCCATGAGCGCCGACCATCCGCCGGTGACCAGCGATCCGACGTACTCGAGAGCTCTGGGGACGGTCAGCCACGCGGTGGGATCGACCGTGCCCGTCCAGTCGAATTCCAGGCGGAAGCGCGAGCGGTCTCGCTGCCTGGCGTTGGCGCCGTGGCTGATGGTGAGGGGCCGGATGGCAGCCTGGCGATCTCGACGAACCCACAGGAAGGCGGCGCCCTTCGGCGCGCAGAGCCACTTGTGGCAGTTGCCGCTGTAGTAGCTGGCGCCGAGGGTCTGGAGATCGAGCGGAACCATGCCGGGGGCATGGGCGCCGTCAACCAGGACCTCCACGCCTCGCGCGGCCAGCTCGGCGATCAGGGGCTGGATCGGCAACACGAGGCCGGTCGGGCTCGTCACGTGGTCGAGCAAGGCCAAACGCGTCTCGCGGCTGACGCCTTTCATCACCGAATTCACGACCGCGTTCGGAGACGCGAGCGGGAAGGGAACCTCGGCCACGACGACGCGGGCGCCCGACCGGCCGGCCACGAAGTCCAGCGCGTTCTTGCAGGCATTGTAGGCGTGATCCGTGGTGAGCAACTCATCACCGGGGGCCAGGACGAGCGAGCGGAGCACCGCGTTGACGCCGCTGGTGGCATTGGCGATGAAGGCCAGGTCCTC
>JBKPAK010000274.1:0-16654 GCA_046726415.1 Candidatus Methylomirabilota bacterium
CACCCTTGAGGAACATGGGAGACCGCTCCCCGTAGGTGGCCAGTCCGATGCGGTCCGACATACCGTACTTCGTCACCATCAGCCGGGCCACATCGGTGGCGCGCTCGAGATCGTTGTGCGCTCCCGTGGAGACCTCGCCATAGACCAACTCTTCGGCCACCCGGCCCCCCAGGAGCACGGCGATGCGGTCCTCCAGCTCGCTCCGGGTCATGAGGAAGCGATCCTCGGTGGGAAGCTGGTATGTCATACCGAGGGCGGCGATGCCACGAGGGATGATGGTGACCTTGTGCACGGGATCGGCGGAGGCGACCGAGGACGCCACTAGCGCGTGCCCCATCTCGTGATGGGCCACGATGTCGCGCTCCTTCTCGGAGAGTACGCGACTCTTCTTCTCGAGCCCGGCCACCACCCGGTCGATGGCCTCTTCGAAGTCGGACATTTCGACGGCGTTCCGTTCCTTCCGCGCCGCCAGCAGGGCGGCCTCGTTGACGATGTTGGCGAGGTCCGCGCCCGCGAATCCCGGGGTCCGCTGAGCGATGATTCCCAGGTCGACGCTGGGGGAAAGCGTGACACCGCGAGCGTGGATGCGGAGAATGGCCTCGCGTCCCCGCAGATCGGGTTTGTCTACGACCACCTGGCGGTCGAAGCGCCCCGGGCGCAGCAGGGCCTGATCGAGCACTTCGGGGCGATTGGTGGCGGCCATGATGATCACGCCCTTGGAGGAGTCGAAGCCGTCCATCTCGGCCAGCAATTGATTCAAGGTCTGCTCGCGCTCGTCGTGTCCGCCGATGAAGCCGGTGGTCCCGGCCCGCGACTTGCCGATGGCGTCCAGCTCATCGATGAAAATGATGCAGGGGGCTTTGTCCTTGGCTTGCTCGAAGAGGTCGCGCACCCGGGAGGCACCCACGCCCACGAACATCTCCACGAACTCCGAACCCGATAGCGTGAAGAACGGCACATCGGCCTCCCCCGCCACGGCGCGGGCGAGCAGCGTCTTGCCAGTGCCGGGCGGGCCGACGAGCAGCACCCCCTTGGGAATGCGACCGCCCAGGCGCTGATACTTGCGGGGGTTTTTGAGGAAATCCACGATCTCAACGAGTTCGGCCTTCGCCTCGTCCACGCCGGCCACGTCGGCGAAGGTGGTCTTCAATTCCTTGCGGTCGTAGATCTTGTGCTTGGAGCGCCCGAACGACAGTGCCTGGGTCGGTCCACCGCCCACGCGCCGCATCAGGAACATCCAGATGGCGACCATGATGCCGAGCGGAAGGATCCAGCCGAAGAGAAGATCCCTCCAGAATGTCGTCTCGATGCGGCCCGCGAACTCGACCCGTTGCTTCTCGAGGTCGCTGATGAGGGGTTGATCGTCGACCCCGGGAATGCGGGTGACCGTGAAGGCGCGGACCTCGTCGTCCGAGCCCAGCATCCGCCGGAGCCGGTCGCCCGGGGCGTCGGGTGGGGTGGGTAGGGCCCCGGGTTTGGCCAACCCGCGGATCTCGCGTTCGGTCAGCGCGACCTTCTCGATCTTGCCGGCACGGACCAACTCGAGGAACTTCGACATCGGCAACTCGACGGTTCGCGGCGCCAGCAACCAGGACTGCAGAAGGGACAGAATGAGGGCGGCTACCAGGACGTAAACCAGCGAGAACTGAAGACGTTGGGATAGGCGAGGTTTCATCGCGAACCTCTCGGGGCCATGCTAGCCGGAGCCCCCGAGGTGTGTCAAACTTGCGCCGGTGTTTTCCCCTTGACAGCCCGCGGTGTTTCCCCTACAAAATTCGCTGAAAGCTCTTGTGACCGTCGTAACAAGCTCCGTTCGTGAGGTTCGCCAAGTCTCGTGCAGCGTTCGGGTTCGGCAGTGCGGCCGATAGCGAAACCTTGGACCCGCAGCGGTGCGGGCGCCCTCCTGCTTTGCGCCGCCGCGACCATCCTTCTCGCCGCCCTTCCCGTGGAAGCGCAGGAGGCCGCGAAGGAGCCGGCCTACCGGAGCTTTCCCCTTTTCGGCTCGCGACTCATCGTGTGGGCCATTGCCCAGCTCCACCTGAACTTCGCCGCCTTTATCCTCGGCGTGCCCATCTTTGCGGTCATCATCGAGATCATCGGCTGGCGCAAGGGTGAGGAGCGCTACGACTGGCTCTCCCACGAGCTGGTCAAGCTGACTTTCGCCGCCTTCTCGACCACCGCGTTGCTGGGGGCACTGCTCCTGTTCCTGTTCATCGGCTACTATCCGCGCTTCTGGGCGTACATGACGTCGATCTTCTATCCGACGTACTGGGTGTACGCACTCTTGTTCTTCGCCGAGACCTTCACGGTCTATCTCTGGTACTACGGCTGGTATTGGCTCAGTGGTTCGAAGAAATGGATCCATGTCGGGCTCGGCGTGCTCAGCAATCTGTTCGGTACCGCCATCCTCTTCGTGGCCAACTCCTGGGTGACCTTCATGATCTCGCCGGCCGGGATCACGGAGTCGGGGGCGCTCAAGGGGAGCGTGTGGGCGGCCATCAACAACTTCACCTGGATGCCCATCAATGTCCACCGACTCATCGCCAACATCGTGTTTGGCGGAACCATCGCCGCCGCGTATGCGGCCTTTCGCTTCCTGAGCGCGAAGACCGACGAGGAACGCGCCCGCTACGACTGGATGGGTTACATCGGCAACTTCGTCGCGCTGGCCGCCTTCATCGTGCTTCCGTTCGCCGGCTACTGGCTAGGCCGGGAGATCTACGCGTTCAACCAGACGATGGGCATCACGATGATGGGCGGGTTCATGTCGTGGCTGTGGATCATCCAGGCCATCCTCATCGGCATTCTCTTCATCGGCTCCAACTACTACCTGTGGCTCGGCATGGAGCGCATCCCTGGGTCGGAGCGCTACCGGAAGTACGTCCCGTACATGCTCATGATCTTGGCCGCCGGCTTCATCGTATGGGCGACGCCGCGGAGCATGGTGGTGACCCTCGACGAGGCGCGCGTCATGGGCGGAACCCACCATCCCGTCCTGGGGTTCCTCGGGGTGATGTCGGCCAAGAACACCGCGGTGAACCTCATGATCCTGACGACCTTCCTGTCCTTCGTGCTGTATCGACGGGCCAACCGGGTGTCGACCAAGTCGTGGGCCCGGACGGGCATGCTCCTGCAGTGGCTGGCCTTCGCGGCGGCCGCGGGGGTGGTGACCTTCTACGGCGTGTACGGTTACTTCGTGGAGTCGATCGTGCGCATCGGCTTCTCCGTGTACCAGGTGCTGGCCGTCCTCGCCTGCATCGCCGTGGTGATGGCCATCGACATCCCGATGTTCAGGGGGGCGCGCTCCACGGGAACCATTCGCTGGGGCACCATCGCCCCGCGATCGCAGTACGTGCTCATCCTTCTCGCGGTCACCTTTACCTGGCTCATGGGGCTGATGGGCTTCGCGCGGTCCGGCATCCGCCAGCACTGGCACGTCTACGGCGTCCTGCGCGATAGCTCGGTAGACGCGGTCACGCCGGCCCTGGGTTACGCGTCCAATGTCATCACCTCCATTACCATCGCGTTCTTCGCCCTCGTGATGTTCATCTTCTGGCTCGGTGGTCTCGGCGAGAGGGGCAAGATCGAGGAGCATGGCCACGCGCCAGCGCCCGCCATCGCGGGGGGGAGCGAGCCGCGTTCCTAGCATGCGCGTTCCCGTCGGGATCAAGGTAGGGGTGTTCGCTCTGATCGTCATGGGGGCGTATACCTACTATGCGAACTCCATTCCTCAGATCGAGTCCAAGCCGCCCCAGGAATTGTCTCTGGAGGGGGGCAATGTGACCCCTGCGCAGCTCGTCAGGGCGGGGGAGGAGATCTACAAGACCAAGGGCACGTGCGAGATCTGCCACCGCATCGGGCAGAAGGGTACGCGCGCCCCCGACCTCGCGGGCATCGGAGCGCGGGCCGGCAAAGCGAAGCCCGGAATGAGCGCCAAGCAGTACATCATCGAGTCGCTCATCGATCCCGGGGCCTATGTCGTGGAGGGCTACCCCCCCATCATGCCGGCGGTGGACAAGCCTCCGATCGCGCTCAATCGCTCTGAAGTGTGGGCGCTCACCGCATTCCTGGAATCGCTCGGCGGCACGGTGGACGTCACCTTGAATGACATCCCCGCTACCGTGGGTGGGGCCGCCGGGGCCGGGGGGACGGCCGCGGCCGAGATCAAGTTCCCCGGGGACCCCAAGGCGGGCGAGGCCGTCTTCGGGGGGAAGGGCGCGTGTATCGCCTGTCACAAGGCGGGCAAGATCGGCGCCTCGCCCGTGGGTCCGGACCTCTCGCAGATCGCCAAGATCCAGACGCCCGACTACATCATGAAGAAGATCCTCGATCCCGCTGGGACGGGCACGGTGGCTGGTTATCCGAAAGGCGTCATGCCGCCCACCCTAGGGCAGACCTTGAACGCCAAGGAGTACACGGATCTGGTGGCGTTCCTGCTGACCCTGAAATGAGCAGATGAGGCTGCTGCGCTCGCGTTTCTTTCAGTCGGTCGCCATCCTGGTGGTGGCGTTCTTCATCCTCCGCTTCGGGATTCGCCCCCCGGCGCCGTGGAGCGTGCTCACGCTCTACATGGCCATCGTGCTGATCGCGCTTCTCGTGTTCGCCTCGTCAGACTCCGATTCGTGGCGCGACTTCATGCGGCCGATCAGGGCCACGCTGACCCAGCCCAGGCTCCGTCCGCTCCGCCTTGGTCTCATGGTCTTGATCCCGCTCTTGCTGGGCTACTACGCCTACACGCAAGCGGCCGCCAGACCGCAGGCCCCTCCGGAGTTGCGGGCAGTCCACCCGGCGCCGCCGGCGTCGATTCAGTTCCGGGGCAAAGAGATTGCGATCTCGGGCTTCGAGAACCCGTTGCGCAAGGACCAGGCGAACTTCACGAAGAACGTGGCGGCCGGCGGAGAAATCTACATCAAGAATTGCATGTTCTGCCACGGCGATAACCTCGATGGCCAGGGTCACTTTGCCGCTGGCTTCAATCCGCCACCCGCGAATTTCCAGGATCCGGGAACGATCGCGATGCTCCAGGAAGCGTATCTCTTCTGGCGAATCGCCAAAGGCGGGCCGGGCCTTCCCAAGGAGTCGACGCCGTGGAACTCGGTGATGCCGGCCTGGGAGGACCGCCTGACGGAAGAGCAGATCTGGCAGGTCATCATGTATCTCTACGACGCGACCGGGCAGCAGCCCCGGCGGTGGGAGGCCTCGCACTAGATGCGCCCTGCGAGGCTCGGCATTGCCCTGGTGCTCCTCGGCGCCTCCGCCGCGTGGGGCCAGGCCGGCGACGCCAAGAATGGCCAGGTCGTCTACGAAAGAAAATGCATGCTCTGCCACGGCGCCAAGGGCGATGGCAGGGGGCCGGTGGCCTCGGAGTTGAATCCCGCCCCCCGCGATTTCACGAGGGGCGTCTACAAGATCCGCACGACCGCTGACAAGATTCCGTCCGACCAGGATCTGTTCAAGGTCATCACCGATGGCATGCCGGGCACCTCCATGCCGCCCTGGAAGGTCCTTCCCGACAAGGAGCGCTGGGATCTGGTCGCCTACATCAAGACCTTCGCGGCCGACAAATTCAAGGCCGCGCCGAAGCGGCAAGAGCTTCCCCGGGAGGTCGCCAGCTCGGCCGAGTCGATCAAACGCGGCAAGGAGATGTACGAGGCGATCGAATGCAACAAGTGCCACGGCGCCCAGGGGCGCGCCGATGGTCCGTCGCGGGCCGAGCTGAAGGACGAGTGGGAACAGCCCATCAAGCCCGCCAACCTGACCCAGCGCTGGCACTTCCGCGGCGGCAAGGATCGGACGGACATCGCCATGCGGCTTGCCACTGGCATGCTGGGAACACCGATGCCCTCCTTCATCGATAGCGTCGAGAAGCCCGAGGACGTCTGGCACCTCGCCAACTTCATCCAGTCACTGGGCCCTGGCGGTCCGAACCCCGCCACCCTGGTGACGGTGGCGTCCGCGCGCGAGGCGATCCCGGACGATCCCAACGCAGAATTCTGGAAGCGGATCCCCGCCAACAACATGCCCCTCATGGGGCAGATCATCGTCGATCCGCGCAACTTCAATCCCTCCATCGATCTGATCTCGGTGCGTAGCGCCTACAACGACACGGAGATCGCGTTCCACCTGACGTGGGACGATCCCACCGAGTCGAAGGAGCCCGGCAAGGCCGACGCCATCTCCCTGCAGTTCCCGCCGACCTTGGGACCGGGCAACGAGCGGCCCTACTTCCTCATGGGAGATGCCTCGGACGCCGTGTACCTGCTGCGCTGGGAGAATGGTCCCGGCGTCAAGGAGGTGACGGCCAACGGGCCGAGTAAGCTCACGCCGCTGGAGGGCTCTGTCGCGACGGGCAAGGCCGTCTACGATAATGGCCAGTATCGGCTGGTCATCAAGCGCCCGCTCAGCGGCAAAGATGCCAATCGGCTCACTTTTACGCCGGGGGTATTTACGCCGGTGGCCTTCCACGCCTGGGACGGCGGGGCGGGAGAGACGGGCACCAAGATGTCTTTGACGTCCTGGTACAATCTGCGGTTGGAGGAAGCGCAGTCGAACCGGCGTTTCATCATTCCCCCCGTGGTTGCTCTTCTGTCGCTGGCCGCGATGGTGTTGATCGTTCGCGTGGCGAACCGACGAGGCTGACGCACCGCGGACCGAGCTCCCGCGAGGGAGCGCGACAACGTCCGGTCACGGGTGATCGGATGGATTTGAACGAGGAGGACAGCGAGCAATGCGCACGATCATGGCGATTTTCACGGCCGTCGCGCTCGTCGCCGGGGCAGTGGCGCTCCTGGGCTGGCCGGGAGCCGTCACCGCCCAGGGCGGAGGCACCGTCGAGGTCGAGGTCAAATACAACGGTGCTCCCGTAGTCGACAAGCTGAAGGTCAACAAGGACACGGAGAAGTGCGGGACAGAGGCCATTATCGAAAAGGTCGCGGTCGGCGCCAACAAGGGACTCTCGAATGCCGTGGCGTCGGTGGCGGGGGCCAAGGGGGCGCCGACGGCCAAAAAGGCGGTCATCGACCAGAAGGGCTGTAAGTTCGTGCCCCACGTGCTGGCCATGACCCCCGGTGAGATCGAGGTCAAGAACTCCGACGATATCCTCCACAATATCCACACCTATTCGACGGCCAACCCCCCCATCAACAAGGCCCAGCCGAAGTTCAAGAAGGTGATGACGGAGAAGTTCGAGAAGCCGGAGGTCATCAAGGTGACCTGCGACGTGCACAGCTGGATGCTCGGGTGGATTGCCGTCATGCCCCACCCGTATTTCGGCATCACCGACGCCAACGGGGTGGCCAAGATCGAGAACGTCCCGGCCGGCAAGCAGACGATCGAGGTGTGGCACGAGACGCTCGGCAAGGTGACCAAGGACGTCGACGTCAAGGCCGGTCAGACGGCCAAGGTCAGCGTCGAGATGGTGAAGAAGTAGCGCACGCAACAGGCTAAGGGGGCCGAGACCAGCATGCTGAGATGGTGGCTGCCGGAGAACGTCGCGACCTATGGGGCGGGCATCGACTGGATGTTCCTCCTCATCTACTGGATCACGGGCGTCACCTTCGTCCTGGTGATAGGTGCGCTTCTGGCGTTCCTGTGGGTGTACCGCGACCGACCCGGTCGCCGGGCCCGGTACACGCATGGCAATTCCTCGCTGGAGATCGCGTGGACGGTGGCTCCCGCCGCCATCCTGGTGGCCCTGACGCTCCTGAGCGTGCCCATGTGGTCGGACATCAAGCTGAATATCCCCCAGAGCGATCTGGTCATCAACGTCACTGGCAAGCAGTTCAACTGGGAGGTCACCTATCCCGGCCCGGACGGGAAGTTCGGCACCGATGACGACAAGACGCTCCTCGACGAGATGCACGTGCCCATCAACAAGGTCGTGCGCATCAACCTGCGCGGCCGCGATGTGATCCACAGCTTTTTCGTTCCCCAGTTCCGCTTCAAGCAGGACGCGGTGCCGGGGCGGAGCATCGCGCAGTGGTTCGAGGTGACCAAGCCGGGTAAGTACGAAGCCCCGTGCGCGGAGTTGTGCGGCATCGGGCACTCGGGCATGAAGGCCTGGGTGGTCGCCCACACCCCCGAGGATTACGCGAAGTGGGCGGCTGAGAATCTGAAAGCGGCGGCGCCGGCCAGCCAGGCGGTGGCCGCGGCCATCCGCGCCAACGTCAAGACGGAGGAACAAGGCAAGCCATGAGCGCATCTAGCGTCGCGGCCCACGGGCACACCGCGCACGCCGAGCACCACGAGCTCGGCTTCTGGCGGACCTACATCTTCTCGACCGATCACAAGATGATCGGCCGCCAGTTCCTGTTCCTGGGGCTGCTCATGATGATCCTGGGCGGCCTGCTCGCCCTCGTCGTTCGCTGGCAGCTCGCCTGGCCGGAAACGCCCGTCCCCGGCCTGCAGCTTCTCCTTCCGGACACGGGCGGAGCCATCGACCCCGGCCAGTACAACATGGCCTTCACCATGCACGCCACCATCATGATCTTCTTCGTGATCATGCCGATCCTGGCGGGAGGCTTCGGCAACTTCCTCATCCCCCTCATGATCGGGGCGCGCGATATGGCCTTTCCCTTCCTCAACATGCTGTCGTTCTGGGTGGCCATGGTGTCCGGCGTGCTCATGTTGGCCGGCTTCTTCGTGGAGGGCGGCCACGCGGCGGCAGGCTGGACATCCTACGCGCCCCTGTCGGCCGTGCCTTCCTATACGGGGACGAACTGGGGACAGAACCTCTGGTGCATCAGCCTCTTCGTCCTCGGCGTCTCGTCGATGATGGGGGCGATCAACTACATCACCACCGTCATCAACATGCGGGCCCCGGGCATGACGCTGTTCCGGATGCCCCTGGTGATCTGGTCTCTGTTCATCACCGCCATCCTGCTTCTGCTCGCCCTGCCCGTGCTGACCTCGGCGGTGGCCATGCTGCTCTTCGACCGTACCCTCGGCACCAGCTGGTTCCTGCCTTCGGGCGGGGGGGAGCCGCTGATGTGGCAGCATCTGTTCTGGTATTTCGGGCACCCCGAGGTCTACATTCTCATCCTGCCCGCCATGGGGATTGCGTCGGAGATCCTGCCGGTCTTCTCCCGCAAGCCGGTGTTCGGGTACCACGCGATGGCGTTCTCCATGATCGCCATCGCCTTCCTCTCCTGGGTCGTGTACGGCCACCACATGTTCGTGTCCGGAATGAATCCGGCCCTCGGCCTGTCGTTCATGATCACCACGATGATCATCGCGGTCCCGTCGGCCATCAAGACCTTCAATTGGCTGGGCACCCTGTGGGGCGGACGCATCCAGTTCACGGTGCCCATGCTCAACGGGCTTGCCTTCGTATCGATGTTCGTCATCGGCGGGCTCTCGGGCATCTTCATGGCCTCGGCCCCCGTGGACATCTACATCCAGGACACGTACTTCATCGTGGCCCACATCCACTACGTGGTCTTCGGCGGCTCCATCTTTGGAGCCTTCGCCGGCATTTACTACTGGTTCCCCAAGATGTTCGGTCGCATGATGAACAACGCCCTCGGTCACCTGCACTTCTGGCTCACCTTCGTGTTCTTCAACCTCACCTTCTTCCCCATGCACATCATCGGGGTGGGGGGCCAGATGCGGCGCATCTACAACCCGCTGCAGTACGAGTTCCTGCAGCACCAGCAGCACTGGAACGTCATCATCACCATCAGCGCCATCTGCCTCGGTCTCTCGCAGATCCTCTTCGCCATCAACTTCGTGTGGAGCATCTTCGGAGGCAGGAAGGCGCCCCTGAATCCGTGGAATGCCAATACCCTCGAGTGGACGGCGCCCTCGCCGCCACCGCACCTCAACTGGGGACCAACGCTGCCCACGGTCTATCGCGGGCCATACGAATACAGCGCGCCCGAGGTGAAGGGTGACTTCCTGCCCCAGACCCAGCCGCTCACCCGCGCGGGGGCAGGACGGCACTGAACGCGATGGCGCAGGGGCTGGCCGTGGTCACCGCAGTGGCTACGCTGATCCTGATCCTGTTCGGGGGCCTCGTCACCAACACCGGCTCCGCCCTGGCCGTTCCCGACTGGCCGACGACCTTCGGACAGAACATGTTCCTGTACCCATGGTCGCAGATGGTCGGGGGCGTCTTCTACGAACACAGCCATCGCCTGATCGGAGCGGCAGTGGGGTTGCTCACGCTGGCCTTGGCCGCAGCGCTGTGGCCGGCCGGCTCATGGCTGCGCGGACTCGGACTGGTGGCGGTGGCCGCCGTCTGCGTGCAAGGGCTGCTGGGCGGCTTGCGCGTCGTCCTCCTCAACGAGGCATTGGCCATCCTCCATGGCTGCCTGGCTCAGGCGTTCTTCGCGCTCATCGTGAGCATCGCGTTCTTGACGTCGCCGCATGCCGCCGCGGCGGTACGCGGCGTGGATGCGACATCTCGCGCGCTGGCCATCGGGGCGGTGGCCCTAGTCTATCTCCAGATCGTGTTCGGAGCGTTCCTGACCCACGCCGGATGGCTCGATGTCCATATCGCGGGGGCGTTGCTGGTGTTCGCGGTGGTGCCCGCCGTGGTCGCTCGACTTTGGCGCTCCGGCGACCCGGTCGCTGGACCCGTCGCCCGGTTGCTTCTCCTGCTTCTTGGTGTCCAGCTCCTGCTCGGGGTCGGAAGCTATCTCTCGCTCTTCACGCCGATCTGGATTCTCGGCGGCCAGCTGACCATGCTCGCCATGCCCGTCGCGCACCGCCTCGTAGGCTCGTTGATCTTGGGCGCGACCGTTGTCCTCGCCGTGCGTGCGGGCCACGACTTTCATGGGCTCGCCGTGGCCGGCGGCGGCCCCAGCCCGGCGACGGCCTGCGGCTCGCACGACGTCGGCCCTGCGGGCGAGCCCGTGCCATCGCGTCTGGCGGCGAGGCTTTCCGGCTAGGTCATGTCACCGCCAACTGAGATCGTCGTGGTGGCCCTAGCTCGCGATCGAGGTCGCGTGCTCGTCGACCTGCTGGCCTTGACCAAGCCGCGGGTGGTGTTGATGGTGCTCGTCGCCACCCTCGTCGGGTATTACGTCGGTCTGGCCGGACCGCCGGAGTACGCGCGAATGATTCACCTGATGATCGGAACGCTCCTGGCCGCAGGGGGCACACTGGCCCTGAATCAGTACTGGGAACGTGAGGTCGACGCTCGCATGGAGCGCACGCGAGGCCGTCCACTCCCGGAGGGACGGTTGCAGCCACTGGAGGCGTTGGTCTTCGGTGGCGCGGTGACGCTGGCGGGCCTGGGGTACCTGGCCGCGTTCGTCAATCTTCTCGCGGCCACCATCACGGCGGCCACCACCGTGCTCTACCTGTTCGCCTATACGCCGCTGAAACTGAGGACGGCGCTCTGCACGATCGTCGGGGCGGTACCGGGCGCCGCCCCCCCGCTCACTGGCTGGGCGGCGGCGCGCGACGACCTCACCCTCGGCGCCTGGATCCTCTTCGGCATCATGTTCCTCTGGCAGCTTCCGCATACGCTGGCCATCGCGCGTCTCTACTGCGACGACTACGCGCGAGCTGGTGTCCGCGTGTTGCCGGTGGTGGATGAAGGGGGCCGGATCACCGAGCGCCAGATCGTCACCGGGTGCCTGAGCCTGCTGGCGGCGAGCCTCTTGCCGACGGTGGTCGGGATGGCGGGCGCCGTCTATTTCGTGGGGGCGCTGGTGCTGGGCATCGCCTTCGCGATCCTGGGGACGATGCACGCGCTGGCACCCTCCACCCAGCGCGCGCGCTGGGTGATGCTCGCCTCCTGTCTGTATCTCCCGGCCCTGCTCGCCCTCCTCGCCTACGACAAGGTGTGAGCCCCGTGGCCCGCGCGCCGCGCCTCGTGGGTCCCTCCCGATCGAACCTCGGCGATCGGAACCGGAAGACGATGCGCGTATTGCTGGCCATCGCGCTGGGACTCGCGGCGGCGACCATCCTCGTCGGCGTCAGGTGGTGACGATGGCGACCGGCCTCCTGGACGCGCCGTCTCGCCGCCCAGTTCTTCGGCCGTCGAACGGCCGCGTGGGGCCGCCTCCGCCCCCGACGGACGGCGGCGACGATGGCGGGGAGCCGGCGCCCCGCCGGCCCCTCGACAATCTCCGGGTGGCGATCCTCTTCTTCATCGCGGCCGAGTCGATGTTCTTCGCGGCGCTCATTTCAGCCCTGTTCGTCCTGCGCGCCAGTCTGCCGGTGTGGCCGCCGCCGCTGCAGCCGCGGTTGCCCATCGGGATCACCCTCGCCAACACCGCTCTCCTGCTGGCCTCGAGCGTGGCGCTCGTGCTCGCCGGCCGCGCTCTCTCGCAAGGCGACCGCGGCCGGATCGTCCGTTGGCTCACCGTGGCTGCCGTGCTGGGCGTCACTTTCCTGGCTGTCCAGGGATACGAGTGGGTCCGGCTGATTGGGCACGGGCTCACGATCTCGTCCAGCACCTACGGGACGACCTTTTACACGCTGATCGGTACCCACGCTCTACACGTGGCGGCAGCACTGGTGTGGCTCGTGGCCACCGCCGTCCTCACCGCGGCCGGGCGCGTCGGCCGCAGCCGTGGATCGCTCATCCGCGGCTGCACCCTCTACTGGCATTTCGTCGTAGCGCTGTGGTTGGTCCTCTTCGTGGCGGTATATCTGGCATGAAACGGGTCGCTGGGCTCACCGTCTGGGTCGTGCTCGCGCCGTGCGCCGCGTGGGCGTGTCCAGGCTGCGTGGCGGAAGCGTACGGCGATCGGACGTTCGGCTGGGCCTATCTCAGCCTCTATCTGGCGCCCCTCTTCGTGGCGTGCGTCATCGCCGGCGTGCTCGCGTATCATTTCCGCGCACGAGGCCCCTCGGGGCTTCGGACGCGCGGATTCTCCTCGGTGCTCCGTCGCCGCTGGCGTGCGGGGTCCCGGTTCCGTACCGCAGCAACCCCTTTCGCGAAGATGGCCCCCGACGCTCGGCGCGAGCCCATGACAGTGGTCGACAAGGAGACGACATGAGTCAGGTTGCGACGCTGCCCCCGGCCGTTGAGCCGGCCGAGTCGCCCCTCACCCCGGAAAGCTGGGGCAAGCTCGGCATGTGGGTCTTTCTCGTCGGCGACGCCGTCGGCTTCGGCGTCCTCCTCTCCGCCTACGGTGCCGCTCGCGCGAGCAGCAACGACTGGCCGATCCCGTACGACGTGCTCGGGATCAACCTGACGGCGGCCATGACCTTCCTCCTGATCTGCTCGAGCGTGACCATGGTGAAGGCCCTCGAATGGCTCGGGAACGGAGATCGGCAGCGTTGCCAGATCTTCCTGTTCCTCACCGCCCTCGGCGGGGCCATCTTCGTCTCGTGCCAGGCCTATGAGTGGGGTCACCTCATCCACCGAGGGCTGCACATCGACGGCAATCCTTGGGGTGCGTCCCTCTTCGGGACGACGTTCTTCCTGATCACGGGGTTCCACGGCCTCCACGTGACGGTGGGCGTCATCTATCTGGTGACGATGATCCGGGTGGTGGCGCGACGGCTCGAGCCGGCGGCGAGCTACAACGCCGTGGAAATCACGGGGCTGTACTGGCACTTCGTCGATCTCGTCTGGATCATGGTCTTCACGCTGATGTACTTGCTCTAAGGAGACGACGCCATGGCGGCTCCCGCGCACACCGCGTCGCAGCACGGGCGGACGCATCATCACCCGAACTACCTGATGATCTTCTGGTGGTTGGCCATCCTCACCGTACTGGAGATCGGCCTGATCTTCATGCCGATCCCGAAGATGACCATCAACGTGCTCCTGGGGGCGTTCGCCTTGGCCAAGGCCGCCCTGGTGGCCGCCTATTTCATGCATCTGCGCTTCGAGGTCAGGACCTTGGGGCTCATCGCGGTGACTCCGCTGGCCATCGCCATTCTCCTGATCTTCGTCATCCTTCCGGACTCCTTCGCGATCATCAAGCAGACCGAGAAGAAGAAGCCGGCTCCCGCAGCGACCGCGCCGGCCAAGCCCTGATCAGGCCGAGCGCCATCGCAGTGGACCGTGGAGCGGGAGCGCCGAGGCTCGCACATCGCGCGTACGCTGAGGCGTGCGCTGGCGTTGCGCTGTCCCCGCTGTGGAGCGACCCCACTCTTCCCGCGCCGCGGTCCCTCGGGATGGTTCAGCATGGCGCCCTCGTGCGCGCTGTGCGGCCTCTCGTTCGAGCGCGCCCAGGGTTATTGGGTGGGCGCCATCTACCTCAACTACGCCGCGACGGTCGTGATCGCGCTCGGTGGGGCGCTCAGCCTGTGGGGCTTGGCCGGCATCTCCACGGCGGCCCAACTCTGGCTGTGGCTGCCCTTCGTGGGAATCTTCCCGCTCTGGTTCTTTCGCTACAGCCGCAGCCTGTGGCTGGCGGTCGAGCTGTTGCTCAATCCCGAGCCCTGAGCCGAGCCGCGCGCGGGCTCGGCGGCCTACTCGCCCTCGCCTCCCTCGTGGCCGGGACCCCGGCCGCGGCCTATACCGAAGTTCAGGTGTCCGACGGAGGCATCCTCTCGGGTGTGGTCCGCTTCACCGGGAGGGCGGTGCCGGTCGAGCCAACCCCCGTGGCCCGAAGCCATGCGATGTGCGGCGACCGGAAGCTGTCGTACGCCCTCGTGGTGGGGCCCGACCAGGGCGTGGCCGGGGGCGTGGTCCTCGTGCATGGAGTCACGCAGGGAAAGAAGAACCGCTTCGACGCCGTGCTGGACAGCCGCCAGTGCGGGTTTGCCCCTCGGGTGCTCGTCACCATGGCCGGCGCCCCGATGCGAGTGAAGAACTCCGACCCTATCGTGCACAGCGCCCGGGGGCTTCAGGGCAAGACGACGCTGTTTCACGTGGCCATCCCGGGGACGGGGCAGGAGGTCGACATCAGTCGGCGCTTGATCAAGCCGGGTGTCGTGCAGATCGTGTCCGATGCGTATCCGCACATGCGCGCCTGGATGATCGTCCACGACAGCCCCTACATCACCGTGACCGACGCGCACGGGGCCTTTCGCATCGACGAGATCCCCCCGGGTTTCTATCGGGTCAGCCTCTGGCACGAGGGATTTCGGCGCCGGGGTACCGACCAGCGGGGGCACGCCATCTATGACGAACCGCGTACGGTGACGAAGATGGTCACGATCGCGCCGCGCGGCCTGGCCACGGTCGCCTTCGAGCTGAAGTAGCGATGCCGTTCGCGAGGGAGGAGCGCATGCTCAAGCACATCTGCGTGCCCGTCGACAACTCGGACTACTCGAACCGGGCCATCGATCTCGCCGTCGAGATCGGGCGGGCCTTCGGCTCGCGGCTGACCGGGTGTCACGTGTACGCGGCCCGACTGCACGACTACCGCTTCAAGCAGATGGAGTACACGCTGCCCGACGAGTACAAGGACGAGAACGAGCTGGAGCGCCAGCGCAAGATCCACGACTCCCTGATCGCCATGGGCCTCCAGCTCATCTCCGACTCCTACCTCGACGTCATGGCCGGCAAGGCGGCCGAGGCGGGGCTGGCGTTCGAGCGCAAGATGATGGACGGCAAGCACTACAAGGCGCTCATCCAAGACTGCCAGGCCGCGGACTACGACCTGGTGGTGATGGGCGCCCTCGGCATGGGTGCCGTCAAGGACAGTCATCTCGGCTCGGTGACGGAGCGCTTCGTGCGGAACGTCACCGCCGACACGCTGATCGTCCGCAACCTCGACTCCCTCCAGGACCGGCAAGGCGCCATCGTGGTCGGCCTCGATGGCTCCCCGCAATCCTTCCATGCCCTCAAGCTCGGGATCGCCTTGGCCAAGGCCCTGAGTCGGCCCGTGCACGCGGTGGCCGTGTACGACCCCTACCTGCACTACGCCATGTTCAACGGCATCGTGGGCGTTTTGAACGAGAAAGCGTCGAAGATCTTCCGCTTCAAGGAGCAGGAGCAGCTTCACGAGGAGATCATCGACACCGGCTTGGCCAAGATCTACCAATCGCATCTGGAGATCGGGCGGAAGTTGGCCGCGGAGGACGGCATCGACCTCGCCATCACCCTGCTCGACGGCAAGTGCTTCGAGAAGATCCTCACCTTCGCGCGCAAGGAGCAGCCCTGGCTCTTGATCCTGGGGCGAGTGGGCGTGCACTCGGACGAGCAGGAGGTGGATCTCGGCTCTAACACGGAAAATCTTCTGCGTCTGGCGCCGTGCAACGTGCTGGTGACCGGCGGACGCTTCTATCCCCCGCTCGACGTGAAGGCCGAGGAGATCATCTCCTGGACCGAAGAGGCCGAGGGGCGCATGGAGCGGGTGCCTCCGCAGGTGGCGGGAGTCGCCCGCACCGCGTTGCTGCGCTACGCCATCGAGCAGGGTCACACCGTCATTACCAACAAAATCATCGACGAGGCCATGGCCATCTTCATGCCCACGCGCATGGCCGAGAAGATGCAAATCCTCGCCGAGGATCTCGCGGTGGCCAAGCTCCGCGCCGAAGAGCAGCCCACCACGGCGATCTGCTCCGTGTGCGGGTACGCCGTGAAGGGCCCGAACCCTGTGGTGACCTGCCCCGTGTGCCGCGCCGACGCCACCAAGTTCCAGATCGTCTCGCGCGGAGTGGTAGAGACCATCGCCAACCAGGAGGGCGGCGTGGCCGAAGAGGAGTCGATGCCCGGCGTCACCGTCAAGTGGTCGGCCGAGGCCCGGGATGCGCTCCGGGAGGTGACCGACGCCTATCTGCGCCGCCGGGCCAAGGC
>JBKPAK010000275.1:0-7209 GCA_046726415.1 Candidatus Methylomirabilota bacterium
GTTCCTGCTCGAGACCGGGCGCGTCGTCATGGAAGGGCCATCGGAGAGCCTGAAGTCGGACGACGCGATCCGCCGCGCCTACCTCGGGTACTAGGAGGCCTTCGTGGAGATCTTCATCCAGCAGGTCGTTTCGGGGCTCGCGACCGGCGGCATCTACGCCAGCCTGGCCCTGGCCCTGGTGATGATCTACCAGGCCACCGACGTGGTGAACTTCGCCCAGGGCGAGATGGCGATGTTCGCCACCTACCTCTGCTGGTCCATGCTCAACGCCGGCGTGCCCTACTGGGGCGCCTTCCTCGGCACCTTGGTGCTCGCGTTCGTCGGGGGCATCGCCATCGAGCGCGTGGTGATCCGTCCGGTGGAGCACGCGCCCATCCTGTCGATCGTCATCGTCACCCTCGGCCTGCTCGTCATCTTCAACAGCGTCGCGGGCTGGATCTGGACCTACGTCCAGAAGCCGTTTCCAAGCCCGTTTCCGGCCAAGCCCATCGCCCTCGGCGCCGTCGTCTTCGGCGCGCACGACATCGGACAGATCGCCATCACCCTGCTCGTCTTGCTGTGCATCTACCTCTTCTTCCGCTTCACGCCCCTCGGGCTCGCCATGCGCGCGGCCGCGCACAATCCGGTTTCGAGTCGGCTGGTCGGCATCCGCGTGGGGTGGATGCTCGCCCTCGGCTGGGGACTGGCCGCGGTGTTCGGCGCCGTGGCGGGCATGATGGTGGCGCCGATGCTCACCCTGGAGCCGAACCTGATGGGCGGCGTGCAGATCTACGCGTTCGCTGGGGCCACCCTGGGCGGGTTCACCAGCCCGGCCGGCGCCGTCCTCGGCGGCTTCATCGTCGGCGTCGTGGAGAACCTCGTGGGCACGTACGTGAGCTTCATCGGCACGGAGCTCAAGTTCACGGTGGCCCTGGCCATGATCATCATCGTGCTGCTGGTCAAGCCGACCGGGCTGTTCGGGACCTCGGTGGTGAAGCGAGTGTGATGTCTGATCGAGCCCTGCGCAACGTCGGCCTTCTCGCGCTGCTGGCGCTCGCGTGCGGGCTGCCGTTCGTGCTCAGCAACTTCCGGCTGTTCCAGTTCACCCAGGTCTACATCTACGCGATCGCCATTCTCGGCTTGAACATGCTCACCGGCTACAACGGCCAGTTCTCGCTGGGGCACGGCGCGTTCTACGCGATCGGCGCCTACGTCGCCGCGATTATGATGGACCGGTGGAACGTGCACTACGGGTGGACCATTCCGGTGGCGGGGGTGCTCTGCCTCGTCGTGGGGTTCCTCTTCGGGCTGCCCGCGCTCCGGCTCGAGGGCCTCTACCTGGCCCTCGCCACGTTCTCGCTGGCCCTCGCGGTCCCGCAAATTCTCAAGTACTTCGAACACTGGACGGGCGGCTCGCAGGGTCTCGTGCTGTCGAAGCCCAGCGCGCCCTTCGGTCTCAAGCTGAGCCCGGACCAGTGGCTGTATTTCGTGACGCTCGCCCTCCTGGTGGTGCTGTTCTGGCTCGGCGCCAATCTCCTGCGGGGGCGCGTGGGCCGCGCCATCGTGGCCATCCGCGACAACCACATCGCCGCCGAGGCCATGGGCATCAACAGCGCGCTCTACAAGTCGCTCGTCTTCGGGGTGAGCGCCGGCTACACGGGTGTGGCGGGGGCGCTGTCCGCCTCCGCCATCGCCTACGTGGCGCCCGATTCCTTCAACGTGTTCCTCTCGATCACCCTGCTCATCGGCAGCGTGATCGGCGGCCTGGCCTCGATATCGGGCGCCATCTTCGGGGCCTTCTTCATCCAGTTCGTCCCCAACTGGGCCCAGGACATCTCCAAGGCCGCCCCCTGGGCGATCTTCGGCGTGTTCCTGATCGCCTTCATGTACGTGATGCCGTTCGGCATCGCCGGAGCGCTTCGGCGGCTCTGGATCCGCGCGCGCCGCTCGCGCGTTGCACTCTCACCCCCGCCGCGGGAGACTGCGGCTACCCAGGCCCCCCGGGCCACCTGAGATGGAGGGTCCCATGGCATTCACCAGGAAGCTGCTCGCAGTGCTGCTGGGCATCGGTGCGGCCGGCGTCGCGCTGATGCCGGTGGTCTCGGCCCAGACCGTCGTCGGCGTGACGGCCACCGAGATCAAGATCGGCAACACCAACCCCTATAGCGGCCCGGCCTCCGCCTACGGCACCATCGGCAAGGTCATCGGCGCCTACTTCAAGAAGGTCAACGACGAGGGTGGCATCAATGGCCGCAAGATCAACTACATCACCTACGACGACGGCTACGCGCCGCCCAAGACCGTCGAGATGGTGCGCAAGCTCGTCGAGGCGGACCAGGTCGCGCTCCTGTTCCAGACGCTCGGCACCCCGCCGAACAGCGCGATCCACAAGTACATGAACCAGCAGAAGGTGCCGCAGCTCTTCGTGGCCACGGGCGCCACCAAGTGGAACGACCCCAAGAACTTCCCGTGGACGATGGGCTTCCAGCCCAACTACCAGACGGAGGGCCGGGTCTACGCGTCCGACGTGCTGAAAAAGCACCCGAACGCGAAGGTGGGCATCCTCTACCAGAACGACGACTATGGGAAGGACTACCTGAAGGGCTTCGAGGACGGGCTCGGCGAGGCCGGCAAGAAGATGATCGTGATGAAGCAGAGCTACGAGGTGACCGATCCCACCATCGACTCGCAGATCGTCAACCTGAAGAACAGCGGGGCCACCGTGTTCTTCAACATCACGATCCCGAAGTTCGCGGTCCAGGCCATCAAGAAGGCGCACGACATCGGCTGGAAGCCCGTGCACTACCTGAACAACGTGTCGAGCTCGCTGGCCACGGTGCTCAAGCCGGCCGGTCTCGAGGCCTCGAAGGACCTCATCACCGCGCTCTACATGAAGGAAGTCACGGACCCGCAGTGGCGCAGCGACAAGGGCTTCACGGACTGGGTGGCCTTCATGAAGAAGTATTACCCGGAAGGCGCCATGGACGACCAGGCCAACGCCTACGGCTACAACGCGGCCATCCTCATGACTTTCGTGCTCAAGCAGTGCGGCAACGACCTGTCGCGCGAGAACATCATGAAGCAGGCGGCCAACCTCAAGAACGTCGAGCTCCCGCTGCTGCTGCCCGGGATCAAGGTCAACACGAGCCCGACGGACTTCGCTCCGATCGAGCAGGAGCAGCTCGCCCGCTTCAACGGCGAGAAGTGGGACCTCTACGGCGAGATCTTCGACGCCTACCGCAAGCAGTAGCTGACGCGTGCGGGGCGGCGTTCGCGCCGGCGGGGTCAGCGCCCGGGCGCACCACCCTGGATGAATGCCGCCATCGCGTCGACATCGCCGCGCCACGCCCCGACTCCCTCGACCCACCAGGTCACGCCGGCCTCGGCGTATTCCGCGAGAATCGCGCGGGCCTTTGCCGGATCGTCGAACGGCACGTCGCCGCCGGCCATCACATCGAATGGCTCGGTGGCCGGGCGCTGAGACTGGATGAAGGCGCGCATCGCCCGCAGCTCGTCGAGCGTCAGATTACCGTGCAGGCTGCCGGGGTAGACGCCGTCCCAGCGCGCGGCGCGGCGGAAGGCCGGCTTGCGCGGCCAGGTCCCGCCGACCCAGATCGGGATCCTCGGCTCCTGGACCGGTCGCGGCAGCAGCAACGCGTGGTCGATGTGGAAATGCGCGCCGTGGAACGAGAACGGTTCGCCGCTCAGGAGCCCGGTCAGCACTTGCAGCCCTTCGTCGAGCATGCCTGCCCGAACGCGAGCGTCTGGCTCGTCCCCGAAACGGCTGAACTCTTCCGGCCGGTCGCCGATCCCCACGCCGACGATCAGCCGGCCGTCGGAAAGCTGGTCGAGGCTGGCCGCCTCTCGCGCCAGCTTCCAGGGACGGCGGCGGGGCAGCGGCGTCACCATCGGCCCGAGGCGGATGCGCTCGGTGACCGTGGCGATCGCGGCCAGCGCGATCCAGGGATCGACGACCGCCTCCGGCGCACTGGCAGCGCCCCTGAGGACATCCCAGATGAAGAAGCCGTCCCAGCCGGCCGCTTCCGCTTCCCGCGCCAGGCGCACCAGCGGGCGCGGGTTCCCGAGCGGGCCGGTCGTCTGCACGATCAGGCCGAAGCGCATCTCGTTCCCTTTGGCATGGGACTCTGGGCACTCACCTGACCTCCTCCGAGGGTCATCCTCGCGGCCCGAAAATGGTCGCGAAGCGAAGAGCGGCATCGGCGGGTCCCGTGACCGTGAACGGAGGCTGGTCCACTCGGACGCGGCCGTACACCGCGAGGCAGAGCCAACCCGGCGTCGCGCTGATGACAGACCCCTCGGGCGTCGTCACGGGATCCGAGGTCATTCGCTCCGGAGTGCAGCTGAGCTTCCAGCTTCCCCCATCCGACACGAGGGTGTAGACCTCGTGGCCACTCAGGGTCCGGCGGGCAGCGAAGACGGGCTCGTCCCGATCCAGCATGAAGGGCAGGATGTATGCGCCAAGCGCTTCCGGGAGAGGACCGCGCTGACCGAGCGAGTAGCCCAGGTCCCAGCGGTGGAAGACGACCTCGGTGAGGAGCTGCGTGCAGAACCAGCGCACGTTCCGCTCGCCGAACGGGTGGGGAAAGGTGTACTGCCCGAGCTGCTCGTCCGTCAGCCCGGACACGGTCTCGGTGATTCGTTGACAGCACGTCCGGCCATGCTCGACCCAGCCTTGGGGACCTTTCGCCCGGATCTCGGCCTCACGGGGTCGCGCGGCCTCGCCGAAGGCGGGCGTCCTGTCACCGACCATCGCTCGCTGGACCGCGAGATTGATCGAGTCGCAGACGCGGGTGATGTGGACGGCCACGTCGGCCACGCTCCAGGGGGCCAGGTTGCTGGGTCGATCGAGCTCCTCGGGCGTGAGGCGACCGATGCGCTCGGTCAGGAGCTCCAGCTCGGGTTTCAGCAGCGCCAGGCTTCGTCTCGGATCGATCGCGGTCATGGCTCATCACCTCCGGCGTGCGAGTATACGATCAGTCGACGACGGGCGGACGAGCACGGGCCCGGGCGCGCGTGCTGGAGAAGCCCGGGAGCTGATTCAGCAACTATGGCTCCGCCAGCGTGGACGCGGGCTGGGCCCGGCTGGGCGGATGGCTGCTGCCGTTCAAGGGGCGTCGCCGCGCCCCCAACGAGGAGGACATGTGATGCGTGAAGCCGGACGGATCGCGCGCTGGACGGTCGTGCTGCTGTCGGTGGCGGCCCTGTTCCTCGCGGAAGCCGAGGCCGCGGTCAACCCGCGGGCGATCGTGATCCTGCCGTTCGACGCGAGCAGCCTCGAGCGGGAGTACGAGTGGATCGGTCAGGGCGTGGCCGAGATCGTGGGGCTCGGCCTGGCCCAGCACCCGGCCTTCATCCAGGTGGACGAGCCTCGCATGCGCGTGGGTCGCCCGGAGGCCTGGAGCGAGGCGGCGGTTACTCAAGCGGTCCGCATGCTTCGTGCGGACGCGGCCGTCTTCGGCCAGGTGAGTCGCTCGGGGACCGATCTCGTCGTCCAGCCCCGGCTCATGCAGGTCAAGAGCGCGCGCGTCGAGGCAGTGGCACTCGAGCCGATCACGATTCCAGAGCGCGAGCTGCTTCTCCGACTTTTGGCGCCGCTGCCCGGGATCTACGCGCGCACCCTCAAGGTCACCCTCACCGACGCCGAGACCCGGCGCATAGAGAAGGCCGCCCAGCCCACGCGCTCGCTGAAGGCCTTAGAGCTCTACTCGCAGGCGCAGCTGGCGGTGCGCCAGCGTCCCGGCCAAGAAGGCAACGAGCAGGCGGTCGATCTGCTGGCCCGGGCGATCGAGGCCGATCCCGCCTTCGCCGTCGCGCAGTACACGCTCGGCACCGTCCACCAGGCGCTCGGCAACCGCTGGAAGGCGAACGCGCAGTTCCGCGCTTCCATCCAGCTGGACGCCGACTATCCGGAACCCTACAAGTCGCTCGGCGACCTGTTCCTGACCGCGCCGCGACCCCCCTACGATCAGGCGATCGAGGCGTACGACAAGGCGATCCAGCTGAGGCCGTTCTACGCCGACGCCCATGCGGGCCTCGGCGACGCCAGGGCGGCCAAGGGCGACGTGGACGGCGCCATCGGCGCCTACACGAGGGCGCTCGCGCACAATCCGATCAACCCGCGCGTCCACATCAGCCTAGGGAAGACCTACTACGCGGAGAAGAACCTCTACTACGAGTCCGTCACCGCGTACAAGAAGGCGATCGACCTCGACCCACACTCGGTGGAGGCGCGCATGGGGCTGGGCGAGGTCTACGAGGACAAGGGCCTCTACAAGGAGGCGACTGAGGAGTACCGACGGGTGATCGAGCTCGACGGCAAGCACACCGGCGCCATGTACAACCTGGCCTTGGTCTATGAGAAGACCGATCCCAAGGAAGCTATCGTCCAGTGGGAGCGCTACATCGCGCTCGCCTCGCAGCTGCCTTCGGAGAAGGACTGGGTGGACGTCGCCCGCCAGCATCTCAGGAAGCTCAAGAGCCAGATCAAGCAGTAGCTGCTGGACGAGCGACGCAAGGATTCTCTTCAGAACCGGGGCGGGGGCGCGGTTGTGAAGCGCGCCCTTCTTCTCTATGCTTACCAAGCTCACCGACCGCGAGCTCGACACCAATCAGCGAGGAGTCCCGCATGAGCTCAGCCCGTAGGCAGGTCGCCGTTGTGGTTGGGGCTACATCCAAGTGGCAGGCCGATGGACGCAACACCAAGCTGGCGCACGGCAAGGTGCTCGACGACAGCGACATACCCGTGGGGATCCGCTGGGGCGTCGGCGGGGCCATCGCCCAGAAGTTTGCCCAGGAGGGGTTTTTCGTCGTCCTGACGACCCGTCGTGCCGCCAATGCTTCGGCGCTGGAGAAGGCCATCGTCGAGCAAGGCGGGGAGAGCATGATTGTCGAGCTGGACCTGGTGTCAGGCGAATCCATATCGCGGGCCTTCGCCGCGATTCGCACGCACGCCGGTGACCCGGACGTCCTGGTCTACAACGCCGGCTATCTGGAGGGGCGGGACTTGCCGCCGGAGAAGGAGTTGCTGGAACACGTCCCGATCGACATCTTCGACACGGCCCAGCACATCGCCAGCCGCGGGCCCTTCCTGGTCGCCCAGGAAGTGTTGCCGGCCATGCGAAAGCGCGGGGCCGGGTCATTCCTGATCTCGAACAACCAGTTCTCCTTGCGGGGCCGCAAGCGCCTGACCGGACAGTCGCTGTACTATCC
>JBKPAK010000276.1:0-17717 GCA_046726415.1 Candidatus Methylomirabilota bacterium
CGTCCTGCGCCGCCGGCGCAGACCGGCCGAAGCGGAGGCGGTTCTCGCCGAGGCCCTGGAGATCGATCCCGGCTCCTCGGCTGCGTTTTTCGAGCTGGGCCTCGCCCACTTCGAGCAGGCACAATTCCCCGGGGCGACCCGGGCATTCCGCGAGGCGATCCGGCTTCGGCCGGACTTCGCGAGGGCGCATCTCAACCTGGGCCTCGCGCTCGAACGCCAGGGGATGTACGAGGAGGCCGAAACGGCCCTCCGGGAGGCGGTGCGCCTGCGGCCAAACGATCCCGTGGCCCTGGCCAATCTGGGTACGGTTCTGCGGCGGCAGCGGCGCAGCCACGAGGCAGAGACGGTGTACCGCGAAGCGATCGAGAGCGCGGGCGATCCGGCCCTCGGCCAGGCCGAGCTGGGCCGTGTGCTGTTCGAGCAACGGCGCTATGCGGAGGCTGCCGCGGCCTTCCGGGCCGCCATCCTACTGCGCCCGCGGGACGTCTACTCCCAGATCCGGTTGGGCCTCTGTCTCGAACGCCTGAGCAGGCTCTCGGAGGCCGTCGCCGCATACCGGCAGGCGAGCCATCTGCGGCCCATGGATGCGAGAATTCACGAGCGCATCGGCGCCGCGCTCAAAAAGCGCAGTCGGTACGCCGAGGCCGCCGAGGCCCTGCGTCAAGCGGGGAGCCTCGCCCCGACCAATCCCCACGTCCACTATCAGCTCGGGGTGGTGCTGGAGCGGCAGGGCCGGTTCGAGGAGGCGATCGGCGCCTTCCGGGAAGCGATCCGTCACCGGCCGGACCACATCTCGACCTACGTCGCGCTGGCCACGACCCTGCGGCGCCTGGGACGCTGGACCGAGGAGGCCGACGTCTATGCCGACGCCATTCGCCTCCGCCCGGACGACGCCAACCTCCACGCCGAGCGTGGGCTTGCCCTGGGAAGCCTCGGTGATTACGGGCAGGCGGTCGCGTCGCTCCGGGAGGCGGTGGGTCTTCGCCCGGACGACTCGGAGCTCCACTACGAGCTTGGCGTTGCGCTGGGCCGAAACGGCAAGCACGCCGAAGCCGAGGTCGCTCTGCGCGAGGCCATTCGTCTGCAGCCGGGTTCGGTGAAGTTTCGGGCCAACCTCGCGTTGGGTCTGGGCCGTCAGGGTCGGCACGCCGAGGCAGAGGCCGCTTACCGCGAAGCCCTTGCCCTGCGGCCTGAGCACCCGGCGCTCCGCCGCGGCCTGGGCGTCTCACTCTACTGGCAGGGGCGCTATGACGACGCGGAAAAGGCCTTTGCGGACGCCATTCTGCTCAAGCCCGACTACGTGCGGGCCCACTGCGATCTGGGCGAGATGCTCGCCGAGCGGCGGCGCTTCCACGAGTCGGAGGCGGTCTACCGTCGGGCTCTTGCCCTCGATGCCACCTACGTGACCGCCCACGCGGCCCTCGGAGGCATCCTTCTGGCCGAGGGGCGCTTGCGCGAAGCGGAAGACCATTGCCGAGAGGCGCTGCGGACCGATCCCGCTATGGCTCGGGCTCACTACACCCTGTGGGAAGTCCTCGAACGCCAGGGCAAGTACACGGATCTCGAGGAGGCGGCTCTCGGCGTCCTGGCCATGAGACCAGATCATCCGGATGCGCAGGCCCGGCTGACCAGGGCCCGCGCGCTTCGCGCGCGCCCGGCCCCGCCTGTCTGATTGAGGCGGCGTCACACCTCGCGCGAAACGGGGAGGTTTGGAGGGGGTCCAGGCCCCCTCCAACATAAGAGGTGTGACACCGGTCAGCGGTCACTGCGAGGGGGCCGGCCTCGGGCCTCTCTCCTTCTTGCCAGCGGTGGCCGCTTCGGGTAGCCTTGGCCAATTTCCCTGGAGGTCGTCATGGCCAGACTCCCCATCGACGTCGTCGAGCGCATGGTCGCGGAGCGGCCGGACGGCACTCTCGAAGCGGCCCTCGATGTGTTCGAGGTGTTCGTCAGTGGGTCGTTGATCGACGAGGTGTACATCCTGGAGGACGTCGGCGGCAAACGCATCGCGATCGCCCCGACCGCCCTCAAGGACCGTTACCGCAGGAGGTGAGCTCATGGCGATCGTAACGATCTCACATCAGATGGGCGCCGGGGGAGCAGAGATCGGCATGGCGCTGGCTCAGCGGCTCGGATATCACTACGTGGACCACGAACTGCTGGAGGATGCCGTGCGCCGGTACGGCGTGGCCGAGGAGAAGCTCTCGCACCTCGACGAGACCAAGCCCTCCCTCTTCGAGCGGTTCGACACCGAGACGCGCCACTACATCGTCGTGCTCCAAACGACCTTGCTCGAGTTCGCCGAGGCCGACAATGTCATCCTGATGGGCCGGGGCGGACAATGGTTGCTCCGCGGCATTCCCCACGTGCTGCGGGTGCGGATCATCGCGCCCTTCGAGCAGCGGGTTCGTCATTGGATCAGGCGGGTGGCCGCCCAGACCGGCGAGACCCCGAATCAGCGCGCGGTGGTCGATCTCATCCGACGGGACGATGGAGAGAAGGCCGGTCGCATGCGGTACCTCTACGAGGTCGACATCGTCGATCCCAACCTCTATGACCTCGTGGTCAACACCGAGCGGCTGAAGTGCGAGCCGGTCGTGGAGATGATCGAGCGGGCCGTCCGCCGGCCCGAGATGGCCACCAGCGACGCTGGCCGGCGGGTCATCTGCTCCCGCGCTCTCGCCTCCCGCGTGCAGGTGGCGCTCGCCACCAATCCCGACACGCGCCGCTACCGCATCACGGTCGAGGCCGACGACGGCGTGGTGACCTTGGAGGGAACGGCGGCGCTCGATCGAGCGGTGGAAGTGGCGCGGGCCGTGCCGGGTGTGAGGCAGGTGAAGACCCAGCAGGTGGACATCCCGCCCATTCCGCCGTTCGTGGCGTAGCGGGACGATGAGATGGGGGCCTCGGCAGGGCCCCCAAGCCACGCAACGCTCGGGGCCCCGGCTCGAGCTGTGGCCCCGCCCGATGCTCCCGTGCGCGTCGCCCGCCGGCGCTCCCCGATTTCAGCGGCTGGGCGTGGGGCTGTCTGGCGCCTCGGAAACCTTCACTTCTACCCCCCGCTTCTGCCGGTTGCGGACGATTTCCAGAGCGATCGCCTTGCCAACCTCCGCATCGGCTGACAGCCGTTGGAGATGGTGATTGTCCTCGACCGGGGTCCCCCCAAAGCTGACGATCACGTCGTTGGTCTCGAGACCGGCCCCGGCGGCGGGGCTTCCCGGGTAGACGCGCGCCACGACGGCACCCCGGGGCTCGGGCAATCCCAGGGATTCCGCCAGCTCCTTGGTGAGCGGCTGGGTGGCCACGCCGAGCCAGCCGCGCGTCACCTTGCCGCGGTCGACCAGCTGCGCCGTCACGCGCTTGACCATGTTGGCGGGGATCGCGAAACCGATGCCCTGCCCGGTGGCCACAATGGCGGTATTGATCCCGATGACCTCGCCACGGAGGTTGACGAGCGGCCCACCGGAATTGCCGGGGTTGATCGACGCGTCCGTCTGGATGAAGTTCTCGTACGTGGCGATGCCGACATCGGCGCGCCCAACGGCGCTGACCACGCCGACGGTCACGGTCTGGTCGAGCCCGAACGGGTTGCCGATGGCGATCGCCCATTCGCCTACGCGCAGGCTGTCCGAGTTGCCGAGCGGGGCCACTCTCAGTTCGGTCTGGCCCGGGTCGAAGCGGACGACGGCCAGGTCGGTCTTGGGATCGCTACCGACCACACGGCCGCGAAACTCTTCCTTCGAGGACAGGCGGATGATGACGGCATCGGCCCCGCGCACCACGTGAAAGTTCGTGATCACGTAGCCGCGCCTATCGACGATGATCCCCGAGCCGAGCCCGGGCGTGCGGAACTCGCCCGGCGCCTCGCCGGGACCGCGCCGTCCGAAAAACTGATCGAAGAAGTCCTTGAAGAAGGGATCGTCGGTGGACGGTCCCGGCGCCGATGGCGGGCGCCGCGAGCGCGCCATCTGCACCGTGCCGACTTGGACCACCGCGGGGCGCACACGTCCGGCCACGGTGACGAACGCCTCCTGGAGCGCGTCCGCGGTGGGGATGGGTGAGGGGGCCGCGGCACCCGGTCGCGGAAGAACAGCGGTCCAGAGTCCGCGAGCCCAGAAGCCCGCCCCGGCCACGGCGACGAGCGCAACAACGAGGAGACCGGTCTTGGCGGTTCTGGGCGTCATGGAAGGTTGCGCTCAGCATATGAACGCTGAGCGCCGGGTGTCAAATCGTCGACGGTGACAGTCCTTGACCATCGAGCGAGCTGATGTGGACAATGACGGCGATGCGCGAATGCGGACCGGGCGCCTCCGGAGGCGCGCGTGAAAAGCGTGCCCAACCAGAAGTTCCTTTTTCGGCCTCCCGCCTTGCAGGGGGGGGTCGGGGACTCGGCGCGCCTGGTGGTCGCGGCCGGCGGAGCTGAGGCGTGACCTTACCCCGACGCCGCACACCGGCACGCGCGCGCAGGATCCGCTTCCTCGTGATGGACGTCGACGGCGTGCTGACCGACGGTCGCATGGGACTCACGGAGCGCGGCGACGAGGTGAAGTTCTTCTCCTCACGCGACGGCTTGGGGCTGACCTTGGCCCGGCGCGCGGGCATCGTGACGGCCTTCGTCACGGGCGAGTCGAGCGCGATCGGTAAGGTGCGCGGCTCCCGTCTGGGCGTCGACCACGTCCTCTTGGGCGTGCGCCGCAAGGGCGAGACCGTGGAAGCGCTGATGCTCGAGCACGGAGTCACCCCGGAGGCCGTGGCCTACATGGGCGACGATCTCCTCGATCTCCCCGCGCTCCAGCGCTGCGGATTCGCCATCGCCGTCGCCGACGCCGCGTGCGAGGTGAAGGCGGCGGCTCACCTGGTCACGCGCGCACGAGGAGGGCAGGGCGCGGTCCGCGAAGTGGTCGAATTGATCCTGCGCGCACAGGGGGTCTGGGAGACGACCGTCGACGCCTACGTCCAGGAGCACGGAGGACGACCGCTCTCATGGCGTTGAGCCGCCTCCGCGTGAGGCGCGCCGTCCTCGCGAGTGTGGCGCGGTTCCGGGCGGCTCTCCACCTCAACGACCCGCCCTGGCGGCTGGCGCTGTCGCTGGCCGTCGGCGTATTCATCAGCTTCACCCCGTTCTACGGACTGCAGACCCTCCTGGCCGTCGGCTTAGCCATGGTGCTACGACTGAACCGGGCGGCCACTGTGGCGGGAACATGGCTCAACCTGCCCTGGTTCGCCCCTCTGGTCTACGCCGGCGCGCTGCGCGTCGGTACGCTCGTGGTGCCCGACCGGGAAGGCATCCGCGGGGCCTGGCTGGCCCAGCTCCTGTCCCAGCCGGGAAGCGTCTCATGGCGGGATCTTCCCGTCCTCCTCGATCACGTCTCGCTCCCGCTATTGGTTGGCACCAGCGTCCTGGGCGGTGCGGCCGGGATCCTGACGTATGTGGTCTCCTTTCACCTGATCTCGCGCCGGCGGACGGCGCGCGAGCGGTCCCCGGAAGCCCGCTGCCCCGGGTATGATGTAGGGCCAGGCGCGGGAGGCTCTCCGCGCGGCAAGGAGCCCACGCGCATGACTGTTCGAAAGGCGGTCTTTCCCGTGGCGGGACTGGGTACGCGCTTCCTTCCGGCCACCAAGGCCCAGCCCAAGGAAATGCTTCCCATCGTCGACAAGCCCACCATTCAGTACGTCGTGGAGGAAGCGGTCGCCTCCGGGCTGTCGGAGATCATCCTCGTGACGGGCCGCAACAAGCGGGCCATCGAGGATCACTTCGATGCGGCCTTCGAGCTGGAGTACTACCTCGCCGATCGAGGGAAGGTCGAAGAGCTGGCCCAGATCAAAACCATCTCCGAGCTGGCCTCCGTGTCGTACGTTCGCCAGAAGGAGCCGCTCGGCCTTGGCCACGCCATCCTGTGCGCGCGGCCCCTCGTGGGCGACGAGCCCTTCGGGGTGTTCCTCGGCGACGACATCATCGGCTTCGCCGACGTGCCCTGCATGCGGCAGCTCCTCGACGTCTTCCACAAGTACGGTGGCCCCGTGATCGCCGTGGAGCGCGTACCGCGGGAGCGCATCCACCAGTATGGGGTGATCGCCGGCCGCCACGTCGACGCCAACGTGTACGAGATCACCGACCTCGTCGAGAAGCCGAGGGCCCATGAGGCCCCCTCGGATCTCGCCATCATCGGACGCTACGTCCTGACACCCGACATCTTCGCGATCCTCTCCGAGACGATGGCCGACGCCCGCGGCGAGGTCCAGCTCACGGACGGCTTGCGCGCCCTGCGCGCCCGGCGCCCCATGTTTGCCGTGCAGTTCGAGGGCCGTCGCTACGATACCGGGGACAAGCTCGGCTTTCTCAAGGCCACCGTGGAATTCGCCCTCGCCCGTCCCGATCTCGCCGACGCGTTTCGCAACTACCTTGCGTCCCTGAAGGTCTAGATCGTCTCGGAGCAACGTCGGGGGACGTTGACGATCTCGAGGGGTTCTGCCACACTTTCCGCACTTTCGCGCCGACGGCGAAGGCTCCGTTAACATGGCAAAAACGCCAGGACGACCGTTCCACACTGCCTCGGATGCCGACATCAAGAGCGGCCTGGTGTCGGACGTGTACTTCTCGCGCACGGTCCAGATCCTTCAAGCGCGGGGTGACCGCAAGCGGGTCAAGGCCGAAGTCTACGTCAAGAGCCTGCCCGACGATTGGGGCTGGGGCGTGCTAGCCGGCATCGAGGAGCTGGCCGGCCTGCTGGAAGACCTGCCTCTCGATGCCGTAGCCATGGACGAGGGCACGATCTTCGGGGCCTACCAGCCAGTCCTCGCGATCGAGGGAACGTACGTCGAGTGGGCCCAGTACGAAACGGCCATTCTCGGGCTCCTTTGCCAGGCGTCGGGGGTCGCCACCAAGGCCGCGCGGTGCAAGAAAGCAGCGGGTGAGCGGCAGGTGATCTCGTTCGGCGCCCGGCGCATGCATCCGGCTCTGGCCCCCATGATCGAGCGGAACGCCTTCATCGGCGGCTGTGACGGCGTGGCGGTCACCAAGTCCGCCGAGCTGATCGACGCCGATCCCATGGGAACGATTCCCCACTCGCTCGTGCTCATGGTGGGCGACACAGTCGAGGCCCTGCGAGCCTTCCATGAGGTCATCGACCCCAAGGTGCGTCGGGTAGCCCTGGTGGACACGCTGCTGGACGAGAAGTTCGAGGCGATCCGGGTGGCGGAGGCCTTGGGGGAGGATCTGGCTGCCGTGCGCCTCGACACGCCCTCCTCGCGCCGCGGCGACTTCTACCGGATCATCGAGGAAGTGCGCTGGGAGCTGGATCTGCGCGGCTTCCAGCACGTCAAGATCGTCGCCTCCGGGGGTATCGACGAGTACGAGATCCTCCGTCTCAACTCCCTGGTGGATTCCTATGGCGTCGGGACGTCGCTGGCCAGCGCGCCGGTACTCAACTTCGCGCTCGACATCATGGAGATCGAAGGGCGTCCGGCGGCCAAGCGCGGGAAATGGTCGGGATCGAAGGAGGTCTACCGCCGCCACGGCTCGCTCGACACGGTCGTGGTTCCCGCCGGACACCCCGCACCCGTGGATCGAGGCCGGTGGGACCGTCTCCTCAAGCCGCTGATCACCGGAGGCCGCGTGGTGCGTGATCTGCCACCGCCTCGGACGATCCGCGAGTTCGTCCTCGATCAGCTGGAGTTGGTCTCAATGGACGCGGTGCGTCGGCAGGGCGCGAGGTCGGATTTCTGAGCACGATTCTCGACGCGATCGTCGCCGACAAGCGCGCCGAGATCGCGCGCCGCCGGGTCGAGGTGACGCGCGGTGAGCTGCAACGGCGTTGCCGAGCCATGTCCCCCACCCGCGACTTCGCGGCCGCGCTCATGGCCCCCCCGGGAAGCGTCAAGCTTCTGGCCGAGGTGAAGAAGGCCTCCCCGTCACGGGGGGTCCTCGCCGCTACCTTCGATCCCGTGGGTCTGGCGACTGCCTACGCGGATCACGGCGCCGCCGCCATCTCGGTGCTCACGGACGAAAAGTACTTCCAGGGGAGTCTCGACCTGCTGGTGGCGGTCCGCGCCGCCGTGTCCGTGCCGCTGCTGCGCAAGGACTTCACGCTCGACGAGTACCAGCTTTGGGAGTCGCGCGCGGCAGGGGCCGACGCCGTCCTCCTCATCGCCGCGATCCTGGAGCCGCCGCGCCTGCGCGACCTACACGCCGGGGCCAAGGGGCTAGGGCTGGCCGCTCTGGTGGAGGTCCACACGGCCGAGGAGCTGGACGTCGCCCTGCGCGTTGGCGCCGGCCTTCTCGGCATCAACAACCGGAATCTGCACACGTTCGAGACGCGGCTCGAGACCACCCTCGCGCTCCTCCCGATGATTCCCCCGGGGCCGGTGGTGGTGAGCGAGAGTGGCTTTGTCCGGAGCGACGACGTTCGGCGCGTGGTAGCCGCCGGGGCCCATGCCGTCCTGGTGGGAGAGGCGCTCGTCCGGGCTGCCGACGTGGGCGCCAAGGTCCGCGAGCTGGCGCTCCTCGACCGCTGATGGTCCGGGTCAAGATCTGCGGGATCACCAGCCTCGAGGACGCCATGGTCTGCGTCGAGGCGGGCGCCGATGCCCTCGGCTTCATCTTTGTCGAGGAAACGCCGCGCTACATCGCGCCGGAGCGGGCGGCGCCAATCATCCAGCGTCTGCCGCCATTCGTCACGGCGGTCGGCGTGTTCTGGGGTCACCCGCGGGGCCACGTGAAGGCCGTGGTCGAGACCTGCGGGCTCCGCGCCCTGCAGTTCCATGGCGACGAGGCGCCCGAGGATCTGACGGGATATGGTCTGCCCGTGATCAAGACGATCAAGCTGCCGCCCGCCTCGACCATCGAGGGGTTGCCGGAATACCGGATTGCCGAGCGGTGGCAAGTGCTCCGCTACCGCGGCGTGGTGTCGGCGATCTTGCTGGACAGCGCCGCTCGGTGGAGCGAAGGGGAGGCCCGGGAGCCCATCGAGTGGAAGCTGGCCCGCAACCTGGCGATGGGGCAGTCCTGTCTGGTGCTGTCGGGAGGGCTCACGCCCGACAACGTGCGGCGCGCCGTCGAAGTGGTCAGACCCTACGGCGTGGATGTCAACTCCGGCGTGGAAACCCGACCCGGCCGCAAGGATCACGACAAGGTGTGGCGGTTCGTCGGCGAGGCTCGGCGCCCGGGATGACTACGCGCCGTCCTGTCCGGCTGCCTGACGCGCGAGGACACTTCGGACCTTACGGTGGCCGCTTCGTCCCCGAGACGCTGATGGCCCCGCTGATCGAACTGGAGCAGGCCTACCGCGCGGCGCGGCGCGATCGCGCCTTCGAGGCCCGCCTGCGCGAGCTGCTTCGCCACTACGCGGGACGGCCTACGCCCCTCTACTTCGCGGCGCGCCTCAGCGAGCATTGCGGCGGTGCCCGGATCTACCTCAAACGCGAGGATCTCTGCCACACCGGGGCCCACAAGATCAACAACGTTCTCGGTCAGGCCCTGCTGGCGGTGCGGATGAAGAAGCACCGCCTGATCGCCGAGACTGGCGCCGGGCAGCACGGCGTGGCGACCGGCACCGCCGCGGCACTCCTCGGCCTCAGTTGCGAGGTGTACATGGGCGCGGAGGACGTGGAGCGCCAGGCTCTGAACGTCTTCCGAATGCGCCTGCTCGGCGCTCGCGTGGTCACGGTCGAGAGCGGCAGCCGCACCTTGAAGGATGCCATCAACGAAGCCCTGCGCGACTGGGTGACCAACGTGCGGACGACGCACTATCTGCTCGGCTCCGCCCTCGGCCCCCATCCTTATCCCATGATGGTCCGTGACTTCCACACCGTGATCGGCCAGGAGGCCCGCGCGCAGGCGCGGCGCCAGCACGGCCGGCTCCCCGACGTGGTGGTGGCCTGTGTGGGCGGTGGTTCGAACGCCATCGGCCTGTTCCATCCGTTCCTGGGGGATCGCCGGGTGCGCATCGTCGGTGTGGAGCCAGGCGGGCACGGGATCTCGACCGGCCGCCATGGGGCCGCGCTCACCGCGGGGCGAGTCGGCGTGTTGCACGGCACCATGAGCTACTTTCTCCAGAACGACGACGGTCAGATTGCTACCGCGCATTCCGTCTCGGCTGGACTCGACTACCCCGGCGTGGGACCCGAGCACGCCTACTACAAGGACCGCGGGCGTTTCGAGTTCGTCTCCGTCACCGACGACGAGGCGCTCGAGGGCTTCCAGGCTCTCACCCGCCTCGAGGGGATCATGCCCGCGCTGGAGTCCGCCCATGCCGTGACGCACGCCATGCGGCTGGCCAAGACCCTGTCGCGCACCAAGACCATCGTCGTGGGACTTTCCGGTCGCGGCGACAAGGACGTGCAGGTGGTCGCCAAGGCCCTGGGCACGGAGATCGGATGAGCCGTCTCGACGCCGCGTTTGCCCGGCTGCGCGGCGCCGGGGAGCGCGCGCTCGTCGCGTACTTCACGGCGGGCGATCCCTCTCTCGAACTGACGAGTCGGCTCGTCCGTGAGGCGGAGCGCCAGGGCGCCGACGTCGTCGAGCTCGGGGTGCCCTTCTCCGACCCTCTCGCCGACGGCCCCGTCATTCAGCGCGCGGGCATGCGCGCGCTGGCCGCCGGCACGTCGCTGGTCCGCGTACTCGAGACGGTGGCCGAGCTGCGCCGCGACGTTGACGTCCCGATCGCTCTCCTGACCTATTACAACCCGGTGCTGACCTTCGGGCTCGAGGCCTTCGCGGGGGCGGCGGCCAAGGCAGGAGTCGATGGTGTGATCGTGGCCGACCTTCCGGTTGAGGAAGCGGAGCCGCTGAGCGCCCACGCCATGGCGGCCGGCGTGGATCTCGTGCAACTGGTCGCGCCCACGTCGACCGTTTCGCGAATGCGTCGCATCGCGCGCCAGAGCCGCGGCTTCATCTATCTCGTCTCCCTGACCGGCGTGACCGGCGCGCGCCGAGACCTGCCGCCCGAGTTGGCCGCCCAGATCCGGGCCCTGCGGCGGGTCACGACCAAGCCCGTGTGCGTCGGCTTCGGCATCGGCACGCCCGACCAGGTCGCCATGGTGGGGGAGCTCGCCGACGGCGTCATCGTCGGCTCCGCCATCGTTCGCTGCGTGGAAGAACACGCGGGGTCCCCTGCGCTCGTCACCGAGGTGGGGAAATTCATCGCTGCGCTCAAGGCGCCGCTCCGCGGGGCCGGCACCCGATAGCGCCATGCCCTGGTTTCGACGCTCCAGCGGCCCCAAGGACGGGCCGAAGCGCAAGATCGTCATCGCCGAGGGGCTGTGGGTCAAGTGCGACTCCTGCAAGGAGATCATTTACCGGGCGGAGATCGAGCGGGCCGGCAAGGTTTGTCCGAAATGCCGCTACGCGTTTCGCATCTCCGCCCGCGAGCGGATCGCCCAGCTTGTCGATGCCGGGACGTTCGAGGAGCGGGAGCAGGGTATCCTGCCCAGCGACCCGCTGGGGTTCAGGGACACCAAGCGCTACCGGGACCGCC
Organism: Candidatus Methylomirabilota bacterium; assembly: GCA_046726415.1. Lineage (GTDB taxonomy): Bacteria > Methylomirabilota > Methylomirabilia > Rokubacteriales > CSP1-6 > CAVWFS01. Next base: position 11,472 of record JBKPAK010000276.1, read on the forward strand.
TCAGGGCGGCGCAGGAAAAGACCGGGGCCAGCGAGGCGGTGATCTGCGGCGTGGCCCGGCTCGGTGGACTGCCCACTGTGCTCTGTGTCTTCGAGTTCAGCTTCATGGGCGGCAGCATGGGCTCGGTGGTGGGTGAACGGCTCACCCGCTCGATCGAGCTGGCCGTCGACAAGTCGCTGCCCGTGATCATCGTGTCGGCCTCCGGGGGTGCCCGCATGCAGGAAGGCATCCTCTCGCTCATGCAGATGGCCAAGACTTCGGCGGCCCTCGAGCGTCTGGGCCGGGCGCGCCTGCCGTTTCTCTCGGTGCTGACGGATCCGACCACCGGCGGCGTCACGGCGAGCTTCGCCATGCTCGGTGACGTCATTGTCGCCGAACCTCGTGCCCTCATCGGCTTCGCTGGGCCGCGCGTCATCGCCGAGACCATCCGCCAGCCGCTGCCCGAGGGCTTCCAGCGCTCGGAGTTCCTCCTCGAGCACGGCCAGCTCGACCTGATTGTGGAGCGGCGCGACCTCCGAGAGACGCTGCGCCGTCTCCTCGTCTTCTTCGCCGAGCCCGTCCCGACGACGTGACCTACCCAGAGGCGGTGGGCCGCCTGCTCGCGCTGCGAGGCGGCGAGCAGGCGGGAATGCGACCCGGGCTCGAGCGCATCGAGACCTTGCTCGACGCGCTCGGCCATCCGGAGCGGCGTTACAGCCTCGTGCAGGTGGGCGGCACCAACGGCAAGGGCTCGGTGTCGGTGATGCTGGCGGCGATGTTGAAGGCGGCCGGCCGCCGCATCGGCCTCTATACGTCACCGCATCTGGTCTCGTTTCGGGAGCGCATCCGGGTCAACGGCGAACCGATCTCCGAGGACGGCCTCGTCGATGAGGTGGAGTCCCTCTCGACCCTGGTGGCTCGTCTGGACGCCAGCATGTTCGAGGCCGCCACGGCCATGGCCCTTGACCATTTCGCCCGCGAGCGCGTGGACGTCGCCGTCCTGGAGGTCGGTCTGGGGGGCCGACTCGACGCCACCACCGTCGGGGCGCCTGCCGCCACCGTCATCACCCGGATCGACCTCGACCATCAGGCGGTGCTGGGCCCAACCCTCGCCCACATCGCCGGCGAGAAGGCGGCCATCATCCGAAGCGGGGTCGCCATCACGTGCGCGCAGGCGCCGGAGGCAGCCTCGGTGCTGGCGAATCGCGCGGCGGCCGTGGGCGTCCCGCTGCTCATCGCGGGCCGCGATCTTCACGTCGAAGTCGGGCGGCAGAGCCTCGAGGGCCAGCGACTGTCGTGCTCCGGCCCAGGGTGGCGGCTCTTCGATCTCGATGTCGCCCTGCTGGGAACTTTCCAGCCCGAGAACGCGCTTCTCGCCGTGGCCGCGGCCCGCGCGTTGGGTGTCCCGGACGTGGCCATCCGCGCCGGACTGGCCACCGTGCAGTGGCCCGGACGCTTCCACGTGATCGGGGCGACGCCGCGGCTCGTCCTCGACGGCGCCCACAATGCGGGGGGGGCGCGAGCCCTCGCCGCGTCGTTGGCCACCTACTTTCCCGGGGAGCGCCCGACCTTCGTGGTCGGCATCTACAAGGACAAGGACATTGCGGCGATCCTCTCCGTCCTGGCTCCCCGGGCCGGACGCCTGATTCTCACCGCCGCCGCCAATCCTCGAGCAGCGACCCCGGAGGCGCTCGCCGCCTGTGTTCCCTCCGATGGCCCCGATGCCGAGATCGCGCCCAGCCTCAGGGAGGCCCTCGCCATGGCGTCGGCGCCTGCGCGCACGGCAACCGTGTGTGTGACGGGCTCGCTGTCGCTGATCGGCGAAGCGCTGGCCCAGCTTGGCGGCGATAAACCTTGTCCGGTGGAGAAAGGCGCTGCTAGCATGGGCCTTCCCGTATAACGAGGCGCGGCCGTCACTCCATGACCCTGCGTAGGTTCGTGGCCAATGTCCTGCTCGGCGCCGCGGTCCTGGTCGGCGTTTCGACCGCGCACGGCCAGCTCTCGGTCTCGGTGCCCTCGGAAGGTGGCCAGGTGACCGTGATCGCCGACCGCATCGAGCAACTTGGGCGAGACAATCTCGTCGTGGCCGTGGGCAACGTTCAGATCACCCGGGGAACCGCCCGGCTGCTGGCCGACCGCGTGGAGATGAATCGAGATACTGGTGACGTCGTCGCGTCCGGTCGCGTCATCTTCTACGATGGCGACGACCAGCTCAGCGGCGAGCGTATCGACTACAACTACCGGACGGGGACGGGCATCGTGACCAACGGGCAGGCGCGGACGGCGCCGTATTACCGCATCGGCGGCGAGCGCATGGAGCGGCTGGGCGAGGGGCTTTACGGCATCCGACGCGGCTTCTTCACCACCTGCGAGGACGATCCGCCCACGTGGTCCTTTCACGCGGGCGACGCCACCGCCGATCTGCACGACGCGATGTACGGCACCAATGCCTCGTTCTGGGTGAAGGAGCTTCCGCTCATCCCGTGGTTTCCCGGGTTTTATGCGGCCATCCGACGCGAGCGCCAGACCGGCTTCCTGTTCCCGGTGGCCGGACATTCCAGCTTCAAGGGGTTCTTCGCCCAGATACCCTTCTTCTGGGCCATCTCCGACAATCAGGACGCCCTCATTACCCTCGGCGGCATGTCCGAGCGAGGAGTGGCGGGAGACGCCACCTACCGCTACGTCCTGTCGCCGGAGAACCGGGGGAGCGCCACCGGGTTCCTCGTCTACGAGAGCGAGGTCAACCAGGACTTTCGCAACTACTACAGCTGGCGGCACGACTGGAATGTGACCCAGCGCCTGAAGTTCACCGCGGACGTCAATGGGGTGAGCGACAACTCCCTGCTCCGGAATTACTCCCAGCCCCTGCAGACGCGAGGGACGCAGTTCGTTCCCTCCAATGTGTTCCTCTCTCAACGCTGGCCGACCGTCAACCTGACCGGCGACGTGTTCTGGTATCGCGATCTGACCCAGCGCACCGACGTCGCTCTCCAGCGCCTGCCCCAGCTCTTCTTCGACGGCGCCCCCCAGCCCGTCCCCGGTCTCCCGGGCTTCCTCTACCAGTTCCAGACGAGTGCGGTGAACTTCATCCGAGACGTTGGCTCCGAGGGCGGGCGCCTGGCTCTCCAGCCGATGATTTCACGGCCCATCCGGATCGCGGACATCGCCACGATCACCCCCTTCGCCGGCGGCATCATCACGAGCTACACCAAGACGGTGACCGGTCTCGAGACGGACAATCGAGGCATCGTGCTGGAGACCACCTCGGACGATCCCCTCGTGCGGCCGATTGCGGTGGTCGGCGCCGATGTGGCGGCCCGGGGCTCCCGCGCCTACGCGGCCGGCTTCTGGGACATCGACGCCCTCCTCCACGTCATGGAGCCCCGCCTGAACTACACGTTCATCGGAGGCCGGGGGACAGAGGGAGTGCCCCAGTGGACGGAACTCGACCGCATCCCCCGAATGAGCCTCATCACGTATTCGTTCATCAACCGCCTCTTCGCCCGCTCGATCGCGCCTCCGGGCACCGAGCCGGCCAAGCTCGAGGTCGGGAGGCTCACCATCAGTCAGTCCTACAATTTGGGCGAGGAGCTTTCCTCCACGCCGTTGGCGAATAACGTGCCGGTCAGCAGCAGCAGCACCAACATCACCCAGGTCATCCCGACCGGCTTCACGCCCCTGTTCGCCGAGCTAATCCTGCATCCGAGTTCGTTCCTCTACTTCCGCGGCGACACTACCTACGACGTGCAGGGACAAGGTCTCCAATCGGCGACGACGAACTTCGGCGTGGTGCTGCCCCGCCCCACGGCGCTGGTGCCGGCGGCCGCCGCCACCATCGGGACCTCCTACAACAAGCCCGCCAACATCAGCTACGTGCAGGGCGGGGCCACCGCCGACATCACCCGCTTCGTCACCGCGCGCTTCCAGACCAACTGGAATGTGCAGTCGGGCAAGTTCGTGGAGAACCGCTACGGGCTGGACATCAAATTCCAGTGCTGGGGCCTGGCCATGGAGTATGTCACCCGGTTCCAAAGCGACGACGAATTCCGCTTCACGCTGAACCTCCTCGGTGTGGGCGGGTTCGGCTCCGGCGCCGGGTTCGGCCTGGGCGCCTTCTGATGATTCCCTTCCTTGAGCTGCGGCGCCAGCACGCGGCGCTCAAGCCCGAACTGATTCAGGCGATGGAGTCTCTCTTCGATTCCTCCCAGTTCATTCTCGGTCGCGAAGGCGAGGCGCTGGAGAGGGAGGTGGCCGCGTTTTTCGGCGTCCGCCATGCCATCGGGGTGGGCTCCGGGACTGACGCCCTCCGGGTGGCCCTGGCGGCGCTCGGGGTGGGAACGGGCGACGAGGTCATCACGCCGGCGTTCTCCTTCATCGCCTCCAGCTCCACCATCCTCATGGCGGGCGCCACGCCGGTCTTCGTCGATATCGAACCGGATACGCTGTTGCTCGACCCTCGCGCGGTGGAGCGCGCGATCACACCGCGGACGCGTGCCATCCTGCCGGTGCACCTCTACGGCCATCCTGCGGCGCTCGATGAGCTGGCTCACCTGGCCCGGGTCCACGGGGTGGCCCTCATCGAGGACGCCGCCCAGGCCATCGGCGCGTCCTGGCAGAAGCGATCGGTCGGCGGCTGGGGCGATGCGGCGTGCCTGTCGTTCTATCCCACCAAGAATCTCGGCGCATGCGGCGACGCCGGCATGATCGTCAGTGACCGCGACGACGTCGCCACCCGGGCGCGACGCTTGCGCCACCATGGCGACGGGGGGCATTACTGGCACCTCGAGCTTGGCTGGTGCAGTCGGCTCGATGAGCTGCAGGCAGCGATTCTCCGCGTGAAGCTGCGGCACCTGCCGCGATGGATCTCGCGGCGCCGCCAGGTGGCCGCGCGCTATCGCGAGCAACTAGCCGATCTGCCCCTCACTCTCGCCGTCGAGCGGCCGGAAGCCCACCACGTCTACTATCTCTTCACGGTGCGTACGCCGCACCGCGAAGCCTTCGTCCGGGTCCTCGCGGATCTGGGGGTGGGCACCGCGGTCCACTATCCGATCGCCGCCCCGGAGCAACCGATGTTCCGCGAGACCCTGGGGACGAACGCCGCGGTGCGCTGGCCCGAGAGCACCCGAGCCGCCCGCGAGGTGGTCTCCCTCCCCTGCTACCCCGAGCTTCGCGACGACGAGGTCGACGCCGTCGTGCGCGCGGTTCGCGAGGCCTGCCGTCGCGTCGATCCCTAGGGCGCACCATCCAACACGAACGCGACCGTGAGCCGGCGACTCGCACTCTCGGTCGTCCGTCAGTGATCTTCGCGAGGGTGGCCGCGGCATGATGGCGGTCCTCGTGTCCTTGCGCCCTCGCCAGTGGGTGAAGAATCTCTTCGTATTCGCGGGGGTCGTCTTCGCCCAGCAGCTCTTCTCGCCCGCGCTGGCCGTGGCGCTGGCGGCGTTCATCATCTTCTGCGGGCTCTCGGGGGCGATCTACCTCCTGAACGATGTCGCCGACCGAGAGCGTGACCTCCTCCACCCCGTCAAACGCACGCGGCCCATCGCCTCCGGAGAGCTTCCGGTGACCCGCGCGGTGACCATCGCCATCGTCCTCATTGTGGCCGGTCTCGGCGCGGCCTGGCTGATCGCGCGCCCCTTCGCGGTGGCGGCGCTGGCCTACGTGGCGCTCCTGAGCGCGTACTCGGCATGGCTCAAGCACCTCGTCATTGCCGACGTCCTGGCCGTCGCGCTCGGCTTCGTTCTCCGCGCGGTGGCGGGCGCGCTCGCCATCGGGGTCGCGATCTCGGGGTGGCTGATCATCTGCACCCTGCAGATTGCGCTGTTCCTCGCCCTCGGCAAGCGCCGCCACGAGTACCTCAGCCTCGGCGATGACGCCGTTCGCCACCGGCCCATACTGGCCCAGTACAGCGCGGGGCTCCTGGACCAGATGATTGCGGTGGTCACCGCCTCCGCCATCACTGCCTATGCTCTCTACACCATGTCCCCCGAGACGGTCGCGAAGTTCCAGACGCAACTCCTGCCGGTCACGCTGCCCTTCGTGCTCTACGGCATCTTCCGCTACCTGTACCTCCTCTATCGGCGTCAGCTCGGAGGCAATCCCTCCGAGCTGTTCCTGAACGACCGGCCATTGCTCGTCAACACCCTCAGCTGGATGCTGGCAGTGATCCTCATCCTTTATTTTGGGGGGGCCTAGGCCCCCCCAAACCCCCCAAGCGCGCGGGGTGTCACACACGACTGCGCCGGCAGGGCCGGCGCTGGAAATGCG
>JBKPAK010000277.1:0-25664 GCA_046726415.1 Candidatus Methylomirabilota bacterium
GCATGCGGTTGCTCGATGCCGGTGGCGCCTCCTCGCTGTTCACGTGCCACCTCGCGTCCCTGGGCTACGAAGTGCATTCGGCCGACCTCGACGAACGCCTGCTCGAGAATGGGCAGCGCGTGGCCACCACCATGGGCTGGACGAGACTGTTCTCCTACGCGATGGACCTGGGAGACCTCCGCTTCCCTGACGCTCACTTCGATCATGCCTTCTCGATCTGCGTGTTCCAGCACCTGGACTACGAGGTCAAGCAGGCGGCATTGCGGGAGATCGCCCGGTGTCTCAAGCCAGGCGGCTTTCTGGCCCTGACATTCGACTACCGGAACCCGGCGCCCTGCGTCGTCGGGGTGGGAAAGGACCCGTGCCCCAGAAATGCCCTCAGGTCGGAGGCGGACATCCACCGCAGCTTCTTGAGCAGTGGCCTCTTCCGGATAGTGGGCAACCCCCTCTTCCACGACAATGCGAAGTCGTACCTCCGGCACCCGCGGGACCACCGCCAGCCCTATACCTTCGGGGCCCTCTTCCTGCAGCGCCAGTGATGGGTCAGGGGGGCCTCGCCCGATTTTCCTTCTTGTTGGGGGCGGGCCTCGTCATGTTCATGGCGGCCATCGTCGTGATTGCCTCTCTCGGCTTTCTGATGGGCTGGCCGCTTCATCCGCTGACCGTGTGGCTTGCCGGGCTCGTGGTCGTCGTTTTCGCGCGCTGGACGGCGGGCCGATCATTTCCCCAGGCCGTGCCCCGCACGTTCGTCCTCCTCCTCGGTATTGCCCTGATCCTCGGTCTCGCGCTCGCCCTCGAATGGCACTTCTATGATTTTTCTTCCGATGGCCAGACGTATCACACCACTGGTCTGGTCGAGCTGACCAAGGGTTGGAATCCCCTGCGCGATCCGCCGCGGCCCGTGGGCATCAATGTGCCCCTCAACGTGTACTCGAAGGGGCCGTGGATTGCCGCAGCCGCCCTGTACCAGCTCACCGGCAGCCTGGAAGCCGCCAAGACCTTCAACCTCATCGTGCTGGTCGCCGCTTTCCTCATCGCGTTTGCCACCCTGGAGACCATCACCCTCGTCGGCTCGGAGTCACAGGTGTGTCTGCCGTGGGCCGCCCAGCGTCAGCCGTGAGGAGCCACCTGCTTCACCCGCGGCGCGAGCCATGAACGCCATTCACCTGTCGGTGATCGTGTGCACGTACAACCGGCGCGACCTCCTCGCCGGGTGCCTCCAAAGCCTCGCCGCCCAAACGCTCTTCCCCGATCGCTTCGACGTCCTGGTCGTGGACAACAATTCCACCGACGAGACCGCCGCGGTGGTGGAGGGTCACCGGGCCACCGTGCCGACCCTCCGCTATGTATTCGAACCGGTCCAGGGCCTCTCGCACGCGCGCAATCGGGGCGCGACCGAGGCGAGGGGAACGCACCTGGTCTACGTGGACGATGACGCGCGACTGCCGCCCACGTACCTGTCGTGCGTTCTCGAGACGCTCGAGCGGACCCAGCCCGACATCCTCGGTGGGCCAGTCTACCCTTTCTACACCGAGGCCAAACCGCGGTGGTTCAAGGACCACTACGAGATCCGCCACTACGCCGAGGCATCTGGCTTCTCCACCACCTGTGGTGTCTCCGGCTCGAACTTCGTCATCCGCAAGGACGTGCTGGCCCGTCTGGGCGGCTTTGACCCCTCGCTCGGGATGCGGGGGGCCGAGCAGCGCTTCGGCGAGGATCGCAAGGTCCTGGAGACGTATCGAAAGGTCACCCCGGCCGACGCGCAGCGGGTCTACTATGACCTCGATTGCGTGGTCCTCCACCATGTCCCTGCTCACAAGATGCGCATCGGCTACGTCCTGGCTCGGGGCTTTCAGGGAGGCCGCATGACAGTGGTCGTCACCGAGCGGGGGGCGACGCCGACGAGCTTTGCCGCCCTCCTCGTCCGATACCCACGGTCGTTCGCGAAGGTGCTGCGAAGCGGATTCGCCAACGGTTGGCGTCGGGTCGACTGGCTGCAGATCGCCCGGAGCCTGGCGATCCAATCGGGTAAGTTTGTCGAAGGAACCCTTCAGATCGGCCGGGCCACGTCGCGACGCCTCCGCCGCATCGGTCGCCCTCGTCCGTCGACTCTCCGCCCGAATCGTTGACAGCATGGGCGCGATGCAGCATACAGGACGCATGCCCACCCTTGCCGCCGGCCCCGGGTCGCGCGCGAAGACCGAGCCGACGCCCGTTGGTGAAGTCATCATCCGCCCGCCCGGCACCTTCGTGCACCTGGACCTTCCCGAACTCTGGCGTTACCGCAGCACCTTGTGGAGCAAGGTCAAACAGAGGGTGCGCCTGCAGTACGACGACATGGGCCTCGGGCTCTTCTGGGCGGTCGCCCGGCCCCTCATCATGGTGCTGGTCTTCTGGGCGTTCCGCGGTCTCTCTCAGGCGCGAACCGGGGTCGACATCCCGTACGTGCTCTACGTCTACAGCGGCCTGGTGGCGTGGTTCTACTTCACGGAAGCCTCGACGGCGGTGGCCATGAGTCTCTCCCGTGACGCGGGCCTGATCCAGAAAGTCTACTTCCCCCGCCTCATCAGCCCGCTTTCGCACCTCCTCGGCGAGACCTACAACGTGGCCTTGGCAGCGGTTCCTCTGGTCGTCATGATGGTCAGCTTCGGTGAGTACCCCGGCTGGAGCCTGCTCCTCCTGCCCCTTGTGCTCGCGCAACTCATGCTGCTGGTCCTCGGCGTCGGCATGGTGTTCTCGTCGCTGATCCTCACCGGGCGGGACTGGGAGCGCGTGCTCCAGTTCTCGCTCTACCTCGGCCTATGGGTGTCCCCGGTGATCTATTCGGTAGCGATGATTCCCAAGCGATACGAGCTGGTCTACCTTGCGAACCCCATGAGCGGCACCCTCCTTGCCTTGAGAGCGGCCCTCTTCGGCAGCGTCGACTTCCCCTGGGGGCCGTGGGCGCACGCGTCCGCTTTTTCGGTGGCGCTGGCGGGGCTCGGTCTCTTGCTGTTCCAGCGCTCCGCGCGCCACCTGGCCGACCGGCTATGAACGACGCCATCGCCGTCAGCGCGGGCACGGTCCCCACCATGAGGGAAGGACGCGCGGAGGACACGAGTGCCGCGCCTCGCGTGGAGGAGCTGTCGGTCAGCGCGCGAGACCTCTCGAAGCGCTACCGGATTGAGAAGGCGGGCGCGCGAGCGCGGCACGCGGGCCTCCTCGGGTCATTCGTCCGGCTGCTCGCCAGGCGACCGAACGCGAAGCGGCCGGGCAAGGACTTCTGGGCGCTCCACGGCGTCACGTTCGACATCGCCCGCGGTGAGCGCGTAGGGGTGATCGGGCGCAACGGCGCCGGGAAGACCACGCTGCTGAAGATCCTCTCCCGCATCGTCGCTCCGACGCGGGGCGAGGCTCGCATCCGGGGTCGTGTCACCTCGCTGCTCGAGGTCGGGACCGGCTTCAACGACTCGCTCACCGGGCGCGAGAACATCTTCGTCAACGCCAGCCTGCACGGCCTCGGGAAGCGAGAGACGGCGGAGCGCTTCGACGAGATCGTCGAGTTCTCCGGGATCGACCACCGGTTCATCGACATGCGGGTGAAGCATTATTCCAGCGGCATGCGCGTCCGCCTGGCCTTCAGCGTCGCCGCCCACCTCGACGCCGACATCCTGATGCTCGACGAGGTCCTGGCCGTGGGCGACCTCGCCTTCCAGGAGAAGTGCCTGGAGCGGGTCGAGGGCATGCTGCAGAGCAAGCGCACCGTGATCTTCGCCTCGCACGACCTCAACTCGGTGACGCGCTTCTGCGACCGCGCCATCTGGCTTGAGCAGGGTCGGGTCATTTTCGATGGTCCCTCGAAGGAGGCCGTCGCGGCGTACGCGGACGAGGTTCGCCGCGCCATCACTTCCAGGCGCTGGATCCGGGCAGCGCCCGGCGCTGGCCCGCCCGTGGGGCCGCCGCCCCGCTCGGGGGGCCTTGGCCCGGCCACGCAGGACGGTGCGGGCGCGGGCTGGCCGGACACCGAGGGCGCGGCGTTCCTCGGCGCCGGGGCGGTCATCGAGGAGCCGCCGTGGGCCGAGATGGTCGCCACGAGCGTGATCGACGGCGATCACCGCGAGCTCAAGGCGGCCACCGTGGATCAGAAGATCGGCATCGAGTTCGTCTACCACGTCCTCCGGAGCGGCAAGGTCATCTTGCCCGCCGCCAATTTCTACACCGCGGACGACGTCCACATCTTCACCGCGGTATACACCGACCTCGAGCAGATGCGACGGCCCAAGGAGCAGGGCCGCTACCGCTCGGTCGTCTGGATACCGCCGCATCTGCTCAACGTGGGGCTGGTCAAGGTCGCGGTGAGCCTGACCACGCCGGTGAGTGGCAAGCTCGAGCGCCACGTCGTCATCCCTGCTGCCTTGTCGTTTGAGGTCTACGAGGCACCCCTGGGCGTCCATTCTGCCCGGGGCTCCTACCGGGACGTGAAGGGCGTCGTGCGGCCCCTCCTCGCCTGGGAGACCGCCCGCCTCGAGTGACGTTCGCGCCATGGGCGACCTAAACCAGCTCGACTTCGTGCTGGAGAACCGGGCCCGTGTGGAGGGTCCGATCCTCGAGCTCGGCAGCCGCGACCACGGTAATACCAACGATCTCCGCGGCCACTTCCCGGCCCTGCGGTATGTCGGCGCCGACATGGAGCCTGGGAAGGGAGTAGACGTCGTCTGCGACTTCATCGATCCCCTCAAGGCCATCGACGCGCGGCTGGGAGGCGCCCGGTTCCGGACCGTCATCTGCTTCAGCGTCATGGAACATTGCCAGCAACCCTTCCGGATGGCAGACAACATCACCGCGCTCACCGAGCGGGGGGGCTCGCTGTTCCTGAGCGTGCCGTGGGTCTGGAACATGCACGGCTTCCCCGACGACTACTGGCGCTTCACGCCGTCGGCGGTGCGCGTGCTCTTTCCTCGGTTCCGGGTGCTCGAGGAACGCTCCTTCTGGTCGACGAAGAACCGCGGCGAGCGCTTTCCGCTCTCGGTGAAGAAGCTCAACATGAACGAGGCCATGTTCTTTAAGACGCCCGCCCTGGCCGAGGACCTCCGCCGCCAGGGGCTCACGAACTTCCGGCACCCCTACTACTGCTACCCGGTGATGCTGAACATGCTCCTGGAGCGCGACGGCGAGGCGGCATGACGCGAGACGAGCTCGCCCGGGCGATCGAGGAAGCGCGGTCGAGCCGCGTCTATGCGAACTATCTCGCCGTGCGCGACGGCGTGCTCGACATGCTCGACAGGCGCCCCGAGAAAGAGGGCGGGCCCAGCCGGTACTGGCGCGAGGAGCTGGCCGGCTTCGACTACCTGTTCGACGCCTCGCCCCTGGTCATCGCGAAGCTGCGGGAGCACTGCTACCACCTCACCGGCCTGAGGTCCTACGACTATCGCGGCCACCATGAGCACAAGGCGCGTCCCTTCGCCGAGAAGCTCGCGTCGCTCCGCGACGTCGACGGCTCCGGCCTTCTCGTGCCCGAGTCGCCGTTGCTGGGGGGCTTCGGACACCACATCGATGGCGCATTGATCAACGTCGATACCCTCAAGTTCTACGAGTGCTTGATCGCACTCGACCGGGGCGGCGCGCTGGCGACGCTGCGCGAGAGGGGGGGCCACGGCAAGGTGGTGATTGAGATCGGTGCGGGCTGGGGCGGCTTCGCCTACCAGCTGCGGACGCTTTGCCCCCGGGTGAGGTACATCATCGTCGACCTGCCGCAATCGCTCCTCTTCTCGGGGACCTATCTGAAGACCGTCTTCCCGCGGGCGTCGATGCGCCTGGCCACCGAGCCGGTCGCCGCCCCTGGGACTGCTGAGACCAACGACGACTTCATCCTGATCCCCCATTTTTTCTTGGCTGACTCGGAGCTTCCCCGTCCCGACCTGGCCGTCAACGTCGCGTCGTTCCAGGAGATGACCACCGAACAGGTCCAGCGCCATGCCGCGAGCCTGCGCGGGCTGGGGTGCCCGCTCCTCTACAGCCTCAACCGGGAGCGCTCGCCTTACAACCCCGAGTTGACCTCGGTGAGCGCGGCCATTTCCGAGTCCTATTCGGTCCAGGAGGTGCCCGTCCTGGACGCGCCCTACACCACCCTCGGGCGGGTCCCGGCGGCGCGGCGTGCCGGCGGCGGACCGAGGGCTCCGGAGTCGGAGTACCGTCATCTTCTCGGCCGGAGAATCCCAGGGTGACCACACCCGGCCCGCGAAGCCGCCGCGCCTCGGGTAGGGCGCCATGAGAATCCCGCTCCTCTCGAGCCTCGCGTCCGAGCTGTCGCGATCCTCGGCGGAGCAGCGCCTCCGGCGCCAGGCGCGGGAGTGGACGGTGTCGATGTGGGAGGCCAAGCTCTGGAAGCATTCGAGCTGGCTGGGCATCCCCATCAAGCAGTGGGGCACCGACCTCATGGTCTTCCAGCAGATGCTGTGGGAACAGCGCCCCTCGGTGGTGGTGGAGACCGGCACTGCGGCGGGCGGCTCCGCGCTGTTCTTCGCCTCCATCCTCGAGCTCCTGGGCAGCGGCCGGGTGGTCTCGGTGGACATCACCCAGAGCGAGGAGATGAAGTGCACGGTCGCCTCCCGCCCCGGGGGTGGCCGCGTCGATTTCGTGGCCGGGGATTCCAAGGCTCCGGAGACGCTGACTCGGGTGCGAGAGCTGGTGGGTGGCGACCGAAATGTCCTGGTCCTCCTGGACTCGAATCACGGCTACGCCCACGTGAAGGCCGAGCTCGAGGCCTACGCGGAGTTCGTCTCGCCGGGGAACCTTCTGGTGGTGGCGGACACCATCTGCCGCGAGCTGGCGCGGCTGCCCGGACACGCGCACCTGCGTGAGGACAACCCGCTCCGCGCCGTCGACGAGTTCCTGCGAGAGGACCCGCGCTTCCAACGCGACGAGCGCTGGGAGAAATTCCTCGTGACCTTCTCCCCCGGGGGCTTTCTGAGAAGAGTCCGATGACGGTTCTGCGCCCGACCATCGACCAGCTTCCCTCCACGCGCCGCGTGGGGACAGCATCTGCCACGCGGGATATTGCTGGCACGTCTGGCCCATTCCCCTCGCACCGATTGGGTCTACTACCTCGCCATGGAGGTCAGCGGAGGCGGCCACCGGGGTGGCTCCGGCCGCGCGCCTCGGCGTCCTCGGAGGACACGATGAGATCCGAACGGCCCACCACGCCGAAACCACTCGCCGTCGACCCGCCCGGGCTCGAACCGGAGGAGTTCCGCCGGCTCGGTCACCGCGCGGTCGATCTCATGGCGGACTGTCTGGCGGGGATCGCGGCCGGACCTGTCTTCACGCCGATGACCCCGGAGGCGCGAGCGGACTTGCTCACCGAGGTGCTGCCCGAGACGGGCGGCGAGCCCAACGCGATTCTCGAGCGGTTCGCCGCCACCGTCCTCCCGCATCCCATGGGCAACGGGCATCCTCGCTTCTTCGGCTGGGTCAATTCGGCGCCGTCGCCGATCGGCGCGGTCGCGGATTTCGTAGCTGCCGCCATGAACCCGAGCTGCGCCGGCGGGGACCACGCGGCGATCTACGTGGAACGGGCGGCCACGCTCTGGCTCATGGAGCTGCTGGGTTTCCCCATCGACGGCAGCATGGGCCTGCTGGTGAGCGGAGGGTCGATGGCGACGGTGACCTGTCTGGCCGCGGCCCGCCAGCGCGCCGCCTCGGCGATGGGCTGGAACGTGCGCACCGATGGACTCCAGTCCGGTCGACCACGGCTCGTCCTCTACATGTCCGCCGAAGGGCACAGCTGCGTGCGCAAGGCCGCCGAGCTTCTCGGACTCGGCAGCGACGCGGTTCGCATCCTGCCGCCCGACGGCGACTTCCGACTCGATCCCGGCGCCGTCGCGGAGGCGGTGGCCCGCGACCGCGCGGCTGGTCTCGTCCCGTTCTGCGTGGTGGCCAGCGCCGGAACGGTGTCGACGGGCGCAATCGATCCGCTGGATGCGCTGGCCGATCTCTGTACCGGCCAGGGGCTGTGGCTGCACGTGGACGGCGCCTACGGGTCGATCGCCGCCGTGGCCCCGGAGCGCGCGGCGCGTTTCCGCGGTCTTGCCCGCGCGGACTCGATCGCTCTGGATCCGCACAAATGGCTCTCGGTTCCCGTCGAGTGCGGCGCGGCGCTGCTGCGGGATGGCGCCGTCCTCCGCGACGCGTTCAGCCTGGTGCCTGCCTACCTGCGCACGGAGGAGGGAAAGGGGTTCGGCGGGCCGCCGTGGTTCTCCGAGTATGGCGCTCAGCAGACGCGTGGCTTCCGGGCCCTCAAGCTCTGGATGACGCTCCAGCACCTCGGGCGGCAGGGCGTGCAGCGCCTCGTCTCGCGCCACCTTGCCCTCGCTACGCGCCTGGCCGAGCTGATCGACGCCGCGCCCGACCTGGAGCGCCTCGCCCCCGTCGAACTCTCGATTGTCTGTTTCCGCTTCGCACGACGCGGTGGCGAGCTCGGCGGTTCGGCGCTCGACGCCCTCAACAAGCGCATCATGGAATGCGTTCAGGCCGAGGGGCGCGCTTTCGTGACCAACGCCGTCCTGCGCGATCGCTTCGCACTCCGGGCTTGTGTCCTTCACTACGCCACGAGCGAGAGCGATCTCCGCATGCTGGTGGATACGGTGCGCGAGGTGGGCGCGCGGTGCCTCCTCGAGCCCGCCGCACCTCGACGAGGAGATGGGCGATGAAGTTCGGCGCGGTGCTCCCGATCTGGCAGCTCACGGTGGCCGAGGCCGAGGCGCTGGCGGTGCGCGCGGAGGACCTCGGGCTCGACGGCATCTTCGTTCCCGATCACATCCTGGCCAAGCCCGCGACGACCCAGCACTACGGGGCACATTGGCCCGACCCCTTTGCCCTCCTGGCCTTCCTGGCCGGGCGCACGCGGCGCATCCATCTGGGAGCCAGCGTGATCGTGTTGCCGTACCGGAACGCGCTGGTGACAGCAAAATCCGCCGCCACCGTGGATCAGGCCTCGGGCGGCCGCTTCATCTTCGGGGTCGGCGTCGGCTGGGATCGGGAGGAGTTCGTCGATCTCGCGCTCCCGTTCCACCAGCGAGGTCGCATGAGCGATGACTACATCCGGGCCATCAAGGCGGCGTGGGCCAGCGACATCCCCGAGTACAAGGGCCAGTTCCTCAGCTTCTCGGGGGCCACGTTCTCGCCCCGCCCGCTGCAGCGCCCGAATCCGCCGATCTGGGTCGGCGCCTCACCGGGGGCGCCATCCCAGGGCGCTCTGCGCCGCTGTGCGGAACTGGGCGACGCCTGGCACCCCCTGGCGCTCAGCCTCGACGATCTGGAGAAGGGCTTCGCGACGATCCGCGAGATGGCCAGCCGGCTGGGGCGGCGCCCCGGGCCCGGGCTGGCGCCGCGCAACCCGCTCGACCTGACGGACCGCCCGAAGGGCAGCGGGCGGGCGGCGTTTCAGGGCTCCCCCGAGGAGGTGGCTGCCGACGTGCGGCGCGCGCACGCCCTGGGCGCCGAATGGATGACGTTCGACCTGCCCCGCGCTGACGTGCGGGCGATGGTGCGAGCGATGGAGCGCCTCGTACGAGAGGTGAAGCCCGCGGCGCCGTAGCCGCTCCGAAGGTGACGATCGCTCGTGACGTCGTACCCAGTCGAGATCCACGGCTGACAGCACATCATCGGCCACCAGTGTATGGAGATCGATCAGCAGCGGATTAACGGCATGCCGAGAAGCACTGATACGGCGAGTCGCCGTAGCCGTAGGTCCCGGCGGTAATACCTGCCAGGCGCTAGCGGGCGCGCGCGAGGAAGGTCACGAACTGACGTGCCCCGGACCGAGATCCCCGCATGATCCACGGTCCGCGAGGCAGAGCCACCGTCGAGGCGCGGTCTGGTCGAGGACTCTTTCGGGGTCCATTCACGCCGCATGGCGGCGCTAGCTAGACGCCGTTCTCTCTCGGGGTGCCCGCTCGGCCCTGGCTCTCTGAGGAGCTCGCAGCGGCGACCGGCTCGGTGACGATGGCGCAGAGCGCGGCCGCCACCGCTAGGGAGATGCCCCCGATGAACACGGCGGTGAGCCGGTTGTCGCCGCCCAGGAGTTGCACCAGCGCGCTCTCGTTGGTGAGGAGCCTCTCCAAGATCGTGCCGAAGGCGAGCGCGGCCAGGATTTCCGGGATGACGATGAAGAAATTGAAGATGCCCATGTAGATGCCGGTTTTCCCGGGCGGAAGAGCGCCGGCCAGGATGGAGTAGGGCATGGAGAGGATGCTGGCCCACGCGACGCCCACGCCCACCATGGACAGGAGCAGGAGGTACTTCTGGCTGATGAAGGCCACCGAGAGCAGGCCAATGGCTCCCATGAGCAGGCACAGGCCGTGGGTGAACGTGCGTCCTAGCCGCCCGGCTACGGCCGGAAGTGCGAACGAGAAGGCGAAGCACACCGCCGAGTAGGCGGCGAAGCAGTTGCCGCCCCAGGCGATCCCCTGCTCGTAAGCCGGAGTCCCGGGCGTGCCGCCGAAGATGTTCCTGGCCACGGCCACACTGAAGTAGAGCCACATGCAGAAGAGGCCCAGCCAGGTGAAGATCTGTACCCAGGCGAGGCGCCGCATGGTCTGCGGCATGGCCATCATGTCGTGGAGGATTTCGGCGGCCGCGGCGCCGATGCCGGCCTTCTCCGCCTTCAGCTTCTCGAAGGCCTCCACGTCGTCAGGCGGGTACTCTTTCGTCGTGAAGATGGTCCAGAGCACGGCGGCGAGGAAGGCGAACGCGCCCAAGTAAAAGGCGAGCTTCACCGCAAAGGGGATGGTCTTTCCCGCCTCCGCGGCGCCGCCGACATGAAAGACGTTGTGCAGCAGCCAGGGGAGCATAGAGGCCACGACTGCGCCCAGGCCGATGAAGAGGGCCTGCATGGCAAAACCGCTCGTGCGCTGCTCGGGGGGTAAGAGGTCGGAGACGAAAGCGCGGAAGGGTTCCATGCTGATGTTGATGGAGGCGTCCATCACCCAGAGCAGCCCGGCCGCCATCCACAGAGCCGACGAGTTAGGCATGGCGACGAGCGCGAGGGAGGCGAGCAGAGCGCCCGCCAGGAAGTAGGGGCGGCGCCGGCCGAGCCGGTTCCAGGTGCGGTCACTCATGTGGCCGATGATTGGCTGGACGACCAGCCCGGTCAGCGGCGCGGCGAGCCAGAGGATGGGGATCTGATGAGCGTCGGCGCCGAGATACTCGTAGATGGCGCTCATGTTGGCCATCTGCAACGCCCAGCCGAATTGGATGCCCAGGAAGCCGAAGCTCATGTTCCAGATCTGCCAGAAGCTCAGATGCGGTTTCTCGCTGGTTCCGGCGCTTCTGCTCGAGAGCGGGCATCCTCCAGCCATCCTCGGAACCTCCTCGAGACTACTCGATGAGCAGGACCTGCCCCTCGTGGGGATCAAGGGCGAGCTGGAGGCGTCCGCCCTCGTCCAGCGTGCCGAGCGCCTTCCCCGCGAGGAGGTCCCGCACGGTGCGGCCGGGTGGCGCTGTCTTGATGGCCACCGTCTCGCGGACGGCATTGCGGCCGAAGTTAAGGGCGGTCACCTGCATCTCTTTGCCGGCCGGGAGCCGGTGGACCATAACGACCAGACCCCTGGCCTTCACCGGCGGGACATCGATCTGCTCGCTCTCGTGGATGCGGTACTCGTCGCGCACACGCAGTATGTTCTTGAGTTGCGAGGCGAACGACCCGGGGCTCTTGAGCTGCTCGGGCAGCGCGCCGTAGAGCGTCTGCGTGCGCGGCAGGTCGGCGCTCGACTTGGCCGCCCCCGGGTTCTTGCCGAGCAGATCGTAGGAGCCCCGATTGATCCAGCGCGTGTCCCCATCGGCGAGCAGAGTCTTCACGGAGTCGGCCGGGAGGGTCAGGGCGCCCACGAGATCCCAGCCGGACAGGGCAAAGACGCCCGGCTGCATGGCGTTGTACAGCGCCACGAGCAGGTGGGCGCGCTGGATGGCGCGCCGTTCTCCATCGGTAAGGCGGCTGATGTCGCGGATGCCGAGGGCGGCGGCGGCAACGGTGGCAGTGGTGCAGGAGACGCCGTTGGCGGCCTTGAGGTTGTAGGGCGCGGCCGGGCCGATGAGGCGGTCGTGCATCTCTGCGCGAATCAGCTCGCGGAGCTCGCTCCCCTTCATCTTCTTGCCGCGGAAGGTGAAGGTGGCGTCCTTGTGGCGGCTCCAGAAGTGCACCAGTTCGAGCGTGAGCTCGTCATGGTTCTGGAGTGCGTGGATGAGCCCCCCCGGATCGATGTGGTAAATCCTCTGGAGCCCGAGCATGAGATGCAAAAACTCGGCATCGCCGGTAGCGAGTGCGTGGTGGTAGCCGGGGCGCGTCACGAAGTCGTAGGAGAGATCGGCGCCACCCAGGGACATGGCCTTGATGTCCTCGAGTGTAAGGTTGAGCTCCTGAAAGGTGAAGCCACCGAGCTTGCGCACCAGGCCGGCGATGAGCTGGTTGGAGGTGACCGAGAGCGGGTGCCCCTCGGACCAGGCGCGGCCGCCGTTCGGACCGACCTCGATGCCGAGGAACCCATTGGCGTCGAGCCGGAGCATGCTCTCGCCCAGAGTGTCGAGGGAGTGGAGCGCATCCCCCATCACCAGCCGCTGCGCGGCGAAGGTGGGATCTAGCCAGTTGAAGGTGGGCTGCCCGTCCTTGAAGTAGTGGAGGTAGACCCAGCGGCGGGTCTTCCCGTCGGCGCCGGCGACCGCGTCGGTGGCCGACCAGTCGGTCTCCTTGACGTTCTTCTCGTAGAAGATGGTGCGCGGGAGCTGGCCCACGATGTAACCGAGCGCCTTGAGCCGGTCGACCGCATCGGGCTTGAGGTTGACCGAATCCTTGCCGGCCGGTACAGGCGGGAGCACGCTCCAGTCCTTCGGCTCGATCTCGACCATGTGGTAGAGGCCCGGATAGTCGGCGTAGCCTCGCTCGGCGAGGCGGAAGTCGGCCCCTTTGCCGCTGTGACCGGGAATGATGTCGCCGATGACTACGGCGCCGTTCTCGCGCGCGTGCCGGACCACGGACGTGTACTCCTGCTCGGTGCCGAAGCTGGGATCGATCTCCGTGCTGATGCGATCGAAGTTGCCGTCGACGCTCGGCGTGTACTCGCGCCCGCTGATGCCCCCGGAGCGCTTCATCGGGCCGGTGTGGATCCCCTTCACACCGATCTCACGGAAGATGCTCCAGAGCTCCGGGTCACCCAGGCTACGCAACACCGACTCGCCCGGCCGGGTGATGTGGGAGGCCGGATAGGCGGTGAACCACACCGAGGCCAGCGCCGAAGCGGCGCGAGGCCGGGGGTTGGCGTAGGGATGCTGCCAGAGCTTCCCCTGGCCCGAGTACCGCCGCGCCGCCAGCTCCGCCTGGTGGAGCATCGAGCGCTCCACCAGCCAGCGGATATAGGTATCGCCCGAGACGGCATCCGGGGCCGCAGGCGCCGGCGCCGCTCCAGCGGGCGCAGCGACGCGGGCCGGGAGGGGGGCGGCTCGGTTAGCGGTGGTTGCCGGCTGGCACGCCAGCCCGAGCGCGCCGAGAAGCGTGGCCAGGGCCAGAAGGATGGCGCGGGACTGGGTTGTCATCAGCCCCTCTCCCAATGCCCGCCGACGTTCGTCGCACGACGGGGCCCCGGGGCGCCTTCGGTCCTCCGCCATTCGACGTCTCGTCGAGAGTTCAGCTCACCTGGAAGCGTTTGATGACCGCCTGATCGAAGGTCAGCCCCAGCCCTGGCTTCTTCGGCACCACGAGCTCCCCGCGCTCCAGCGCCGGCGTTTCCTCGAAGAGGCGCAGCGACCACGGCATGTATTCCACCGTCAAGCCGTTGGGAATGGCCGCCACCAGGTGCACGTGGATCTCTGGCACGAGGTGGCTCACCACGGGCAAGTTGAACGCCTCGGCCATGCCGGCCACCTTCATCCACTGCGTGATGCCCCCCACCCGCAACAGGTCGATCATGGCGATGTCGATCGAGCGCGCCTCCAGCAGATGGCGGAAGGGCACGATGCCGTAGTGGTACTCGCCGGCGGCGATGGGTGCGGTGAGCGCGTCGGCGATGCGGGCGAGGCCGGGGTAGTCGTCGTGCGCGACGGGGTCCTCCAGCCAGAAGAGGTGGTAGGGCTCGATGCGCCGGCCCACCTCGATGGCCTGGTTGACGTTCCAGAGCTGGTTGATGTCGCACATCAGATCGACGTCCGGGCCGATCGCCTCGCGCATGACGCGTACGCGCTCGACGGAGGCCGCCACGGTGGGCTCGCTGCCGCACTGCATCTTCATCTGGCGGAAGCCCATGTCTCTCAGGCGCGGCCCCGCCTTGGCCAGGTAGTCCACTGGGTGTGGGCGCATCAGGGCTCCGCTGGCGTAGGTGGCCACGCGGTCCCGCAACCCTCCGAGCAAGGCGCACACCGACTGGCCGACGGCCTTGCCCTTGAGGTCCCAGCACGCCATGTCGATGGCCGACAGCGCGAGCGAGAAGATGCCGCCGGGGCCAGAGCCGCCAGCGGCGCGCCGGAGCTTCGCCGCGATGGCTTCGACCTGAGTGGGATCGTCGCCGACGAGGAGCCGCGCGAGCGCATCGACAGCGGCCTTGAGGGCCGGGGTGAGGGCACCGCCGAAGAAGGTGAGACCGAGGCCCACGAGGCCTTGGTCGGTGCCCAGCTCGAGCGTCACGAACTCCCGCGTATCGGTGGGGACGGGCAGGCCGACAACGAGCGGGTTGTCGGCGGGGGTGCTGAGCACGCGCGTGGTGACGTGAGTGATCTTCATCGATCCGGTCCTCCGCGTTATTTCTTCCGGGTCTGCTTCAAGGCCTCGCCGAGCGTCATGCCAAAGCCGCCGCCCTTGCTGGAGGCATCGCGCAGGTAGGCCTGCGTCTCCCGCTGCTCCTCCTCGAGCAGGGCCTTGGCGCGCGAGAGGCGGATGCGCCGGCCGCCTTCCTCGATGGCGAGCACGATGACTTTGACTTCGGTGCCCGGCGGAAACTCCCTGCGGTAGTCGGCGCTGCGGGAGACTCCCATCTCGGCGCTGGGAACGAGGCCGAGCTGGCCGGGACCCAGCCGCACGAAAACCCCAAACGGCTCGATTCGCTCAACCGTCCCGGTGATCGCGGACCCCACGGTCAAGGTCGACTCCACCTCTTCGCCGGGAGACGAGCCTTCCGGCGCCGGCGCCAGGGCGATCCGGCGTCGCTCGACGTCGATGCTCAGCAGCATGACCGCCAGCTCGGCTCTGGTCTCCGCGGCCTCCTTCATCGCCGCCTGCCGGCTGCGCGGAATCTCGGTCATGTGCACCAGCCCGTCGACTCCCGGCAGCACTTCGACGAACAGGCCGAACTCCGTCATGCGGACGACGCGCCCGCGGACAACCTGGCGTTCGCGCAGCCGCCCGGGCACCGCGGCCCAGGGATCGCCCTCCAGCGCTTTCAGGCTCAGCGAGATCCTCTTCTTCGCGTCGTCCACTTTCAGCACCTTGACGGTGACCGCCTCACCGAGGCGCAGCCGCTCCGTCGGCCGCAACGCCCGAGAATGGGAAATCTCGGAAAGGGGCACGAGCCCCTGCACCCCGCCGAGATCGATGAACGCCCCGAAGTCGGGGAGCGAGGCCACCGTGCCGGCCAGCACCGCTCCTGGAGTGATCTTCTTCCACGTCTCCTCGGCGACTTTGGCGGCATGCGCCTCGAGGAGCTGACGCCGGGACAGGACGATGTTTCGGCCGCGTTCGCCGTACTTGGAAATGCGGAAGTCGAGCACGCGGCCCAGCAGCTCCTCCGGGGTCTCGACTCTGCGGACGTCCATCTGAGAGAAGGGGCAGAACGCCCGCAACCCTCCCACCGTGACCTCGTAGCCGCCCTTGATCACGGCGGTGACCTTGCCCTCCACGGGGACTCCGGTGTCGGCCGCCATCTCCAGCGCTTGTCGGGCCCGCACGCCCTTCAGGAGCTTGTACGACAGCCGCACTTCCTCGTCCGTCGCCACCACCGTCGCTTCGATCTCGTCGCCCACCGTCACCCGCAGCCCGCCCTGGTCGTCTTGCAGCTCGGCGCGGTCGATCAGCGCCTCGCCCTTGCCGTGGACGTCCACGAAGATCGTCTCCGCGCCGATCTGGATCACCCGCCCCTTCACGAGCTGACCGACCTCCAGGGCCGGCCCGGCTCCTTCGCGGGCGAACAGCGCGGCAAAGTCCTCCTGGCCCGATGCGTCGTGCTCTTGGCTCATCGCTCTCCTCTCAGCTCACCCCGCCGGTCAGGGACCCCCTGTCAACATCGCCCAGACGCGGTAGACTAGCGAGTCGGGCCCGATGGCCTGGCCGCCCTGAACGCGCAGAGGATTGGAAGCTAGTATGAACTCAACCGACATGACAACCGTTCTCGACTTCTGACGACGGAGGACCGACCATGCCTCCCTGGCCCGTCACGCCGAAGAAAATGCCGTTCGAGCGGTATCAACCCTGGATCCCGGTGGTCCTCCACGATCGCACATGGCCCAACCGGCGTATCGAGAAGGCGCCTCTGTGGTGCTCGGTGGACCTTAGGGACGGCAATCAGGCACTGATCGATCCGATGGACGTCGAGCGCAAGCGGCGCATGTTCGACGCCCTCGTGAAGATGGGGTTCAAGGAGATCGAGGTCGGCTTCCCGGCGGCCAGCCAGCCCGATTTCGACTTCGTGCGGATCCTCATCGAGGAGGACCTGATCCCCGAGGACGTCACCATCCAGGTGCTGGTGCAGTGCCGGCCCGAGCTGCTCGAGCGCACCTACGAGAGCCTGCGCGGGGCGCCCCGGGCCATCGTGCACTTCTACAACTCGACGAATCCGCTCCAGCGGCGCGTGGTGTTTGGGCTGGACAAGCCGGGCATCGTCGACATCGCCACCGGCGCCGCCGCCCAGGCCCGCAAGCTCGAGAAGACCATCCCCGATACGGTGGTCCGCTACGAGTACTCGCCCGAGAGCTTCACGTTGACCGAGCCCGACTTCGCCATCGAGATCTGCGAGGCGGTCATGGAGGTCATCGAGCCCGACGCCGCCGCCCGCAAGATCATCCTGAATCTGCCGGCGACCGTGGAGTGCTACACGCCCAACGTCTACGGCGACGTCATCGAGTGGTTCCACCGCACGATCCGGCACCGCGACCGGATCATTCTCTCGCTGCACCCGCACAACGATCGGGGCTGCGGGGTGGCCGCCGCCGAGTTCGGGGTGATGGCGGGAGCCGACCGCGTCGAGGGCACGCTCTTCGGCAACGGCGAGCGCACCGGAAACGTCGACGTCGTCAATCTGGCCCTGAATCTCTTCGCGATGGGCGTGGATCCCCAACTGGACATCAGCGACATCGATCACCTGCGGCGGGTCGCCGAGCACTGCAACCGACTGCCGGTCCCCCCGCGCCATCCCTACGCCGGCGACCTGGTCTACACGTCGTTTTCGGGTTCGCATCAGGATGCCATCAAGAAGGGCTTCGCCGCGTTGCCCAAGAATTACAAGGAATGGGGGGTGCCGTACCTTCCCATCGACCCCAAGCACGTCGGCCGGACCTACGAGGCCGTGGTGCGGGTGAACAGCCAGTCCGGTAAGGGCGGCGTCGCCTACATCATGGAAACCGAGCACGGCATGGTGCTGCCTCGCCGGCTGCAGATCGAGTTCTCCAAGACGATCCAGACAATCACCGAGGATACGGGCACCGAGATCAGCCCCGCCGACATGTGGGCGGCCTTTGAGACTGCGTACTTTCCCCACGAGGCGCCGGTGCAGTTCATCAGCCACGAGGCGGTCACGGGCAAGGAGGGTGCCAAGGTCACCGTGCAGTTGGTCGTCGACCGAAAGCATCAGACCGTCACCGGTGACGGCAACGGACCGATTTCCGCGTTCGTGCACGGCTTGGCCAAAGATCTCGGCATCGAGCTCGACGTGCACGACTATGCCGAGCATTCGGTGTCGGCCGGCACCGATGCCCAGGCCGTCGCCTACGTGGAGGCGCAGGCCCCCGACGGCACCGTGCGGTGGGGAGTGGGCATCGACGAGAGCATCCTCGCCGCGTCACTGAAGGCGGTGATCAGCGCCGTCAATCGCCTTCGTGTGGCCAGCGGATCCTGACCCGCACCGCGCGCTGTTGGCGCGGCGGGAGGATGAGAGGGCGTGGGCCCACCGGTTGTCATCACGGCCGGCAACCGCGGCGAGATGATCTCGGCCCAGTTCGACCGATTCGCCAGGGTGGGCGACGGTCTCATCACGACGTATGTCCATGCCGAGGAGTGCCGCGTGGTGCGCGAAGCGGCGGAAAAGGCCCTCACCCATCATGGCCGGGCGGCCTCCGACTTTCCGATCGGCGTCTACACAACGGTCCGGCTCGACGACGATGCGCGCACGGCGGAGCGCGTGACCACCGAATTCCTCGGGGCGTATTACGGCGGCGGCGTGCACCGGCCCGGCACCATGGGGCTGGGGCCGGCGGACGCGGTGCGCGACGCCCTCGGCCGTTACGCCACCGTCGGCGTCACCGATCTCTGCGTCCGCTTCGCCGGCGACGATCAGCTCTCGCAA
This sequence comes from Candidatus Methylomirabilota bacterium, assembly GCA_046726415.1. Classification (GTDB taxonomy): domain Bacteria; phylum Methylomirabilota; class Methylomirabilia; order Rokubacteriales; family CSP1-6; genus CAVWFS01. The sequence goes on from JBKPAK010000277.1 coordinate 18,513, forward strand.
CTCGAGCGGTTCATCACCGAGGTCTGGCCTGCCCTGCGCGGCTGACGCGAGGGCGAAGGAGATCCCAGAAATGCCCACGACGGTTCGTTTCGATGTGGCGGCGCCGTACGACGTCGATGAGATAGACGCCGCGTTCGCCAGCGCCGACGGCCGCGAGTTGCTGGCTCGTATCTATCGGCCAAAGGGAGAGCCGGCGGCTCCGTTGGGCGCCCTGGTCGACGTGCACGGCGGCGCCTGGACGCGTGGCGATCGGACGACCGACGTCCTCCATTGCCGCGCGCTGGCGGCCTGTGGTCTCGTCGTCGTCTCGCTGGATTTCCGCCAGGGTCCGGACCACCGGCACCCGGCGGCCAGCGCCGACGTGGCGGCGGGCGTGCGGTACGCCCGCGCGCACGCGCGCCGGCTCGGCGTCGACCCCGGCCGGATCGGGCTCGTGGGCAGCTCGAGCGGGGGTCAACTCGTCCTGCTGCTGGCCGTCAGGCCCGGCGCTCCGGAACACGCCGGCACGCGCATCGTGCTCCCGGACGGCTCCCTCGGCGCCCCGAGCGGGGACGACGCCGTCGCGTTCGTGCTGGCGCTCTATCCGGTCGCGGATCCATTGGCGCGGTACCGGTATGTGCTCAGTCGGCAGAACGAGCCGTCATCCCCCGCGGCTTCAATGCGGCCGGGCTCATCGCCGCTCACCACGGCTACTTCCCGAACGAGGAGGCGATGGCGGCGGTAAGCGTGACGCGAATCGTCGCGTCCGGTGAGGCCCGGGCGCTCCCGCCAGCCTGGGTTGCCCAGCCCGAGCTGGATGACAACGTACCGGCCCCGATCACGGAGGCGCTGGTCAGTGCCTATCGCGCGGCCGGAGGTTCGATCGACCACGCGTATTTCCCGGGTGCCCGCCACACATTCATCGTCAAGCCCAGTCCCGACACCGACAAGGCGCTCGCACTGATGCGCGACTTCATCGGCCGCCAGCTGTGATGCGAGACCCCGAAGGGCCGGCCGTCATAAGATCGGGCCGGCGTTATGGCGTTGGCAAAGACGACCGCCCCCACCTTGGCGGGCACGGTGCCGCGGGCCCGGCTCTTCCGCCGGCTCGATCAAGCCCGGCGACGGCCGGTCACCTGGGTGTGGGCGCCTCCGGGCGCCGGCAAGACGACCCTGGTGGCCAGCTATCTGGCCACGCGGCGGCTCGGCGGGCTCTGGTACCAGCTCGATGAGGGCGACGCCGACGTAGCGACGTTCTTCTACTATGTGGCTCTAGCCGCGCCCCGCCGCCGCCGTGCGCTGCCGCTCCTGACTGCCGAGTACCGTGCGGGCCTGCCCGTGTTCGCGCGGCGCTTCTTCCGGGAGCTCTACAGCCGGCTGAAGCTGCCCTTCACCGTCGTCTTCGACAACTACCAGGACGTGCCGCCCGATGCCGCCCTCCACGACGTCATGGCGGACACGGTCGCCGAGATTCCGAAGGGCGGGCGGGTCGTCTTCATCAGCCGCAGCGCTCCGCCGCCGGCGTTCGCCCGCCACCGCATCCATCAGCATCTCGAGATCCTCGATTGGTCTCAGCTCCGGTTCACGCCGGCGGAGGCGGTGCAGCTGGCCCAGAAGCTGGCGCCGGGACGCTGGCCCCGCGCGACGATCCGCTCGCTGCACGACACCACCGACGGCTGGTGCGCCGGGCTCGTCCTGCTGCTCGATCAGCTCCGCTCGGAAGGCCGGGCGTCACCGGCGCCACGCGAGCCATCGTCGGAGGTCCTGTTCGACTACTTCGCGGGCGAGATCTTCAAGAAGGCCGCTCCCGCCGTCCAGGACGTGCTGCTTCACACCGCGTTCCTACCGCAGGTGACGCCGGCCATGGCTGTGGCGCTCACGGGCCAGCAGGCCGCCGGCGAGATTCTCAGCGCACTGCACGCGCAGAATTACTTCACCAACAAGCAGGCGAGCAGCGGCGAGCCCGTGTACGAGTACCACCCGCTCTTCCGCGACTTCCTGCGGTCACAGGCGCTGCGGGTCTACTCGCCCGCGGATCGCGCCAGGATCCGCCGGACGGCGGCGGGCCTCCTCGAGGCCGTGGGGCAGATCGAGGCGGCGGCCCGGCTGCTGCGCGACGCCGAGGCCTGGGACACGCTCGCGCAGTTGATCCATCGCTCTGCGCAGAGCCTGGTGGCTCAAGGCCGGGTGCAGACCTTGGCCGAGTGGCTGGACGGCATTCCCGCGGCGATCTTCGCCGAGCAGCCATGGCTGCTCTTCTGGCGAGGGTGGATAGCGCGGCGGCACGCCGACCGCCAGCTCTCCACTGACTCCCGCTCGGTGGCCGCGCGCAGCCTCGAGCAGGCGTTCACCGCCTTCCGCCGCCAGGGCGACGCGACCGGGATGTTCCTGGCCTGGGCGGGCGTGATCTTCGGCCTCCTCATCGAGGGCGCCTTGGTCCCCATGGACCACTGGATCGCGCTGTTCGACGACATTACGCAGGACGCTCCGGCGTTTCCTTCGCAAGGGGTCGAGGCGCGCGTCGCCACGGCGATGCTCGTCGCGACCGCGCTCCGCCAGCCGTCCCATCCCCAGGCGGCGCGCTGGGCCGAGCGAGCCATCGAGCTGACGCGGCGGCACCCCGACCCATTTGCTGGGACGATCGCCGCCATGATCTGGTTTCACCATCAGCTCCAGGCCGGTGATCTTGCCGAGGTGGCGGCGGTGGTCGATGAGATGCGGGCGGTGATGCGTATCCCCGACATCTCCCCGATCGAGGTGCTGAACGCCAGCATGGTGGTGGCCTGGTACGAGGCGGCCACCGCGCTGCCGTCGTATCGGCGCACGGTAGCCCAGGCGCTCGAGCTGGCGCAAACGACAGGCGCCTTTTACACGGCGAGACACGTCGCGCTCTGTGGCGGCCTGACCGGGGCCCTGAGCGACGGCGATCTCGAGCTGTCGGCGTCGTGGCTGCGCGAGCTGGAACGAGACGTCCACCGTCTCGGCCCGATGTTTCGCTTCTGGCACCACTGGTTCATCGTGTGGGAAGCCCTGATCCGCCGCGACGTCGGGCGCGCCGCCACCTACCAGCCCGAGATGTTGCGACTGGCCCTCCTGGCGGGATGTGTACTGGACGAGGCGCTCGCCCATCTCATCTCGGCCCAGGTGCTTCACGCGCGGGGCGAGGAGCGAGACGCGCGCGGGCATCTCGACCGGGGATTCGAAATCGGGCGTGCCATGGGCAGCGCCTACGTCGAGTTCGTAGCTCGTCTGACCCAGGCGCAGCTTTGCCTGGACGGCGGCCGCGAGGCCGACGGCCTGCAGGCTGTCGCCATTGCGCTGGCGCTCGGCCGGGAGCGGGGCTACGTGAACTCCCGGGTGTGGATTCCCGCGGTGATGGCGCGCCTGTGCGCCCGGGCGCTGGAGGCGGGCATCGAGGTGGATTACGTGCGCGGCCTCATCCAGAAGCGCGGGCTCGTGCCGGAGAGCCCGCCGGTGGAGGTGGAGGCGTGGCCGTGGCCGATCAAGATCTTCACGCTCGGGCGGTTCGAGGTGTTGCGGGACGGCGAGCCGGTCCGGTTCGCCCGCAAGGTACAGCGCAAGCCACTGACCCTGCTGAAAGCCCTGATCGCCTTCGGTGGCCGAACCGTGCGCGAAGATCTGCTGATGGACGCGCTCTGGCCCGACGCCGAAGGCGATGCGGCGCGCGTGGCGCTGGCCAGCGCGCTGCACCGGTTGCGTGGCCTCCTGGGCCGTGAGCAGGCCGTCTTCCGGCAGGAGGGGCAGCTGAGCCTGGATGCCCGTCTCTGCTGGGTGGACGTCTGGGCGGTGGAACGCCTGCTGGAACGCGCGGAGACCGCGGTCAATTCCCGGGAGCTCATACGGAAAGCCGCTGGCCTCTACCGGGGCGCGTTCCTCGACGAGCGGGAGGTCGAGCTGCCCCAGGCAACGGCGCTGGCCGAGGGCCTCCGTCGTCGCTTGCTCCGGCAGCTCGTGCGCGTCGCGCGGCAGTGCGAGCCGGCGAATCGGCAGGAGGGCGTGGACTGGTACGAAGAAGCGCTGCGCGTGGACCCGTGTGCCGAGGACGTTTGCCGGAGCCTCATGACGGCCTACCACCGGCTCGAGCGCTCCGCCGATGTCGTGGCGGTCTATCAGCGCTGTCGAACCGCCCTCGCCGCCCTCCGGGGCCTCGCCCCCTCCGCGGAAACTGAGGGGGTCTTCAAGGTTCTGTCAGCCCGCTAAATCTCCGAATTTCCCTGCGGGGGCGCCGTCACCCCCGCGATGTGCACCGCGGACGGAAAGGCTCGCCCCACCGGCTCCACCCTTCTCGAATCCGAACACGATCGGTCATCGCGTGGCGCTAGCGTGCACCACGTGAGACGACAACTGACCGCCGCTCTGGCTGTACATCCTCAAGGAAGGCCACGTCATGGAAGGTGGCGAGCATCTGGGGCTGGTCGGTGGCCGCATCGTCGGCGAGGTCATCATCGGGCTCCTGCACTCGACCGCGATTCCTATGTATGGGCTCATCCGCGCTGGCGACCGCAACTGTCGACGCGGAGCGGCCGTGTGACCGGAGACTTCCGGACGATCGACTTCCTCACCGTTACCGGCGTCGATCCCACACGGCGTGGGCAGTGAAGAGCAGATGCGTCCCCATTGGCGCGGTCCTCATCGCGGCCTACGCGCTCGCGCTGGGCGTCCTGCTGGGCATGGCCACCGAACGCCTCCGCTTCGATCACCAGCGGGCCGTCGTCCTCCGCGAGTACGAGGAAAAGACCGCCCGGGTGCGCCAGTGGCTCATGGAGCTGGAGGCCGCCCCCCGCAGGTGGTGACGCGAATCCGCCGACAACGGGGCCGCCCCGTGCGGAGCTGGCCCCTTGCCGTGAGGCCTCAGCGAATCAGCTGTGCCAGCGAAACTGTTGTGGCTTGCGGGCGGACTCCTGGGAAATCAGGACGTTGACGAGTGCCGGGCCGCGAAAGTCCATCGCCTCCTGCAAGGCGGACTTCAGATCTTTCGGATTCTCGATGAAGAAGCCCTTGCCGCCGAAGGCCTCCATCATCTTATCGTAGCGGGCGCCATAGATCAGCGCGTTCGGCCTCATGTTCTGGAGCGGGTTGTCCGGCGGTTCCGCGTGCCCCGGGCCGATGCCGCCATTGTTGAAGACGACGATCTTGACCGGCAGCTGATAGCGGCAGACCGTCTCTATCTCCATCCCGGAAAACCCGATGGCCGAGTCGCCCGAGACCGAGATGATCGGCTTGTCGGGATGCACCACCGCGGCCGCGATGACGAAGCCCATGCCGATGCCCATCGTGCCGTAGCTGCCGGCATCGAGCCGGTGCCGCGGCTTCGCATTGAACAGCTGGGTGCGGCCGATATCCATCGTGCTGGCGCCCTCGCCGATGATGATCGCATCTTCCGGCGTCCAGGCGGCGACGTCCCTCAGCGCGCGGTAGTAGTTAGCCGGCGCCGCGTCGTCGGCGAGCTGGGGCGCGATCTGCTTGGCATTCGCCGCCGCTTTTTCGGCGATCGCGGCACGCCAGGGCATGTCCTTGGGATAGACCCACTCACGGTTGCCGAGGGCCTTGTTGAGCTGCCCGACGATCGCCTTGCCGTCGCCGACGAGGGCAACCTCGGTGGGTGCGTTCTGGCCGATCGTCTCCGGCGCGATGTCGAGCTGGATGATGCGCACGTCCTTGCTGAAGCGCGGGGGCAGGCCGAAATGCATGATCCAGTTGAGCCGCGCGCCCATCAGGAAGACGACGTCGGCATTCTGTAGCGCGTGGCTGCGCGCGGCGCCCACCGAGAGCGGGTGGTTGTCGGGCATCACCCCCTTGCCCATCGGCGAGGCGAGGAAGGGCAGCTGAGTGCGCTCGATGAAGGCGCGAACCTCGTCCTCGGCGCGCGAGTAGGCCATACCTTTGCCGACAATGACGAGTGGCCGCTCCGCCGACCGGAGCGCGTTCAACGCGTGCTCGACATCCTCCGGCATGGCCTGGGTGCGTGGCGGGTCTGGACAGCGCGCCGGCTCCTCCACCTTCACATCGTCGATCTTTGCCGTGATGATGTCGTCGGGCAGGTCGAGATAGGTCGCGCCGGGCCGGCCGTAGATCGAGTTCCTGACCGCCATCTCGACATAGAACGGGATACGGTGGACGTGCTCGACGGCGTGCGCGAACTTGCAGAACGGCGTCGCGATCAACACCTGGCGCTCTTCCTGGAACGCTCCCATGCCGTTGCGCCAGGACTCCGAAGCGCCGCCAAGGAGGATCATCGGCCAGCCATTCTGCTGCGCATTGGCGAGGCCGGCGAGGGCGTGGACCACGCCGGGACCCGACACGACCAGACAGGCGCCGGGGCGCCCGGTCAGATAGCCAACAGCCTGCGCGGCATACGAGGCGGACTGCTCGTTGCGCATCCCGACGTAGGTGATCCCTTCCTTCTGGGCGGCCGCGGCGATCGGGCCCACCGGGAACCCGACGATCCCGAACATGAACTTGACGCCCTGCCGTTTGAGGCTCCTCGCCACCAAGGTGGCGCCGTCGACTTCGCTCATGAGTTCCCTCCTGTCAGAATGGGATCGTCGGCTGTACGACATTGCCCTCGATCTGGCTCTAGGCGGTCCAGCAGGGTGAGCTTGCCGTCCTTGAACTCGGCGACGGCGGAACGTCGGAATTCCAAAAGCCCTTTCGCAGCCGCCAACCTCTTCTCTTTCCCCCTGGGCCCGAGCTAAGATCGCGCCCCCGCGAGCCAGAGTCAAGCCCCGAAGGGGAGTGATCAGGAGCAGCGATCACGCCGCGAACTGCCTCGGATCGACGGCGTGGCGCTTCAAGAGCTTGCCGAGGTCGCGCCGCTCCTTGCCCGCGGCCCGCGCCGCCTGGCTGACGTTGCCGCAGTACTGCTTCATGAGGCGGAAGAGGTACTGCCGTTCGAAGGCTTCCATCACCCGGGCCTTTTCGGTCTTGTACGGTCGCGACCATCAACCCCCATCGGCGCCGCCGCGAGGCCTGGCACCCCGGACAGGCCCAGATCCTCGGCCTCGATCGTCCCGTTCCTTGCCAGATGGGTGGCCCGGATGATCGCGCTCTCCAGCTCCCGCACGTGATCTCGCGGTCATGGCGACGTCGCTCCGCCTGGCCATAGCGACGGCATCAATGACGGCGCTGGCCTCGCCGGCCACTCGGCGGCCG
>JBKPAK010000278.1:0-9593 GCA_046726415.1 Candidatus Methylomirabilota bacterium
AGGTCGAGGGCGAGCCCCTCGGCGTCTACAGCGCCGGCCAGACCTGGACCGAGCCGCCCAACTCCCACCACATCGTCAGCGCCAATGCGAGCAAGACCAAGCCGGCGCGGCTGATCGCCTACATCATCGCCGATGACGGCGCCCAGGCCACGGTCTACGACAAGTGATCTCGAGGCGGCCTGAAAGGAAGCGCGATGAGAATTCTGATCGCCGGTGCGAGCGGTGCGATCGGCCGGGCGCTGGTTCGTCGCCTGAGAGCGAATCAGCATGAGGCATTCGCGCTGACCCAATCGCGCGATTCCGCAGCCGTATTGAAGGAAATCGGCGCCGAGCCAGTCATCGCCGACGCACTGGATGCCGCTGCGGTGAAGGCCGCCGTCGGAGAGATCCGGCCCGACGCCGTGATCAACGAATTGACCTCACTGCCCCGGCACTACACGCCCGCCGAAATGAAGGCAGCGGCGGAACGCGATCGCAAGGTCCGAGTGGAAGGCAACATCAACCTGCTTGCGGTGCTTCGCGATGCGAGTGTGCGCCGCTACCTGCTGCAGAGTTCCGGATTCTGGTATGCGCCCGGCCCGGGGCTGGCGGACGAGTCCGTCCCGCTCATCTCCAGCGCGTCCCGGGAGTCGAGGCCAGCGCCCGCACCTACAGGGAGCTGGAAGCGCGCGCATCGGCGACGCCGGGGATGGCGAGGGCCAAGGCCGCTGTCGAAGAAATTCAGGGCCGTATTACCGCAGCACGCCGGCTGTGTGACCCCATGGTCGACTCCCCCAATCAAATTGATCTCGCTGAGGCCTGGAAAGCACGTCGTGAGCTGCCGCGGCTGCGTGATGCGGAGATGGAAGCCTTCGCCGAAGTCGTTCAAGCGGAGCGCGAGCTGGTTGCGACTGATGAGGAGTTGCGCCGCGAGCTGATGCCGGTGTTGCGCGAGAGCCTGGTGGAACCATTGCGCGATCTCTACACAGCACTCCAGCGTGTGGCCTCCGAAGAGAATGCACGCCTGGCTGAGGCTGTGGCTCGCGCAGAGGCTGCCATTGGCCGCCCGGGCGCTTTCGGGCAGTTGGTGTGGAATGAGTTAGGGGAGCATCCCGAGTCGCTACTTAACTTTCGGCGTGGATACTTGCGTCGCGATGGCTGGAAACTGCCATGATCGCCCTAGACGACCTCACGCGGTCGGAGCGCGAGGCCGTTATTGCGATCGACCAGCTCGACGTCACGGGGTTCTGCGCGATCATCAACCGTCCTGACGTGGCGAGCGCACGCCGCGTGATTGAGGGTGCTGAGGCCCGCATCGGCGTCGAGATCCCACAGTTTCACGAGCACTTGGATAAACGTCAGGCGTGGCTCGCAAGGACGGCGGCGGTGGAGGCTTTGACAGAGCGCGCGAGAACCGTCCTGGCCGACCTGCAGGCGGGCCGGTTCGGTGCTCTTGATGATGCGCTGTCGTGGTGGCCCGTCGATGAAGCGCGTGCACTGCTCGAGGCCTTCGAGGGATGGCTCGAGCGAGTCGTGGCTGACGCGCGCACGAAGAACGACATTCCACCAGCGGCGCTGCAGTCCGGCGCCTTAATCGTGCTCTGCCCCGGTTCAAGTCGAGGCATCCGGCTGTCCCGCATCCGCGCCACCCTGGCCACGGCACGTAGGTCTCTCGCCCATCGAGATGAGGCCCCGACTTCGGGCTGGGGTGAAGTACGAGCCAAATACGCTAAGCAAGAGTGAGATCTACATCCCTCAGGTGGACACCAGTTGCGCTAACGCTAACGTAAGAAATATCTTACTATGAGCCCGACACCGAAACAGATGGGACGGCGCCTGAAGCGACTCCGCGAGGCCCAGGGGTTGAGCCAGTACGCGCTGGCCAAGAAGGCGAAGATCTCGCGCGTCCACGTGGCGACCCTCGAACGGGGGGAGTCGGACCCCACCGTGGGGATGGTGACGAAGCTCGCCCGGGCCCTCGGCGTGCCGGTGACGGAGCTGCTCGGGTGAGCGGTTAGTGGCTGACGGCTCTACCGGCTGCTTGTCTGTTGGTGTTGGCTTCTTCATGACGAAGGAGAAACCGAAGGCCACGGCGGCCGGGAGACCACAAAGGAGGGGAATGATGGATGACCTTGAGCAGTGGTGGGCGTCAACGAACCCCGAACCGTCGCGGCCCGAGCCGTGGCTTGACCTGACCCCCGCCCAGGTCGCGGAGGACATCGCGCTGCTGCGGCGGATCCGCTCCCTGCTGCGCCAGGCGCGGCTCGGGGCAGACGACTCGGGGCGCTCCTGGCTCGTCGAGCACCTGGATGAGGTGATTGCCGGCGTGGACGGCGAGGTGCGCAACGAGGAGATCAGGCTCGAGCGATTGGAGCACCATGGACGAGGCCTTTGAATCCCTGATCCCGCTGATCTGGCCAGAGGGGCCCAAGAATTTTTGGGCCATGGTCACGCTGCTGTGCGTGCTGGGGGTGGTCGCCTACCTCTACCTGTGGCAGCGGAAACGATAACCCGTAAGTGAAGGAGAACACGGAAATGCGATCAGCATGGCGATCAGCCTGGACCGAATTGCGTATGACGGAACTGACGCTTCTGCTGATCGCCATGCTCATGGTGCAGGGCATGGGCGTCTGGGCGCTCGTGCAGATCGTGATGCACGGCCATCTTGAGGCGCGATGGGTCACGACTCTTGCGGCGAGCATGGTCGTCCAAGGACTGCTGGCCTCTCGCATCATGCGATGGTGGGAGAAGACACAGGGCAAGCTGCCCAAGAGCGGATAGAGGCCGCGGTGCTGGTGTGGGGACGCGGCGGGTCCGATCGCCCCCCGGCTGGCCGAAGTCGAAGCCCTGCTTGAAATGCAATCGCGTGGGCGCTGCCGGGCATCCCGGCGACCGGCTGCACGACCACTGCCGCGGTGCTGATGAAATGGAGCCCTACAAAGTTTTCCGATAAGGCCACCAGCGCCCGGGCGAAAATCCTCTTGACAACTGATGGCCAATTGGCTATCATAACCTATGGCGCTCGTGCGGCCTCTGGCCCGACAGCTGAAGGCGCTGCGCGCCGCCCGCGGCTGGAGTCAAGCGGAGCTGGCGGCGCGCTCCGGGGTGAGCAAGGTTCATATCGCGCGCATTGAAACAGCGAAACGGGATGCCACGGTCGGCGTCATCGAGAAGTTAGCGAAGGCCTTCAAAGTGAAACCGGGGGAGCTGCTGGAGTAGGCCAACGCATGAAGGCGCCCGTCATCGACCTCGAGGAGGCACTGCGGCGGAGTCTGGCGCGGCGGGCAACGCTGCCGCCGCGGGCGGGGGCGTGAGGGACGCCAGACAAGCGAGGGCGAGTAATGCGGAAGGCGGTGCTCGTGAGCTGGATCGTGTGGACTGTTTTAGAGGTGCACAGCCCCCGGGGGGAGTTGACGGGTAAGCCGGAATGGACCATGCGGGGGGCGACCGAATCAAAGGCTGAGTGCCAGGCAGAGTTGACGGACGCCGTCCAACAGCTGCGTGCGGATGCGCCAGCGGAAGCCGCGCAGCTGGGGGCCCGGACGGGTAACGACGTCGCCGTACTGGATGTTCCGAACGGCGTCGCTTTGATTGTGTCGGTTCCGCCGGGAGCGCCGGAAGTTACACGTAGGATCCAGCACGGAATCAGGCGCGTTAGGCGCGTTGAGTGCTGGCCAGCGGGCGCTGATCCTCGCGGTGCGCGGTGACGACGCGACTATCGCTGCCTGTCGACGCCCGGAAGTCCACCGACCAGAACATCTCCGACGAGGAGAAGTCAACTCACGTGCATGCATGCCGCTGAAAAGGCCATCACTGGACGTTATCTTCGACGCCGTCGAGGTGGAGGTCGTTTCCGTCACAGCCGACTATGCGATGGTGAAATCGTTAGTTTTTCCTCTCCTCGGGCAGCCTCTTCTGAGCCAACACTATCCGTTCTTGGTCGATGCGATCCGGCGACTCCTGACCGGGAGCATCGTGATGACTCTCAGTCGTCTCTACGAGGTGAAGTCTGACCATCGCAAGGCGAGCCTGACGATGCTCATTGCGGGAGTGAAAGAACGCGCATCACCAGTGCCTCAAGGAGAAGGGGTCGGAAAGAGAAAAAGCGGAGATCTTGCTAGACGAATACGGTGCGCGCTGACTTTTGAGTAGAGGTGTCCGGACCGGTGCGCGAACACCGGCCCGGGCGTTGCTCGTGGCGGGGCTCAGACGCTGGACACCATCAGCAGCGGGCTGGAGTACGGCGGTAGCGGCGGCGTGAGATTCCATCGGCACGACCGATGACACCCCCCCCAACGCTGCGCCCTGTCGACCTCTCTTCGACCTGGACAATGCGCCGTCGAGCCTCGAGGAGGCGATCGATCTGGCCGCCCGGATGGCGCGTCTGAACTATCTGCTTCTCGTGGGATGGGCTAAGGATCTCGAGGGCGGGACGCCGGAGTGTTTCGAGGCTGATCTCGACATGCTCAAGGAGGTCGCGTTCGCCCTGGAGTTGCACCTGCACGCCGTCCGCCGGTTCCACGAGGCGCAGGCGCGGCCGCCCGAGGAGGATTCGCCACCGTCCGGCGGCAACGTCGTGGCGCTGCCACCGAGGCCGGGGGCGTGAGAGGGTAGCTGACCGCCCGTGACGCCCGGATGTCCGCCGAGCAGAGGAGGAGCTGATGGCCAAGGTCATCACGACGACCTGGACGAAGCGGGGCCTGAACGGTCGGCCGGTGAGGTGCCGCGCGTTCGGCTACACGCTGATGGTCAACGGGAAGCGCGAGCGGAAGTTCTCGGCCGAGTGGCTGACGCGGGATGATGCGGTGGCGGCGCTGGAGGCGCGCCGAAAGGCGATTGCGGCGGGGAAGGTGGAGCGCGCCCCGGAGCGGACGCTCGGCCAGCTCGCCGAGGAGTACCTCGCCTACAAGAAGGCCAAGCCCTCACTGCGCGAAGACACGCGCTCCCTCACGGCGCAGTTCCTCCCCGCGTTCGGCGCCGATCTGCCCGTCCGTCATCTCACGGGCCCGATGATCGCGCAGTGGGAACGCCACCGCGCGGCGCACGTGAGTCCGTACACCGTCACCAACGAGTTGGCCGTCCTCAAGCACATGCTCCGCCTGGCCAAGAAGTGGGGCTACCTCGACACCGTGCCCGAGATCGAGATGCCCAAGAAACCGAAAGGGCGAGATCGGTACCTCTCCGAGGAGGAGATCGTGCGGCTCCTCGCAGCCTGTGACCGCTCAGACAGTCCACGCCTCGGGCCGCTGGTGCGCGTCGCGATCAATACCGGGATGAGACGGGGCGAGCTGATCGGCCTGGAGTGGGAGCGGGTGAACCTGTCGACGTCGACCATCACCCTCTACGACACGAAGAGCGGGGAGCCCCGGGCGGTGCCGATCAACGCGGCCGTCTACGCAGTCCTGATCGCCCTCGAGCCGGAGCCGACCAGGCGGAGCGGGTTCGTGTTCCGCACCAGGCAGGGCGGGCAGTGGAGGCACGCCAAGAATGCGTTCACGACGGCCCTGCGCCGGGCAAGCATCCAGGGCGTCCGGTTCCATGACCTACGCCACACCGCGGCCTCTCACATGGTCATGCGTGGGCGGAGCCTCAAGGAAGTCCAGGAGGTGCTCGGGCACAAGAACTTCGCCATGACGTTGAGGTACGCCCACCTCTCGGCCGCATCCAAGCTGGCCGCGGTGGAGGCACTCGACGGGCTGACTCCGGCGCTGGAGTCGGGCCAGTTGGCCAGTAAAATGGCCAAAAGTGCCCCGGACAGCCTCGCGCGAAAGACAGAACCATTACGTTCTACGTAGTTCTGGGACGGAAGTCCACAGACTGATACACCGCTGAGGGCGCGGGCTTGACGATAGCTCCGCCGAGTCTCATCCTGCTCCCCCACAGAGAGCCGGCGGGCAGGTTGGGGGGCGGAGTCCGGGGTGAGACCGCACGCCAACCAGGACAGCCCGCGGACCATTCATTCCCGGCCGCGCGAAGCGCGGTGAAGGAGATCCCATGCTGATCGTCGACGCGCAGATCCACCTCTGGAATGCGGGCAACCCCACCAATCCCAATCACCGGCAGGTGCCCGCGTACCTGAAGGACGAAGCGCTCAGGGAGATGGACGCCGGTGGGGTCGATGCGCGGTCCTCACCCCGCACACGCCGTGGGACCCGAACGCGAACGAGCTGGCGGTCGAGGCGGCGCGCCAGCACCCCGAGCGGTTCGTGATCCTCGGCAGCTTTCCGCTCGACAGGCCGGAGAGTCGCGCGCTGATGGACACCTGGAAGCAGCGCACGGGGATGGTCGGCCTGCGCTTCGTGTTTCCCCCACCGGAGCAGAGCAAGTGGCCGACGGACGGGACGATCGACTGGCTGTGGCCGGCGGCGGAGCGCGCGGGCCTGCCCATCGCGCTGATGGCGGCGGGCTTCCTCCCGAAGGTCGGCGAGGTCGCCCAGCGGCATCCCAACCTCAAGCTGATCCTCGATCATCTCGGCCGTCCCTCGGGAGTGACGAGCCCGGCCGAGCGGTGGGCGAATCTCCAAGAGGTGCTGGCGCTCGCGAAGTATCCCAACGTCGCCATGAAGGCCACCGGCGCGCCGAGCTACTCCGATCAGCCCTATCCGTTCCGCGACATCCACGACAAGCTGCGGCAGCTCTATGATGCCTTCGGCCCCACCCGCTGGTTCTGGGGCACCGACATCACGCGCATGCGCTGCTCGTGGCGCCAGTGTGTGACGCTGTTCACCGAGGAGCTGCCCTGGCTCCGCGGGCGAGACCTCGAGCTGGTGATGGGCCGCGCGGTCTGTGACTGGCTCGGGTGGAAGCGGTGAGCCGGAACTACGAACCGGCCATGCTATCTCGCCGTGCGTCGTCCGGCCACAGCGCCCCACTTCCGGTGGCGGATCTACGGCACGATCCTGCGCCTCCTCGAAGGCGGCGAAGAGGCACCACTCCCCTTGGCGCTTCCTGGGACTTCGCGCTTCAGCAGGATGATGTGGCTTCCGTGTTGGCGGACTTGAACGACGCCGTATTCTGCGGCCGCGCGAGGACCTCATGGGATGTACCGAGGACCTCCCTGGTGATGAAGACAACCCGGCGAGCGAGGATCGCGCATCGCCACGCTCGAGCGTCGTATAGAGGCCCGGTCCATCCAGTTTTAGGACCCTGCCAGCCTGAAGACGGGTAAGGGGCACGTTGCGAGTCCCCACCCGCGGCGCATTTACTACGCGCGGTACTCAGCCTCTGCCGGCGGCGGCGCGGCCCTTGTGCAGCACGGCGTAGCTGCGCGAGGACGGGGCCATGAGGACCCGGTAGCCGTCCCGGATCACCTGTTCGACATTGTCGAGCGTGGTGTGGAACCAGCCGTTCGGCACCTTGTGTGCCTTGCAGATGTCCAGGATCTCTTTGACGCCCTTCAGCACGTCGGGATGGTCATACTGACGCGGGTGGCCCAGCTCCTGGGAGAGATCGCCCTCCCCGGTGAAGATGACGCCGATGCCGGGCACCTCCTTCAGCATCTTGGGCAAGTTGCCGATTCCCTCCGGGCTCTCGATCATCAGGCAGCAGAGCAGCTCGCCCCGGGGGTTCAGGGGCCACACATCGGCCCGGGCGTAGTACTCCTGCTGGGTGATGCCCCAGTAGGTGACCGCGCGCTGGGGAGCATCGCCGCGACGGCCGAAGGGCTCGCGCAGCGGGCGGCCCTCGACCCGGGGGATAGCGCATGGCGGCCACGGCGTTATACGCGTCTTCGACCGTATCGACGTGGGGCCAGATGATCCCGTATACACCGATGTCGAGCACCTGTTTGGCGACCCAATTGGTCTGTCCCTGATTCGGAGGAATCCGCACGATGGGAGTGACCGCTGGAGCGATGCCGCGCTGCGCGATCTGGCGGCGATCCAGCATGCTCTGCAGGCCCTCCTGCAGCGCCCGTATGTCATAGGGGCCATGTTCCCTTTCGAACAGCGCGCCGTCGTAGGGGGCGCTGGTGCCCGCCACCCCATCGGCCGGCGCCGAGCCGACAAAGGCGACGCCGCCCTCCTCCAGGGGCTTGATGATGCCGTTCAGACGAGGCAACTCTGCCATGGCCAACTCCTTTTGCGGTGATCTAAGAGTCAATCCGGTAGACACGGGCGGCCGTGGCGTGGAACATGGCGGCGCGCTCGGCCGCCGAGTAGCCTGCGGACAGCCGCTTGAAGGCGTTGTATATGACGTTGTAGGAGTACGACACTTTGTCGACCGGGAAGTTGCTTTCGAACATGCAGCGGTCGGGGCCGAACTGCTCGATACAATACTGCATCAAGGGGGACAGCGCCTCGGCCAGGTCTGCCGAGCCGATGGGCTTGGCGCGTTCCGGCCAGTCGAAGCCAAACCGGCGCTGTCCAACACCACCGAGCTTGATGATCACATTGGGGCAGGCCGCCACGGCGGCAATGCCCCGCCGCCAAGCGGGCAGCACGGCATCGTCCCGGTTGGCGTACGGGCCGACCCGCACCAGGCCACCGATGTGGTTCAAGATGATCGTGAGATCGGGTACCGCCCTGGCAAACAGGGCCAACTCTGTCAACTGTGGGTGGTACAGGGAATTCTCCAGGCATAGCCCTCTGCGCGCCAACTCCCGGGCACCCGCCCGATAATTGTCGCTGGCCAGCAGCCCTTGGATGTCCCTGTTCACCAACTCCGGACTGGGATCCCACCCGACCGAATGACGGACGCCACGGAACCGGGTGGGGCTGGCGGCCTGCATCGCGTCTAGCACCGGCGCAACCCGCTCGCCCAGTTTCAAATCGGCGTAGCCAATGATGGCGGCGGCAATCTGGGCACGACCGTACTGACCACGGGCACCTTCCGTCGCCAGCCCCTCGACGAATTCGACTTCACCGACCGGACGCATCTCCTCTGGGCCGTCGGTGCGGTACCGCGCTTTGACCTCGATGAACACTGTCGACCGCACGTTGTGCCCACTGTTCAGATCCTCGGCCAAGTCTGACAGCAGGTACCGTTGATAGTGCACGGGTTCGGGCCGAAATTCCCACAGGTGGTGGTGCGGGTCGCAGATGGGGAGATCGGGCTCCAGGGTCGGTTCAAAAGTTAAGGCGAGCCAGTCCTGGCCTCCGATGGGCATGGTGAGCCTCTCCGTTTCAGGATTGGGATCGTAGCCAGCATGAGCACCCTCAGGCGGCGCGGTCGGCCCGTCCGTGGGCCCGTCACCGTCGTCTCGCCACCGCACTGCTCAGGCGCGTTGGGGGAGCCGGATCGTGCTCGCGGCTAGGAGATGAGGGAAAGGTTGGCGGCGGCCGGTGAGGGGGCTGGCACCGGCCTCCGCCATCGACTCAGACGATACCGTCCTGGCGCAGCGCCTCGACTTCCTGGGGGCTCATACCGAGCCAGCCGCTCAGCACCTGGGCATTGTGCTCACCCAGGAGCGGCGACGGCTTGACCCGCGGCGGCGCGCCGTCGAAGCGCACCGGCCAGGCCGGCATCTTGACCGCCCCGGTGGTCGGGTGCTGGATCGTCTGCATGATGCCGCGCTCGGCGAGCGAGGGGTCGTTCATCAGTTCCAGCGTGTCGAACACCGCCCCGGCCGGCACCCCGGCGTCGCCGATGACCTTCATCACCTCTTCCTTGGAATG
>JBKPAK010000279.1:0-13302 GCA_046726415.1 Candidatus Methylomirabilota bacterium
ACATTCTCGTGCAGGCGCTCCGGCTCCACGCTGCCGGCACGCCGTGCGCGACGGCGCAGGCCACCACGCTGCGCGAGCGGCTGGTCAAGGTCGCGGGGTGGGTCACGCAGTCGGTGCGCCGCATCGTGCTGCACTTTCCGATATCGTTTTCGTGGCAGCCCGAGTGGTGGCAGATCGCCTGCGCGGTCGGCGCGCGGCCCTGATGCAGTCCCGCTCGTCACGCCTGATCGATCCCGGGATAGGTGTCGATGTCGAGCCCCCCGCTCCATCCGTGCCGAGCGCGCCGGCGTGTCAACCGCTGGCCCCCTGAACGAATGGTCGCGGGGTCGGCATGTGATGAGCCCAAATAGTGGCTCCAGAGTCGATTGCAGCCGCCTCCGGCGTCGAGCGCGTGTCTTCACGCATAAAGCGGGCTAGAGCGCCTCAAGGAGCTGCGAACCGCGCTCATCTCCGCCGCGGTGACGGGCAAGATCGACGTGCGCGCCGCGTGAGCCGCCCCTCGAAGGCCGGCCTGGGACCATGAAAATAGAACTCTAGACTTTAGATTTTCATGGTACGGTCGGGGCGTGATCCAGCGGACGCGGCGGCTGGCCGAGCTGCGCGCCGCCTTGAAGCGGGCCCGCGTCACCGCGCTGATCGGGCCGCGCCAGGCGGGGAAGACCACCCTCGCCCGCGCGATCGTTCCGCCGGGCTCGCCGACCTACTTCGACCTGGAGGACCCCCGGGCGCTGGCGCGCCTGGCCGAGCCGATGACGGCCCTGGCTCCGCTGCGCGGCCTGGTGGTCATCGACGAGATCCAGCGGCGGCCCGACCTCTTCCCAATCCTGCGCGTGCTGGCCGATCGGCGCCCCCTCCCCTTGCGCTTCCTCATCCTGGGCAGTGCGACGCCCGAGCTGTTGCGGCAGTCCTCGGAGACCTTGGCGGGGCGACTGGAAACGATCACCCTGACCGGCCTCGGCCTGGACGAGGTCGGCCCGGGCGCGCTCGGCCGGCTGTGGCGCAGGGGCGGCTTCCCACCCGCCTACCTCGCCCGGTCGGAGCAGGCCAGCTATGTCTGGCGCCAGCAGCTCGTCCAGACCTTCCTCGAGCGGGACCTGCCCCAGCTCGGAATCTCGATCCCGGCGGCCACGATGCTGCGCTTCTGGACGATGCTGGCGCATTACCATGGAGGCGTGTGGAACGCGGCCGAGGCCGCCCGCTCGCTCGGGGTGTCGGAGCCGACGGCCCGCCGCTATCTCGACCTGCTTTCGGGGCTCTTCATGGTGCGGCAGCTCCAGCCCTGGCACGCGAACCTCGGCAAGCGCCAGGTCAAGGCGCCGAAAGTCTACGTGCGCGATAGCGGCCTCCTGCACGCGCTCCTTGGGCTCGTCCGGGAGCGCGATGTCCTGTCGCACCCCAAGGCCGGCGGCTCGTGGGAGGGGTTCGCGATCGAGGAGGCCATCGAACGCGTGCGGCCGGATGCGGCCTACTTCTGGGCCACCCACACCGGCGCCGAGCTGGATCTGCTGCTCATGAAGGGCAGCCGGCGTTACGGCGTGGAGGTCAAGTTCCAGGACGCCCCGCGGGTCACCCCCTCTATGCGCATCGCCCTGGCAGACTTGCAGCTGCACCATCTGACGGTCCTCTACCCGGGCGACCAGCGCTATCCGCTGGATCCGTACATCACCGTCGTGCCCCTGGCCGATCTTGCGTCTGACCCAGGCGTCATCACGCCGACCACGCGAGGGCGCCGACCATGATGGACATCTCCGAACGAAGCTTCGAGGACGCCATCGAGCAGGGACTGCTCCAGTACGGCCCCGACGCGCTGGCCGCCGCGGGGATGGTGCGCGAGACGCTGTCGCCCTATGGCGACGCGCCGGGCGGCTACCGCCGGCGCCTCCCGGAGGACTACGACCGCACGCTTTGCCTGCTCCCGCGCGACGTGGTGGACTTCGTCCTCGCGACCCAGCCTCGGGAGTGGCAGAAGCTGGCCCAGCACCACGGCGCGGCGGTGAAGGAGCAGTTCCTCGCCCGCCTGGCCGCCGAGATCGGCCGGCGCGGCTCTCTCGACGTGCTGCGCACCGGCATCAAGGACTCGGGCTGCGCCTTCCGCCTCGCCTACTTCCGGCCGGCGAGCGGACTCAACGAAGAGACGCGGCGCCTGCACGCGGCAAACCTCTTCGCCGCGGTCCGCCAGCTTCGCTACAGCGCGAAGAACGAGAAGAGCCTGGATCTCGTGCTCTTCTTGAACGGCATCCCGATCTTCACGGCCGAGCTGAAGAACCGCCTCAACGGCCAGGACGTCGAGGACGCCATGCGCCAGTACAAGACCGACCGCGATCCGCGCGAGCCGCTGCTGGCATACGGCCGCTGCCTCGCCCACTTCGCGGTGGACCCGGACCTGGTCTTCGCCACCACGCAGCTCGCCGGCCCGCGGACGCGCTTCCTGCCGTTCAACCAGGGCAAGTTCGGCGGCGCCGGCAACCCGCCCGTGCCGCCCACGCGCACGGGCTACGCCACCGGCTACCTGTGGGAGGAGACGTGGGCGCGCGACAGCGCGCTTGACCTGATCCGCCAGTTCATCCACGAGGTGGAGGAGGACGACCGAGGCCGCAAGACCGGCGCCCGCCACCTGATCTTCCCCCGCTACCAGCAGCTCGACGTCGTCCGGCGCCTGGTGTCGGAGGCCCGGGCGGCAGGTGCGGGCGAGCGCTATCTGATCCAGCACTCCGCTGGGAGCGGCAAGAGCTTTACCATCGCCTGGCTCGCGCATCGGCTCGCCACCTTGCACGACGCCGACCGGCGGGTCTTCGACTCGATCGTGGTGGTCACCGACCGGCGGGTCCTGGACCGCCAGCTCCAGACCACCATGCGGCAGTTCGAGCAGACGCTCGGTGTGGTTGAGAACATCGACACCACGTCCCGGCAGCTCAAAGAGGCGCTGGAGGCGGGCAAGACCATCATCGTCACCACGCTGCAGAAGTTCCCCGTGATTGCGGGGCAGATCGGCGCGCTGCCCGGCCAGCGCTTCGCCGTCATCGTTGACGAGGCGCACTCCTCCCAGTCGGGCGAGAGTACGAAAGGCTTGAAGTCGGTGCTCGCCGCGGGGTCGCTGGAGGAGGCCGAGGCGCAGGAGGCCGGCACCGAAACGCCGGAAGAAGAGCTGGAGAGCGCCGTCTTGGCCGAGATGGAGAAGCGCGGGAGGCTGCCGAACCTCTCCCTCTTCGCCTTCACCGCCACGCCCAAGCCGAAGACGCTCGAGCTGTTCGGCCGGCGGCGCGAGGACGGGAAGTTCGAGCCCTTCCACCTCTACACGATGCGCCAGGCCATCGAGGAGGGGTTCATCCTCGATGTGCTCGCCAGCTACACGACCTACAAGGCGTACTGGCGGCTCCTGAAGACGGTGGAGGACGACCCGCGCTACGACAAGCAGAAGGCCGCCCATCTTCTCCGCTCCTTCGTGGAGCTGCACCCCCACGCCATCGCCGAGAAGGTGGGGATCTGCGTCGAGCACTTCGCGGCCCAGGTGCAGGCCGAGATCGGCGGGCTGGCGAAGGCGATGATCGTGACGCGCTCCCGCCGGCACGCTGTGCGGTATCGCCTGGCCGTGGACCGATATCTGAAAGAGCGGGGCTATCCGTTCAAGGCCCTCGTCGCGTTCTCCGGCGGGGTCGAGGACGGCGGCCAGTCCTACACCGAGCGCGGCATGAACGGCTTCCCGGAGACGCAGACCGCCAGGGCCTTCGAGCGGCCGGAGTACCGCTTCCTGATCGTCGCCAACAAGTTCCAGACGGGCTTCGACCAGCCCCTCCTGCACACCATGTACGTGGACAAGAAGCTCGGCGGCGTCAACGCGGTGCAGACCCTCTCGCGGCTCAACCGCACCCACCCGCCGGCCAAGACGGGCACCCTGGTGCTCGACTTCGCCAACGAGGCCGACGAGATCAAGGCCGCCTTCGAGCCCTATTACGAGACGACGCTTCTGTCCGAGGCGACAGATCCGAATCTGCTCTACGAGATCCAGAGCCGGCTCGCGGGCTTTCCCGTCCATACCCAGGCCGACGTGGATCGGTTCGCCCGCATCTACTTCGACCGGAAGGCCACGCAGGATCAGCTCTACCAGGCCCTCGCGCCGGTGGTCGAGCGCGCCCGGGCGCTCCCCGAGGCCGAGCAGCGCGACTTCCGTGGCCACCTGACCGACTACGTGCGGCTCTACGCCTTCCTCGCCCAGGTGCTGACGTTCGCCGACGCCGATCTGGAAAAGCTCTACGTGTTCGCGCGCCACCTTCGCCGCCTGCTCCCGGCGGATCGCGCGGAGCTGCCGCGCGAAGTCCAGCAGAACATCGACATGGAGTCCTACCGGATCCAGCAGACGGGGAGCGGCCGCATCGCGCTGGAGCGGAAGGCCGGGTTGCTCGACCCGGTGAGCACCAAGCGCGACCCCAGGCCCCAGCCAGAGGAGCTGGAGGCGCTCTCCCGGATCATCGCCGAGCTGAACGAGCGTTTCGGGCTCAACCTCGGCCCGGAGCATCGCCTGACCCTCGGCCAGATGATGGAGCGGCTCGATGCCGACCCGGGGCTCGACGCCAGCGCGCGGGTCAACACGCGGGAGAACGTGCGCCTGACCTTCGACCAGAAGGTCGAGCACGCCATTCAGGACATCGTCGACTCGAACTTCGAGCTCTACCGGCGCATCACCGACGATCCGGCATTCGGCGCGGCGGTGAAAAACTTCCTCTTCGACCAGTATCTCCGGGCGCACCGGCAGGCCGACGAGCTGATCAAGCGGGGCGAGTCGAAGACGCTCGAGTTCAAGTCCACGCTGCGCTGGAGCCTCAAGGATGGGAGGCACGACGACAGGAACGTCACCCACGCGGTCCTCAAGACCGTCGCCGCCTTTCTCAACACCGAGGGCGGGGACCTCCTCATCGGCGTCGCGGACGACGGCGCGGTCGTCGGCATCGAGCACGACCAGCTCGACACGGACGACAAGTTCATGCGCCATCTGACCCAGGCCGTGCGCAATGGCCTGGGGGACCGCGCCGGACCGTGCATCGACCCGAACGTCCAGATCGTACAGGGCCGAACGGTCTGCCTGGTGAGCTGCCAGCGCAGCCCCGAGCCGGTCTTCTTGAAGTGGAAAGGCTTGGAGAGAAGCCCGGACGGCGACTTCTACGTACGTACCGGACCCGGCAGCGTGCGCCTCGCCCCGGACAGCGCCCGCGAGTACATCCGGACGCGCTTCAGCGCGCGCGGGTGAGCGGCAGGATCCAGCCTGCCTCACACACTTGAGGCCCGACCGCCGCCGGCCCGATTCCGGACATGCCGGCGCCCCTGATCGTGCCCGGTGGAGTCAACGGCGCCGTGCAGGCGCTACGCGAAGATCTGGGCGAGGGTGAGGCCTACATCGGGGAAGGCAGCGGGGCTGACGGTGCCCTCGCCGGTCACGCGAGTGACGTCGCTGTACCCGTCTGCGGTCGGGGCGCGATGCACCTCCACCGCCTCGGCATCGCAGTCAACCACCCAGTACTCGGGGACGCCCGCCTCGGCGTACAGCCGGCTCTTGACCGTCCGATCGTACCGGAGCGACGTCTCTGCGACCTCGATGATGAGGAGCACGTCGACCGCGGTCGCTTCGGCGTCCTTGTACGGTACGCCGCGGCGGCGCAGCACCTTGAGGTCGGGCTGGGGCTCAGAGTGGGCGGTCACGGCCACCGGACTCTGGACGGAGACGATGGCGCGACCAGACAGGCGGACGACGAAGAGCTCGTTCAGATTGTCGACGAAGGCGACGTGCCGGTGGCCAATGGGCGACATCTCGATGATCTCGCCCCGGATCAGCTCGACCCGGTCGTGAGGCTTGAGAATGCCCGCCTCGCCCATCCGGCGGTACTCCTCCACAGTGAAGAGCCGCCGCGAATGCTCGATGTCCACGGCCATCTTCGTACTCCTTCCCGCGCTGGTGGCGTCTCGTCCTCGCCGGCTCCTCCCATCGATCAGCTTATACGCGATCGACGGGGCCGTCAGAAAGTCCACAGATCGATACGCCACGTCTTCCAGTCGCCCTGGCGTGATTGGCGGTTGTCCGCGGGAGTTGCCCTTGCTAGGCGGGGCCGCCTGATGGCGGGAACCTCCTGGTCGTGAAATTGCCGAATCAAGGGGTCAGCGCGCGGACCCATGGCGCGGACCCGGCGAGTTCGGATGGCATGCCGCTCGTATCGTTCCGCGACGTGGAGAAGACCTACCGCTCGCTCCACGGCATCGACTACAAGGCCGTGGAGCACTTCAGCATCGACATCGCGGTCGGGGAATTCTTCTGCCTCCTCGGGCCCAGCGGGTGCGGCAAGACGATCGTGCTCAAGATGCTGGCCGGCTTCGAGGCCCCCACCGCCGGGGAGGTCCTGATGGAAGGTCGCCCGGTGGTGGGTCCCGGTCGCGACCGCGGCGTCGTCTTCCAGGGCGATGACTCGCTCTACGGCTGGCTCAGCGCGGCGGAGAACGTCGAATTCGGCCTGCGCCTGCGACGGGTAGGCAAGGCCGAGAGGCGGGAGCGCGCGTTGCACTACCTGGAGCTGGTCGGTCTCAGGGGTCAGGAGCGAAAGTATCCCGCCGAGCTTTCCGGAGGCATGAAGCAGCTCAAGCAGCAGGGCAAGCTCACCAAGCCTCTCGACTTCGGCTCCTTCGTGTACCCGGACCTGCTGCGCAAGGTCCAGCCCACCAAGGTCAACTACAAGCCGTGACCGCCTACTCCGCCACGGGATCCGCCTGTTCGCGGGCCACCGTGTACCACGGGCAGACCAGGCGCTCGCCGAGCTCGACCATGGCGAAGGTGCGTCACGAACAGGATCGTCTTTCGGTCGATCAAGCCGCCGCCTGCGCGCGATGGGCGCGGATGGGGAGCCCGACCCCCGCCTCAGACCCGGCCGACCGGCGCCGCGGCGTGGTCTAGCACCTCCACCAGCGGCCCGTACAGGTCCGGCCGGCGGTCGCGATAGTACCCCAACAGCGCGCGCAGCTAGGGGATGAGCGACAGGTCCACGTCGGCCATTGCGATGGCCTCCTGCGTCGCGCTGGCCTCGGCCATGATCTCGCCGCGCGGGTTGGCGATGAGGCTCGCCCCGTGATGGTCGCGCGCCGAGCCACCGACGTCGACACCCACCTTGTTGACGCCACAGACGTAGTAGATGTTGGCGATGGCGTGGGCGCGCAGCTCGAGGTCCCAGAGGTAGCGCGTCATTCGCGTGGTGTTGGTGGGGACGAACACGATCTCGGCCCCGCCCAGCCCCAGCACGCGCGCCGCCTCCGGGAAGTGGCGGTCGTAGCAGATGAGGATGCCGATGCGCGCGAACGGCGTCTCGAAGGTCGGAAAGCCGAGATCGCCCGGCGCGAAAAAGAACTTCTCGTCGCCGCGCGGCTCGCTGCTGCGCGCCCGGTCCATGAACGGGATACTCGACTTCCGGTACTTGCCGATGAGGCGCCCGTCGGGCCCGACTATCGCCGCCGCGTTGTAGTAAGTCCCGCCGGCCCGCTCGAAGATCGGGCAGATCAGCACGGTGCCCGTCTCGAGCGCCACCTGGCCCATCCGCTCGATCGTCGGCCCCGGGATGGGCTCCGCCCAGTCGAAGTATTCCCGCCGGGTCTCGACGCAGAAGTACATGGTGCTGAACAGCTCGGGCAGGCAGATGATCTGCGCCCCGCGGCCCGCCGCGTCCCGCACCAGGCGGATGGCCGTCTGGACGTTGACCTCTTTATCGACGTGCCCCGAGAACTGGATGCCGGCGATCTTCACCATGATGGCTGCCTCCGCTCCCCGCCAGTGTCCGTCATCGGAACGCGGGCGCGACCTTCGTCGCCCAGTCCCGCAGGAAACGCTCCTTGTCGTCGAAGTGCACGCTCATCCAGAACTGCCGGGCCCCGGCCTCCGCGGCGGCCTCGAGCTTCTTGACGCAGTCGGCCGGCGTGCCGACGGCCGCGAACCGGTCGGCCAGGTAGTCGACCAGCCCCAGCTCCTCGATCAGCCGACCGTTGGCGCTGCCGGGTAGGGTGTGGCTGCTGAACGAGTAGCGCTGCCCGAGGACCGTCACCTTCTCCAGCAGGTCGGGCGGGATGTGCTTGCCCTCGGTCGTGAAGCGGCTCAGGTGGTTGCCGGCGACGGCCAGCGACATCTTGATCTCATCGACCGCCTCGCGGTAGCTGCTGGCCACGTTGACATCGGGCCACCACCACATGTCGATGGCCTCGGGATCGCGCCCGGCCTCTTGCGCTCCCGTGCGCACCTGGCCGATCGAGTCTCGGACGATCTCGGGCAGGAGGCCGGTCCGGATCACCACCCCGTCCGCGATCTGCCCAGCCAGGCGGAGCGTCTTCGGCCCCGACGCGGCGAGGTAGATCGGCACCCGTGCCCGCTTCCAGGTGAACGTGGCCTTCGCCCCGTGATAGGTCGCGTGGCCCTCCGCGAGGAGCGTGCGAATGGTCTCCGTGTACTCGCGCAGCTCGGCGAGCGGCGCCCCTCGCAACCCGATGTTGTAGGCGGCGCTGTCGCCGCTGCCGATGCCGACCAGCGTACGGCCCGGCGCCAGCTCTTCCAAGGTGGCCGCCGCGCATGCGGCCACCGCCGGGTGCCGCGTGATCGGCGTGATGACCCGCGGCCCGAAGCGGATGCGCTCGGTGTTCACCGCGCACAGCGCGAGCGTCATGTAGACGTCGCGGCAGATCGACTGCGAATCGGAGATGCCCAGGAGCTCGTAGCCGAGGTCCTCGACGAGCCGGGCCCAGCGGACGACTTCGGCGGCCGGGCTCGTTGGCATGTAATTGATGCCGAAGCGCACGCGCATGTGTTCCCCTCAGGCGGCCGCGGCGTCTCCGCGCGCCAGGTAGCGGCCCCAGCCCGGTGCGCCGACCGTCTGGCGGTCCTCGACCATGATCCGGCCGCGGACGATGGCCGTCCGCACGAGGCCGCGGAGCTTGTGGCCACGGTAGACGCTCACCTCGCACAGGCAATGGTAAAACGCGTCGTCTACCGTCGCCTCGAGCTCGGGGTCGACGATGACCACGTCGGCGTCGGAGCCCGGAGCGAGCACCCCCTTGCGGGGATAGAGTCCGAACACGCGGGCGGTGTTCTCCGCGCCTACCCGCACCAGGTCCTCCATCGACAGCCGTCCGCGGCCGACGCCGTACGTCATGAGCACGGGCAGGAAGTGCTCGAGGCCGCCGCGGTTGCCGGAGCGCGCGCCCCAGATGTTCTGGTGCTTGCCGCCACCCTTTTCTTTCATGGCCCGGGTGCGGCCGCCGGTGCCATGGTCCGAACCGAGGCAGGTGACGCCGCCGTCGTGGAAGGCTCGCCAGAGCCGCTCGCGATCTCGGCCAGCGCGCAGCGGCGGGTTCACCTTCCCCCAGCAGCCGATCTCCGCCTCCATGTCGCCGGTGTGGGTCAGATGGTGCGGTGTCACCTCCGACCACACCGGCGCGCCGCGGGCGCGCGCGGCCGCCACGAGGTCGGCGGCCTCGGCGGTGGAGAGGTGCGCGACGTACAGCGACGCGCCCGCAAACCGGGCTAGCTCGATGGCCGTGGCCACCCGCGTCGACTCGGCGGCGTTGGGGCGGGCGTCGCTCCACGCCCCGAGGTCGCGCCGACCCGCCGCCTTCACGCGCTCTTCCATGTGGACGATGAGGTCGATGTCCTCGCAGTGCACCACGACCACACCCGGCGCGCCGCGCTCGGCGCAGAACTGGAGTGACCGGTAGAGCATGCCGGCGTCGGACGGGCCGCCGAGCCAGGACAGCTCCTCGCCCGGCCGCGCCTTGTAGGCGTTGAAGAAGTGCTTGAAGGACGTCACGCCGAGGCGCCACACCTCCGGCTGCTCGGCGAAGTGCTTCTCGTCGCTCATGATCGCGTGCATGAAGAAATCGACGTGCGACCAGCGGTTGCCGTGCTCGATGGTGGCGCGGACGTTGGGCAGGAGCGGCTCGTTGTGCTGCCCGACGAAGTGGCCGAAGGTCGTCACGCCTCCATAGAGCGCGCCCTCCGTCTCCACAGGCATGTTGGCGCGCAGCCCCTCCGGGATCGACGGATCCTCCTCACTCGCCATGTGCACGTGCGCGTCGATGAGGCCGGGCAGCACGTAGCGCTCGCCGGCGTCGATCACGCGGTGCGCCGGCGGTAGGCTCGTGTCACCGCCGACCGCCACGATCCGCTCGCCCGCAATGGCCAGGCCGCCATGGAAGCGCCCGCGCGGCGTCACCACCGTGCCGTTGCGGATCACGAGATCGACCATCGCCCTCAATCGAAGGAGGGCCGGTTGCCGGGGGCGCAGAGGCGCAGCGCGGCGCGGGTGAGGACCGCGTGGGTGAGCCAGTTGGCGATGCCGGCCATGGGGACTCCTTTCGCCGGGCGGATTGTGGGCACGCCCGGCAGGGATGTCAAGGAAGCCCCGGCGCGGCCCCATCGCGTCGGAAGGGCGCTACACTCGTGGCCTCAGTGGCAGCGGCACGACGCGGCCTACCCCACGAGTCAGGAAGGGGTCAGAGGGAGCAACCATGACCGCGACAACGAGCGTGAAAGTGAACGGGTTGGGGGTGGCGGCGGCCGCGATCCAGGACTTTCGAGCGGGCCTCCGCGGTGCGCTGCTGCAGCCCGGCGACGACAGCTACGACGCCGCGCGACAGGTCTGGAACGGCGCGATCGACCGCAGGCCGGCCTTAGTCGCCCGCTGTGCCGGGGCCGCCGACGTGATCCGCGCGGTGAACTTTGCGCGGACCAATACCCTGCTCGTCTCCGTGCGCGGCGGCGGTCACAACGTCACCGGCAATGCCGTCTGCGACGGCGGGTTGATGATCGACCTGTCGCCGATGAAGGGTATCCGCGTCGATGCCGGGCGACGCACGGTGCAGGCCCAGGCCGGCCTGACCTGGGGGGAGCTCGACCACGAGACGCAGGCCTTTGGCCTGGCCACGACCGGGGGCCAGATCTCGACGACGGGTATTGCGGGCCTCACGCTCGGAGGCGGCCTGGGCTGGCTGATGCGCAAGTGTGGCCTCGCCGTCGACAATCTGATCTCGGTGGATCTCGTCACCGCCGATGGCAGATTGCTGACCTGCAGTGCAACTGAGCACGCTGATCTCTTTTGGGGCCTGCGGGGCGGCGGGGGGAACTTGGGCCTGGCGACTTCGTTCGAGTACCGACTGCATTCCATCGGACCGCTCGTGACGGGCGGCATCGCGCTGTATCCGGCCGCGCAGGCCGAAGAGGCCCTGCATGTCTACCGGGAGTACATGGCCGCCGCTTCCGACGACGAGATGGTGGCGCTGGCCTTCCAGTCGGCGCCGCCGGCTCCGTTTGTCCCGGCGCACCTGCATGGGGCGCCGGTGGTCGCGTTTGCCCTCTGCCACGTCGGGCCACTCGACGAGGGGCGGCGTGCCGTGGAGCGGCTGCGCGCGTTCGGTCCGCCGGTCGTAGATTTGCTGGGGCCGATGCCCTACACGGCGGTGCAGCAGATGTTCGATGACGGCATGCCGTTCGGCCGCCACGTCTACTTGCGCTCCGATCACCTGACGGGTCTGAGCGACGAGGTGATCAAGCTCTGCGTGCAGCACGCCGCGGCGGTGACATCACCGCGGTCGGTGATCGTCATCATCCCGATTGGGGGCGCGGTGGCCCGCGTCGGAGAGCACGAAACCGCGTTCAGCCACCGGGACACGCCGTTTGACATCGACATCTTCGCGATCTGGACCGATCCCCGAGAGTCGGACCGACACGTCCAGTGGGGGCGCAGCTTCGGTGAGGCCCTGCGACCGTTCTCAAAGGGGGTGTACGTGAACGAGATGGGGATTGAGGGAGAGGACCGCATCCGCGCGGCCTACAACGCCGCGAACTACGCGCGGCTGGTGGAGCTGAAGAACATGTACGATCCGACCAACTTCTGGCGCCTGAACCAGAATATCAAGCCGACCGTGTGAGCGACCCAGACGCCGCTCGGCGGCAGGCCAACCGTGTGAGCGACCCACGCGAGACTCCCCGGCACGTCATCGTCTGCGGCGCGGGCGTCATGGGCGCCTCGGTGGCGTACTTTCTCGCCCGCCGCGGCGTTGCCGTCACCGTGGTGGAGCGTTCGGGCGTGGCCTGCGCCGCGTCGGGCAAGTCGGGGGGATTCCTGGCCCTCGACTGGTGCGACGGCTCACCGCTCGAGGCCCTCGCCCGGGCGAGCTTCGCGCTTCACGCCGAGCTGGCCCGCCAGCTCACTGCCGACTACGGCTACCGCCGCATGGACACGTTCATGGTCGCTGCCCGCGAGCGCGGACCGGTGCCTGGCGGCCATCGCGTGACGGCTCCGGCCTGGCTCGACGGCGCGGGCGTCGTGACTGCCGTCCTCGGCTCCACCGCGACCACCGCGCGGGTCCACCCAGCGCGTTTCACCGCGGCGCTGCTCGGGGCCGCGCAGGCTCGCGGCACCGTTCTGCGCATCGGCGTTGTCGAGAGCGTTGTGCAGCGCGACGGTGTGGCCCGCGGCGTCAGACTCGACGGCGAAACGCTCGAGGCCGATGCGGTCGTCCTCGCCATGGGGCCGTGGACGGGGCGGGTCGCCGGGTCTGGTCGGGACGACGCCACGGGACGGCTGCGGCTCCCGAGGATCAACGGACTCAAAGGCTACAGCGTGACGGTCGCGGCGGCCGGAGTGCCTGCCCACGCGCTCTTCGTCGACTACCGCACGGCCGAGGGCGGCAATCTAGAGCCGGAGATCTTTCCCCGGCCCGACGGCGAAGTCTACGTGTGTGGGATGGCCGACCCGACGCCGCTCCCCGACTCGCCGGATGCCGTCGAGGTCAGCGAGACCTCGTGCGCCGTCCTCGCCCGCGCCGCTGGCCGTATCTCCACCGCGCTGGCCGGGGCCGCGATCCTCCGCCGGCAAGCTTGCTATCGGCCCGTCACCGACGACGGCCTGCCGTTGATCGGGCGCGTTCCAGCGGTGGCCCGCGCCTATGTGGCGACTGGCCACGGCCCCTGGGGCATCCTCAACGCACCGGCCACCGGGCTCGCCCTGGCGGAACTGATGACTGACGGCGGCTCATCCGTGGATCTCCGCCCTTTCGATCCCGCCCGGCTGCCTGCCGCGCGCCGGTGACGGCTGCTTGCACTGCGATGGCGACGATCATCGTTCGCAACCTCGACGACGAAGTGGCCGAGCGCCTGCGGGCTCGGCTCCAAGGCGTGTCGGTCGAGCAGGAGGCCCGGCGTATCCTCGCCGAGGGCACGCGGGGCCAGCCGCGCGGAGATCGCCGCCCGGGCCGCCGGCGGAGCGCGTCGGCGTCGCGATCTGGACCGGT
>JBKPAK010000280.1:0-14901 GCA_046726415.1 Candidatus Methylomirabilota bacterium
CGTGGAGAGTGAGGGCTTCGCCGTGGCGGTCATCTACCATTCCCACGTGGACGCCGGCGCCTATTTCTCGGAGACGGATCGGCGTCAGGCCCTGATGGGCGGCGAGCCCATGTATCCCCACGCGGCGTACCTGGTGTCCTCCGTGCGGGGCGAGGCAGGCGGCCCGCGCGTCGACGCGACCGCGGGGTTCCGCTGGGATTCTGGGCGAGGGGATTTCGTGACGGTAGAACTGGACGAGAGTGCGCTGCAGGGAGGACGGCGGGATGCGTGAATCGAGTCGTCTACTGCGCGCCGCCGAGGCGCTCATCCCGGGGGGCGTGAACAGCCCGGTTCGAGCGTTTCGAGGAGTCGGCGGGGAGCCGTTCTTCGTGGCCCGGGCGGAGGGGGCGCGCCTCTACGATGTGGACGGACGCGCCTATGTCGACTTCGTGGGCTCGTGGGGTCCGCTGATCCTCGGCCACGCGGCTGCCGTGATCGTGGAGGCGGTGGCCGAGGCCGCGCGGCGGGGCACGAGTTACGGCGCCCCCACGGCCACAGAAGTGGAGCTGGCCGAGGCCATCCACGCTGCCTTCCCGTCGATGGAGATGCTCCGGCTCGTCAGCTCGGGGACGGAAGCCGCTATGAGCGCCATCCGCCTCGCGCGGGGAGCGACCGGGCGCGATGTCATCGTCAAGTTCGACGGCTGCTATCACGGCCACGCCGACAGCTTGCTCGTAAAGGCGGGCTCGGGAGGCGCCACCTTCTCGATCCCCGACAGCCGCGGTGTGCCGGCCGCCTTGGCCGCCTTGACCGTGACCGTGCCGTTCAACGATCTCGACGAGGTGGCCGCGGCCCTGGGCCGGCATCCGGACGCCGTGGCGGCGGTGGTAGTCGAGCCGGTCGCGGGAAACATGGGTGTCGTGCCACCGGCCCCTGGGTTTCTGAGGGGGCTGCGCGAGCTGTGCACCCGGTATGGAGCGCTCCTGATCTTCGACGAGGTCATCACGGGTTTCCGCGTGGCCTATGGAGGTGCCCAGGCCCGCTACGGCGTCCAGGCCGACCTCACGTGCCTCGGCAAGATCATCGGCGGCGGGCTTCCCGTGGGCGCCTACGGGGGGCGCGCCGACCTCATGCGTCACGTGGCCCCGCTCGGAGGCGTGTATCAGGCCGGAACCTTGTCGGGCAATCCGCTCGCCGTGGCGGCCGGCCTCGCCACGCTCCGGGCACTGCGCGAGGATCGCGGCGCGTACGACCGGCTGGAACGCCTCGGGGCACAGCTGGAGGCCGGGCTTCGCCGCGCCGCCGACAAGGCGGGCTTGCCCCTGACCGTGAACCGCGTCGGCTCGATGCTGACGGGGTTCTTCACCGAAGGTCCGGTGCGCAACTATGCCGAAGCGCGCCGGGCGGATATGGCCCGCTACGGGCGCTTCTTTCACGCGATGCTCGAGCGCGGTGCGTATTTCGCGCCGTCGCAGTTCGAGGCGGCCTTCGTCTCGCTCGCGCACAGCGAGACCGATCTCGAGGAGGTCGAGCGGGCGGCCGTGGAAAGCGCGGCCTCCGCCGGCTTGGCCTAAGCGCCTGGCAGGGAATCGAGGAGAGCTCGGGCTGGACCGCCCGTCTCACGAACCGTGAAGGCGACGCTGTATCACGTCCAGGTCAACTAGGCGCGGTGCATCGGGTAGGACCTGTCCAAGGGCGCGAACGTGTTGACTTCATTTCAACGCTGGTGATAGAGTTCACAAGCTTCGTCATACCCGGAGGACCCTCAACGGTCGATGAGAGCGAAGGCGGGCGTCGGTGCCCTGGGGCTAATACTGCTCGCCCTCCTGATCTTCACGGCGCTGTCGTCGTGGGGCCGCCGGCCGACCCCGGCGGTGGCCGCGCCGCAACCGATCAATTTCCCCCACAGCGTGCACGTGCAGACCTACAAGATCGACTGCCAGTACTGCCACAGCGACGCGCGGCGCTCCGAGTACGCTGGGCTGCCGTCGGTTTCGCGCTGCATGGGGTGCCACCGAATTACGGCCGCCGACAAGCCAGAGATCAAGAAGCTCGCCGAGTATTGGGCGAAGCAGGAGCCCATTCCGTGGGTCCGCGTCTTCAAGATCCCGGAGTTCACCTACTTCCCGCACAAGGCTCACGTGCGGGCCGGGGTGCGGTGCCAGACCTGCCACGGCCCCGTCCAGGAAATGACCACGGTCGTGGCGAGCACGGGGCCGCGGCTCAGCAACGACCTACTCAATCTCATCGGGCTGCGGCCACCGGCGCCGTCGCTCACCATGGGCTGGTGCATCGACTGTCACCGGCACGAAAACGCCGCGCGTGGCGCGCAGGCCCCGCTCGACTGCGTGGCCTGCCACCACTGAACCCATGAAGAGGCGCGACTTCTTCAGGATCGTGACGACCTCGGGCGCGGCGGCGGCCGTAGCCGGCTGCCAGCAGGCCACCGAACAGATCCTGGCCGCCGTGACGCCAAATCCCGAGATGGTGCCGGGGGTGGCCTCGTACTATGCGACAACCTGCCGCGAGTGTCCCTCAGGCTGCGGCGTCTTGGCCCGCAATCGCGACGGTCGGGTGGTCAAGCTGGAGGGCAATCCCGAGCATCCCGTCAATGCGGGCGCGTTGTGTGCGCGAGGTCAGGCCAGCCTGCAGAAGGTCTACGGTCCTGACCGCTTCGCCGGCGCCCAGCGCCGCGACGGAGCGGCGCTCAAGCCCGTCGCGTGGGACGAGGCGCTCAAGCAGGTGTCCGACCACATCAGCCAGCTTCGACAGTCTGGCAAGGGGCGCGGCGTTGTGCTCGTCACCCAGTTGGAGACGGGGAGTACGGGCGCCTTGCTCGACCGCTGGACCGAGGCCATGGGCGCGCGGCCCCGCGTCATGCTGGAACCGTTCGCCTACGAGGCCATCCGCGCCGCAAACCGGCAGGTGTTCGGCCGCGACGCCATCCCCCACTACGCGTTCGCCGACGCCGAGGTCATCCTGAACTTTGGTGCCGACTGGGCGGAGACCTGGCTCCAGGGGGTGGATGCCGCGCGCGGCTTCACCAGGATGCATTCCTTCCGCGGAGGGCGCGCGGGCACCGTCATCCATGTGGAGCCGAGGCAGTCGCTCACCGCGTCCAACGCCGACCACTGGATCCGCAACGCCCCAGGCACGGATGGAGCGCTGGCCCTGGCCATCCTGAAGGTGATGGTCGAGGAAGGGCTTGCCGACAAGCAGTTCGGCGATGTCGTGGAGGCAGTTGACGTGAACGCGACCTCCAGGGAGAGCGGAGTCCCGGTGGCGGCGATCAGGCATGCCGCGGAGCTCTTCGCTCGCGCCAAGCCCGGACTGGCGATCGGCGGCGGGATGGCGACGATGGGCTCGAACGCCACGGTTACTCTGGTCGCCATCAATCTGCTCAATCTCGCTGCCGGCAATGTCGGCAAGACCGTCCGCTTTGGACCCGATTCGGCCTTCGGCAAGGCCACATCCTACGCCGACGTCGCCGCACTGTTCGAGGCCATGGGCAAGGGGGAGATCGAGCTCCTCCTCCTTGGTGAAGGCGTCAATCCCGCCTTCACCCTTCCCGGCGGACTCAAGGCCGCGGAGGCCATCAAGAAGGTCGGGATGGTGGTGAGCTTCGCCAACCAGCCAGATGAGACGACGGCGCTGGCGCATCTGGTCCTCCCCGACGCGCATTGGCTCGAGTCCTGGGGTGACTACGCACCGCGCGGAGGCGTGGTGGGGCTGATGCAGCCGACGATGGCCCCGATCCGCGATTCGCGATCCATGGGCGATGTCCTGATTGCGCTCGCCCGGACCGTGCTGGGGACCGAGGAGGGCAAGGGGCCACTGCCGTGGGCCGGCATGGCGCAATACGTGCGAGAGACATGGGAAGCGGCCCTGCCCGGGCAATGGCCGGCCGCGCTTCAGCAGGGCGGAGCATGGAGGGACGTTGCCCCGGTCGCGGTAACGGCCAAGGTCTCCGCTCTGGAGATGACGGCGCCGAAGCTCGAAGGCGACACCGGGGGGTTCACGCTGTGGGCGTATCCGTCATTCCGCTTCTACGACGGGCGCGGGGCGGCCAGCTCGTGGCTGCAGGAAACGCCCGACACGATGACGCAATCCGTGTGGGACACCTGGGTCGAGGTGCCCAAGGAGGTCGCGGCCAAGCTCGGTATCGAGCGGGGCGACGTGGTCAAAGTCAGCTCGCCTCAGGGGGCCATCGAGCTGCCGGCCTACATCTCCGCCTCGCTTCATCCGAACACGGTGGCGATTCCGGTCGGTCATCGCTACGCGCCCTATCAGCTCGGGCGCTACGTCTCCGCGACGACCGCGGGCGCCAATCCGGTGGCCCTTCTGCCCAGGGGCTCGGAAAGCGCATCGGGAGGGCCGCTCTACCTGGGCACCAAGGTGACCCTCACCAAGACCGGAGCACGGCGGCCGCTGGCCGTGTTGCAGGCCACCCACGACCAGGACCAACGCGAGATCGCCCAGCATGTCGATCTGCGCGCGGCCCGCGAAGAGGCCCTGCGCGGCAAGACGATGAAGCACGACCTTCCCAGCCTCTATCCCCCCCAGAAGTATCCCGGCTACCGCTGGGGCATGACCGTTGACGTCGACACCTGCGTGGGCTGCCAGGCGTGTGTGGTGGCGTGCCAGGCTGAGAACAACATTCCCATCGTGGGCAAGGCGCAGGCCGCCTACGGGCGCCAGTTGCAGTGGCTCCGCGTTGAGCGCTGGGCCGAGGGTAAGCCCGAGCATCCGGAGCAGATCTTCCTGCCGATGTTCTGTCAGCACTGCGAGATCGCGCCCTGCGAGCCGGTGTGCCCGGTCTTCGCCGCCTATCGGACGGAAGAGGGCCTGAACGGTCAGGTCTACAACCGCTGCGTGGGCACCCGCTATTGCGGCAACAACTGCCCCTATCATGTGCGCCGTTTCAACTGGTACAACTACGAGTACCCGCCGCCGCTCGAGGTGCAGCTCAATCCCGACGTCACCGTCCGCCAGCTCGGCGTCATGGAGAAGTGCACGATGTGCATCCAGCGCATCATGGCCGGCAAGGACCGGGCCCGGGACGAGAGGCGGCCGGTGAAGGATGGCGACATTCTGACGGCCTGCCAGCAGACCTGTCCCACCCAGGCCATCACCTTCGGGAATCTCAAGGATGACACGAGCGAGGTGACCAAACTCTCTCATGCCCCGCGCGCGTATCACGTGCTCGAGGAAATCGGCACCCGACCATCGGTGACCTATCTCAAGAAAGTCGTGAGGACGCACGCGTGAGTGCCGTGCCCGAGTCGCTGACGCCGACGTACGCCGACGTCAACCGCGACGTCGAGCGGACGCTCCAGCCGCCCGGGAACCTCTACTTCGCTTGGATGTCCCTCGTCGGGCTCATCCTCACCGCCGGCATCCTGGCCTGGACGTACCAGATCTGGGTGGGCATGGGAGCGGCCGGCAAGCGCACACCCCAGATGTGGGCGATGTACATCACCACGTTCGTCTTTTGGATCGGCATCGGTCACGCCGGAACGCTGATCTCGGCCATTCTCTATCTGTTTCGGGCCCGCTGGCGGACGTCGATCTTCCGCGCCGCCGAGGCCATGACCATCTTCGCCGTGTTGACGGCAGGGTTGTTTCCCTTGATCCACGCCGGGCGGATGTGGTTCGCCTACTTCCTCTTGCCGTATGCCAATCAGCGCGATCTGTGGCCGAACTTCAAGTCGCCGCTGGTCTGGGACGTCTTCGCCATCTCCACGTACCTGAGCATCAGCACGGTGTTCTTCATCACGGGTCTCGTCCCGGATATCGCCGCGCTCCGCGACACGGCGACCGGCTGGCGACGGCGGATCTACGCGATGCTATCGCTGGGCTGGGAAGGGGCGGACTCTCAGTGGCGGCACTACCGCCGAGCCTACGGGCTCTTCGCCGCCCTCGCCACTCCGCTCGTGCTCTCTGTCCACAGCGTGGTGTCCTGGGACTTCGCCATGGCCCTGGTCCCCGGCTGGCACTCCACCCTCTTCGCCCCCTTCTTCGTCGACGGGGCCATCTTCTCGGGGTTCGCCATGGTGCTCGTGCTGGTGCTGCCCATGCGGCACTTCTTCAAGCTCCACCAGTACATCAGGGACAAGCACCTGGACGCCATGGCCAAGCTGATTCTCGTGACTGGGCTCGTACTGACCTACTTCTACATCTGCGAGATCTTCACCGCCTGGTACAGCGGCGACCACTTCGAGAAAGCGTCCCTCTTCTGGAAGGTCACCAAGTCGTACGCGTGGGCCCTCTGGCTCATGTACTTCTGCAACTGCGTGTCGCCCCTGATCCTCTTCTGGAAGAAGGCGCGCACCAACGTCGTCATCCTCTACATCGTCTCTATCCTCGTCCTGATCGGGATGTGGTTCGAGCGGTTTAACATCATCGTGCCCTCCCTCGGGCATGACTTCTACCCGTACACGTGGGGGATCTACGTCCCGTCGCCGACCGACACCATGATCGTGATCGGCAGCTTCGCCTGGTTCCTCCTGCTCTTTCTGGGCTTCATCAAGCTGATGCCGTCGCTGTCGATCGTCGAGGTCAAGGAGGTCATTCCGCCGCCCATGAAGGAAGCGCGCCATGGCGGCCACCACTGAGAGCGTGCTGGGTGTATTCGCGCACGTGGACACCACCGTGCGCGCCTTGGAGGAATTGAAGGCCAAGGGCTACCATGACCTCACCGTCTACATGCCGGTGCCCGTCCACCAGATCGAGGACGTGATCGAGCGGGACCGGCCCGTGAGCAAGGTGCGGCTGTTTACCCTCATCGGTGGCCTCACCGGCACCATGTGCGGCTTCTTCCTCACGATCTGGTCGGCGCTGGTATGGGGGCTCACGACCGGCGGCAAGCCCGCGGCATCGATCCCCCCCTATGTGGTGATCGCCTTCGAGCTGACGATCCTGTTCGGGGGCATCGCCACCCTGATCGGGATGATCGTGTTGGGCCGGCTGCCCCGCTTCACACCCTCGGCTACCTACGATCCGCGCTTTACCAACGATCGCTTCGGGGTGGCCGTCCATTGCGTGCCCGAGCGCGGCGGATCGGTCCGCGACATCCTGCGAACCGCGGGAGCCGAGGAGGTCCGGTCCTGAGATGAAGTACGTCTTCATCCTCGTGCTCCTGCTGATCGCGGGGGCGGGCGCGCTGATGGGAGCCGCGGTGGTCGTGCGCTGGACGCACAACATGACGGAGTCCCCCCGCATCATGCCCGGTCAGCGCGTGTTCACCATGCCGGCCGGCACCCTGCCGCGGGGCGGCACCTTCCTCTATCCTAGGGAGCAGCGCGACCTCGCGGCCAAGGTGCCGAATCCCATCAAGCCCTCGGAGGCGTCCCTGGCCGTCGGACGGGCGCGCTACGACACGTTCTGCGTGCCGTGCCACGGCCTGGAGGCAAAGGGCGGCGTGACGGGTCCGGTGGCGGCGAAGTTCATCCCACCCCCGGACCTCACCAACGGCGACCTTCAGAAGGCGCGGACCGACGGCTACTGGCACAGTTACATCATGGTGGGCGGGGCCGTCATGCCGTCCTACGGGGAGGCCCTCTCCTCGCAGGAGGCCTGGGACATCGTCAACTACCTCCGGACCCTGGCCGCCCGATGACCGTCGTGTGGGGCGTGCTCGCGGCGCTGGGCGCTGTTGCCTTCCTCCTCGGCGTCCTCTCCGCGGATGCCGCGGGGACGTGGTCGATTTACCTGGTGAACCTGGTCTTCTGGTCGGGGCTGGCGGCCACCGGGCCGGCCATCGCCGGCATGATGCAGCTCACCGAGGCGCGCTGGTCGCCGAGCGTGCGGCGCATCGCCCTCACGACGGCGGGATTTCTCCCGGTGTCGTTCGCCCTGCTGCTGGTGCTCTTCGCCGGCCGCGCGAGCCTGTACGGCTGGGTGCGGACACCGGTCCCGGTCAAAGAGTTCTGGCTGAACACCCCATTCTTCTGGGCCCGCACCCTTGTGCTGGCCGCCGCCCTGTTCGTCACCTGCTTCGCCTTCGCGAAGACGCTTCTGCGCGATCCCCCGCCGGGACAAGAAGAACGGGAACGAGGGCGGCGCAATGTACTGGCGGTGGTCTTGCTGTTCCTGTGGATGGTCACCCTGACCTTGTGGGGGTTCGACCTCCTCATGTCCATCGATCCCCACTGGTACAGCGGGCTCTTCGGGGGCTATTTTGTGGTCAGCACGCTCTACACGGGATTCGCGCTACTGTCCATCCTCTCCGTGCGCGCCAACGCCCGGGGCGACGCCACCATCCCGCCCGGTGCCATCCAGGACGTGGCCAAGCTGCAATTCGCCATGTCCATCATGTGGATGTACTTTTTCTGGTCGCAGTATCTCGTGATCTGGTACGGCAACGTGCCCGTCGAGACGCGCTTCTTCCTGAAGCGGGCCTTCGTGCAGCCCTGGCAGACGGTGGGATGGATCGTGTTGGTCGTGGGCTGGCTCATCCCGTTCGCGTATCTCCTGGCGCGTCTGACCGGGCGGCCACCGCAGCGGCATACGCCGCTGGTCGTCGTGGCGCTGATGGGCCTGGTGGCCATGTTCCTGGAGCGGGTCTTCGTCGTGTTCCCGTCCGTGTCGTCGGAACTGGGGTTGCCCTTCGGGCTACGGGATCTCGCCATCACCGTCGGGTTTTTCGGTCTGTTTCTCTTGAGCCGGCGCTGGTTCCTCAATCGCTTCAAGCCGATTCTGAATCTCCCGCATCCTCATTGATGTCGGAGGGGAGCGAGCGCCGCTCCCCCCTACCGCTTTGTGGCGACGGCGGGGAAGGGTTCGCTCCTGCCCCGCCCGACAACCGCGGCGTGGCGAGCCAGAGCCCCTGCCGCTTCGCCTCATCAACGCCGGCATTTCTCACTGGGCGAGGCGCGACCCGCGTCGGGTTAGAGTAGAGATGTGCTGACGGTCGAACAGGCTCGGGAGCAGATTCTCACGCGGGTGGCGATGCTGCCCGCGGAGCGGGTGGTGCTTCTCGACGCCCTGGGGCGAGTGCTCGCCGAACCGGTCGTAGCGGCACGGGAGATCCCACCCTGGCCGAACTCCTCGATGGATGGCTATGCCGTGCGGTCCACCGATACGCGCGCGGGCGCCGTCCGCCTCGCAGTGGTGGGGCGGGTCACCGCCGGCGTGATGCCCGACCGTCCCGTCGGCCCTGGCGAAGCGATTCGCATCTTCACCGGGGCGCCGATCCCGTCGGGTGCCGACGCGGTGATTCCGCAGGAGGAGGTCGCCGTCGAGGACTCGAGTATTCGGCTTTCCCGCTCGGTGGAGCCCCACGCCTTCGTGCGCCCCCAAGGAGAAGACGTCCGTCCGGGCGACCCCGTGCTCGCTCCGGGCCAGCCGATCGGTCCCGCGGAGGTTGGGTT
Source organism: Candidatus Methylomirabilota bacterium (assembly GCA_046726415.1). Taxonomy (GTDB): domain Bacteria; phylum Methylomirabilota; class Methylomirabilia; order Rokubacteriales; family CSP1-6; genus CAVWFS01. The sequence continues at coordinate 9,351 of JBKPAK010000280.1, forward strand.
GCTGGCGACCCTGGGCTGGCCGCAGGTGCGCGTCCATCGCCGGCCCCGGGTGGCGATCCTCTCGACCGGCACTGAGCTGGCGGATCTCGGCCAGGAACCCGCGCCGGGGCAGATTCCCAACACCAACACCTATGCGCTCATGGCGCAGACGCTCGAGGCTGGCGGTGAGCCGATCCACCTCGGCGTGGCTGCCGATCGGCTCGAAGACATCGAGGAACGGCTGCACGCCATCGAACGCGCGGACATGCTCGTGTCGTCGGCCGGAGTGTCGGTCGGAGACCTCGATCTGGTGCGGGCCGCACTGGAGAAGCTTGGAGCCGAACTGCATCTCTGGCAGGTCTCTATGCGCCCCGGGAAACCCATCACGTTCGGCTCCCTTCGCGGGCGTCCACTCTTCGGCCTACCCGGCAATCCTGTGTCCGCCATGGTGACGTTCGAACTGTTCGTCCGACCTGCTCTCCGGAAGATGCTGGGCCACACCGCAATCGATCGCCCTCGCATCGTGGCGAGGGCAGCCCAGCGCATCGCGAATCCCGGTCACCGCCGCGGGTACTTGCGCGTCACCCTCACACCCGAGGGCGATCACTACGCCGCTCAGCTCACCGGCGAGCAGGGCTCCGCCATCCTGCGATCCATGGTGCTGGCCGACGGTCTCGCCGTGCTGCCAGGCGATGGCGTGGCGAAAAAGGGGGATAGCATTGAAGTGATTGTATTGAAGCCGCTTATGTCCCTTCACATTTGACTCAACTCGAGCATGCGAGGCACCTCGCCGCGACAGTTCCAGGATATCCTCGGCCGCGAATCCAATAGCCCTGTGACGAAGGTCCTGAAGCGAGCCTCGGCCCGCTAGAACCGTATCCGTTCCGGTTCTTCCGGGGGCCGAACCGCGCCGATATACTCCCGACGACATGACGAGGGTCATCCAACCCGCCGACGCGGAGTACCCCGCGCTGCTCGCCACGGTCCCATCGGCGCCCGCGCTCCACGTGCGCGGCAACCTCATCGCCGACGACGCGCTCGCCATCGCCATCGTGGGCTCGCGTCGCGCGACGGCGTACGGGCTCGACGTGGCGGTGAGCCTGGCGGCGGACCTGGCCATGCGGGGCATCACCATCGTGAGCGGCCTGGCGCGTGGGATCGACACGGCGGCCCACCGCGGAGCACTCGACTCTGGAGGGAGGACGATTGCAGTGCTGGGTAGTGGGATCGACGTCGTCTATCCCCCGGAAAACCGGGCTCTGGCGCGCGAGATCGAACGTCGCGGTGCCGTGGTGTCACAGTTCGCACCCGGCACGGCGCCGCGGCCCTGGAATTTTCCCTCCCGGAACCGAACCCTCGCCGGTCTCGCCCTGGGAGTCGTCGTGGTGGAAGCAGGGGCGCGAAGTGGGGCTCTCATCACGGCAAGCTTCGCAGGCGATCTTGGCCGGGAAGTCTTTGCCGTTCCAGGGAAAATCACTGCAGAGCTGAGCCAGGGGGCACTCGGCCTCCTCCAGGAGGGTGCTAAACTGATTCGCGATTGGACGGACGTCGTGCAAGAATTGCCTGAGCACTGGCGTCGCCTTGTACGAACCCCCTCGACCCGCTCCCCGGAATCGCCTCAGCCGTCGGAGCGAACCCCTGAAGGCCGCGTGCTGGCGTTGCTGGCCACCGATGAGCCGCGCCAGCTCGACGAGTTGATCGCGCACGTAGGCGCCGACGCATCGCACGTGTCGGCGGCCCTGGTGGCGCTGGAGATAGAGGGATGGGCTCGACAGCTCCCCGGGCAACGCTGGGTGGCGACGCGAGGTCGGAGGCCGCCGCCGGTGGCAGTATGGGAGGCAACGGCGGAACATCCAACAAGGAGAGGTCACGAGTGAAGCGGTCTCTGGTGGTTGTGGAATCACCCACGAAGGTCAAGACGATCCAGAAGTACTTGGATTCAAAATACGTCGTGAAGGCGTCGATGGGGCACGTCCGCGACCTGCCGAAGTCGCAGCTCGGCGTAGATCCCAAGAAGGGCTTCAAGCCCCGCTACGTGATCTCACCCAGCAAGAAGAAGGTCCTCGACGAGCTGAAGAAGGCCGCGGAGAAGTCAGAGGCGCTCTACGTGGCCACCGACCCGGATCGAGAAGGGGAGGCCATCGGCTGGCATCTCGCCCAAGAGCTACCCGTCAGCAAGAGGAAGGTCTACCGAATCACGTTCAACGAGATCACGGAGCGAGCGGTCAAGTCGGCCTTCCAGCACCCCGGAAAGATCGACCTCAAGAAGGTGGACGCCCAGCAGGCTCGACGGGTTGTCGACCGTCTGGTCGGCTACAACTTGTCGCCGCTCCTCTGGGACAAGGTGCAGCGCGGCCTCTCCGCCGGCCGCGTGCAGTCGGTGGCCGTGCGGCTCATCGTCGACCGCGAGCGCGAGATCGAGGCGTTCCAGCCCGAAGAATACTGGTCGCTCCACGCTCACCTGCGCGGCCAGCGTCCGCCCGAATTCACGGCGACGTTGAAGGAGGTCGATGGCGCGAAGGCGTCGCTGCCCGACGAGGCCACCACCCAGGGGGTGATGGCACGGCTGGAGGGCGCCCGCTACGTCGTCCGCACCGTGACGCGCGGAGAGCGCCGGCGCTTCCCGGCCCCGCCCTTCATCACCTCGACCCTCCAACAGGAGGCGGGGCGCAAGCTCGGTTTCACGGCCAAGAAGGCGATGATGGTGGCCCAGCAGCTCTATGAGGGCATCGACGTGGCCGGGGAAGGCCCGGTCGGCCTCATCACCTACATGCGGACCGACTCCGTGCAGATCGCGCGGGACGCCCAGGACGAAGCGCGGCGGGTGATAGGCGAGCGCTTCGGGCCCGAGTATCTGCCCGAGGCCCCGCCCGCGTACCGATCGCGCGGCCGAGCCCAGGAGGCGCACGAGGCTATCCGGCCTTCCGATGTCGTCCGGGATCCGAGAGCCCTCGCCCGGCACCTCACCAAGGACCAACTCGTCCTCTATCGCCTCATCTGGGAGCGCTTCGTGGCCAGCCAGATGCAGCCGGCCGTCTACGAGACGATGGCCGCCGACATCACTGCTCTGCGCGCCGCCGACGGCCCGACCGACGCCACGCCCCTTGCCCTGTTCCGGGCGCTCGGGCAGACGCTGAAGTTCAAGGGGTTCACCGCGGTGTACGTGGAGAGCCGCGAGGACGAGGCTGCGGCGGATGACGACGCCGAGAGCGCGATGCCGATGCTGGAGGAAGGTGAGGTCCTGGCCCTTCTGGGGTTGGACCCCAGGCAGCACTTCACCCAGCCTCCGCCTCGCTACACGGAGGCGTCACTGGTCAAAGCGTTGGAGGAGCTGGGCGTGGGCCGTCCGTCCACCTATGCCTCGATCCTCGGCACCATCATCAACGAGCGCGGGTACGTGCGGCGCGACCGGCGCACGCTCTTTCCCACGCAGTTGGGGATCGAGGTCACCGACCTCCTCAAGCCCTTCTTCCCCGAGATCATGGACGTCGAGTTCACCGCGCAGATGGAGGACTCCCTCGACAGGATCGAGGAGGGGGATCGGGCGTGGGCCGACACCGTGAAGGAGTTCTATGCGCGCTTCGAGCCCGACCTGCGCCGCGCCAAGAAAGAGATGCGCAACGTCAAGGTGGGCACGGAGACGGGTGAGGCCTGCCCGGAGTGTGGCCAACCGCTTCTCGAACGGTGGGGCCGCTTTGGAAAGTTTCTGGCCTGCTCGGCCTATCCCGACTGCCGCTACACCCGCGATCTGAGCGGGAACGAACGCGCCGCCGACGAGCCGACCGACGAGACATGTCCGACCTGCGGCAAGCCCATGGTGATCAAGCACGGTCGCTACGGAAAGTTCGTCGCGTGCTCGGGCTATCCAGAGTGCAAGACCACGAAGCCGGTCACCCTGGGTATCGCGTGCCCGGAAGCGGGGTGCGTCGGCCAGCTGGTCGCTCGCCGGAGCCGGCGCGGGCGCGTCTTCTACGGGTGCTCGGTCTATCCCAACTGCACGTTCGTGGTGTGGCAGCGCCCGATCCCCGAGGCCTGCCCGAAGTGCGGAGCGAACTTTCTCACCGAGCGGCCGATCCGCGGTCGCGTCGTGCGGCGGTGCATCCGCGAAAGCTGCGACTTCGAGCGCGAGGTCGAGACGCCCCGAGCATGACCCAGCTCCTCGAGCGATTCCTCCGCTACCTTGCGGTGGAGCGGCACGCCTCCCCGCACAGCCTGCGCGCCTACCGCACGGATCTCGAGGCGTTCCGGCGCTTCTGTGGCGAGGCGCGCTGCGCAGACGTCCGCGCGGTCGATGCGCGACTGGTCCGGGGCTATCTCGCGCATCTCCATCGGCGCGGCCTCGACCCCGTCAGCGTGAGCCGTCATCTCTCCGCGCTCCGGAGCTGGTTCCGCTTTCTGGTGCGGCGAGGCGTGGTCGACCGGAACGCCGCGCGAGATGTCCGTAGTCCTCGCCTTCCGCGCAAGCTGGTCTCGTTCCTTCCCGTCGACGAGGCGACAGTCATGGCGGAGGGACGGGGACTCGGAGGCTGGGCCCGCCCGCGCGACGTGGCCATCGTCGAGCTGCTCTATGCCAGCGGGCTGCGGGTGTCCGAGCTGACGGGGCTGGACCTCGACGCCCTCGATCGCGAGGCGATGACGGTGTGCGTGGTGGGCAAGGGCGGCAAGGAGCGCGTGGTTCCCTTCGGCGGCGCGGCGGCGCGCGCGCTCGAGGACTATCTGACCTCTCGCGCGGTGTCGAGCGGCCCTCTCTTCGTCAACGCGCGCGGCGGGCGCCTGACCTCGCGCAGCGTGCAGAGTCTGGTCAAGCGGGCCGCGCGCGTCGCGAAGATCGAGCGCCGGGTGAGCCCACACACCCTTCGGCACACGTTCGCCACGCATCTCCTCGACGGGGGCGCCGATCTCCGCCTGGTTCAGGAACTGCTTGGGCACAGCCGGCTTTCCACCACGCAGCGCTATACGCACGTGAGCTCGGCGCATATCACACGGGCCTATGACGCCGCCCACCCCCGCGCGCGCACGACGGGATCGGAGCGCGGCGCGCGGTGATGCTGGAGCGAGCGCACGCCACGACGGTCCTTGCCGTCCGCCATCGCGGGCAGGTGTCGCTGGGGGCGGATGGTCAGGTGACCATCGGCAACACGGTGGTGAAGATGGGAGCGCGCAAGGTGCGCAAGCTCTACCATGACCGGGTGGTCGCCGGGTTCGCCGGCGCCGCCGCCGACGCCTTCACCCTCTTTTCCCGCTTCGAAGGCAAGCTGGAGGAGCACCGGGGCAACCTGGCCCGCGCCGCCGTGGAACTGGCCAAGGACTGGCGCGCCGACCGTGTGTTGCGGCGGCTGGAGGCCATGCTGGCCGTGGCCGACCGCGATCAATCGTTCATCGTGTCCGGGACGGGAGACGTCATCGAGCCGGATGACGGTCTCATCGGAATCGGTTCCGGCGGCCCCTATGCGCTGGCGGCCGCGCGGGCCCTCATCGGTCACTCGGACCTCGACGCCAAGGGCGTCGTGCTGGAGGCCATGCGGATCGCCGCGGGAATCTGTATCTACACGAATGACCACATTGCCGTGGA
>JBKPAK010000281.1:0-29357 GCA_046726415.1 Candidatus Methylomirabilota bacterium
GCGCTCGGGGGCCACCGGCGACGGAGCGCCCATCAAGAGGTCCTGCGCGTGCTGGTTCATGGGGAACGCGATGACTTCGCGAAGGTTGCTCTCCCCAGCCAGGAGCATCACGATCCGATCGATGCCTGGCGCTGACCCTCCGTGCGGTGGGGCGCCGTACCGGAACGCGTTCAGCATGCCCCCGAAATGCGCCTCCACGTGCTCGCGGCTGTAGCCGGCGATCCGGAAAGCCTCGTACATGATGTCGGGTCGATGGTTGCGGATGGCGCCGCTGGAGAGCTCCACGCCGTTGCACACGATGTCGTACTGGTAGGCCTTGATGGTGAGGGGGTCCTGCGTCTTCAGCGCCTCCAGCCCGCCTTGCGGCATCGAGAACGGGTTGTGGCTGAACTCGATCTTCCCGGTCTCCTCGTCGCGTTCGTACATCGGGAAGTCGACGATCCAGCAGAAGCGATACGCGTCCTTCTCCCCGAGCTCCAGCTCCTCGCCGAGCTTGACGCGCGCCTTGCCGGCCAGCAGATCGGCGGCCGCCCGCTTGTCGCACACGAAGAAGACTGCGTCGCCCTCGCCGGCGCCAGTGGCCTCGCGCAGCCGACCCAGGCGGGGCGCGTCCAGAAACTTGGCGATGGGCCCCCGGGCACCGCCCTCGGCGAGGACGACGTAGCCGAGGCCGGGGGCGCCCTGCTCGCGCGCCCACCGGTTCACGGCGTCGAAGAAGCTGCGCGGCTGGGCCCCCGCGCCGGGCACGGCGAGGCCGCGAACGATGGCCCCGCGCTCGATGGCGTCGGCGAACACCGCGAAACCCGAGCCGCGGAACACGTCGGTCACGTCGCTGATCACCAGCGGGTTGCGCAGATCCGGTTTGTCGGTGCCGTACCGGGCCAGCGCCTCGTCATAGGGAATGCGGGGAAACGGCGGCGGGGTGACGGCAGAGCCGGGTCGGAACTCCTCGAAGACACCGTGCAGCACCGGCTCGATGGCCGCCCAGACGTCCTCCTGGGTCACGAACGACATCTCGAAATCCAGCTGGTAGAACTCCCCCGGTGAGCGGTCAGCCCGACCGTCCTCGTCTCGAAAGCAGGGAGCGATCTGGAAATAGCGGTCGAAGCCCGCCACCATCAGGAGCTGCTTGAACTGCTGGGGCGCCTGGGGCAGAGCATAGAACTGCCCGGGATGCACGCGGCTCGGCACCAAATAATCGCGGGCGCCTTCCGGCGAGCTGGAGGTGAGGATGGGCGTCTGAAACTCGGTGAAGCCGGCGGCGATCATCCGGCGTCGGATGGACGCGATGACCTGGCTCCGCAGCAGGATATTGCGATGGAGCGTTTCTCGCCGGAGATCGAGAAACCGGTACCGGAGGCGCGTTTCCTCCGGGTAGTCGGCCTCGCTGTTGATTTGAAGCGGAAGCGGTTCGGAGGTCGAGAGGACCACCAGATCTTCGACGAGCAGCTCGACCTCCCCGGTGGCCAGCTTGGGATTGACCGCCGCCGGTGCCCGGGCCACCACCCGACCCGTTACCGTGACCACGGTCTCCAGGCGAAGTCCGGCGGCCGCCGCAAAGAGGGGGCTGGTCCCGTCAAGCACACACTGGGTCACTCCGTGATGATCGCGGAGGTCGAGGAACAACACATTCCCGTGGTCGCGCTTGCGATGAACCCAGCCGGACAGACGGGCGGTCGATCCCACGTGGCGAAGGCGCAATTCACCGCACGTCTGCGTGCGGTAGCTGTGCATCGATTCCCCCGTCACGGGCGTCCGCCGGACGTCGCACCCCGGATCATCGACCGGGGGCGGAGAGCAAGACCTCGCCTGGCACCGGGCTTCACCGGGCGACCTGCGGGCTCTCGGCTCCGGGAACGAGCGGATGCATCACCGGACTCCCGAAGAGGACATAGCCGCTGAACCCCTGGGCGGCGAGGTCGCCGAGCTGCTTGCGCAGTCGCTTGCTTCGGACCTCGAGCGACACGAGATTGCCGCTCTCGCGAAGCCGGCTGGCCGTCGCGAGGACGTCGCCCAATCGATCGCGCTCGTGGTCGAAGATGAGCGCCACCCGCGGCGGAGACGCGGTCGCGGCGCCGCCCCGCTCCTGGAGAATCGCGACAATGCGCTCGAGGCCGATGGAAAAGCCACAGGCCGGCACCTCGCGTCCCAGCAAGCGTCCGATCATGCGGTCGTAGCGACCGCCTCCCGCGATCGACGAGGGATAGTCCTTGTAGCCGATCTCGAAGATTTGCCCGGTGTAGTACGACATTCCGCGCACGAGCGTGGGGTCCAAGGCGATCGTGAACCGGCCGGTGGCGCCCGCCGACACCGCCTCGATGACCGTCCTCAGCCCGCGGGCTGGCGCCCCGCCGGGGTCGATGGGCAGCGCGGCCATGACCTCGGCGGCCTCCCCCGCGCGAAGGGCCGGCTCGCCGAGGAGGTCCATCAAGGCCGCGATGGCGGCGGGGCGATGGCCAGCGGCCTCCAGCTCGGCGCGCACGCCTGCGCCGCCGATCTTGTCGAGCTTGTCGAGGGTGATGAAGACCCCCTCGAAGCTCTCGGGAGCGAAGCCGCAGTGCTCCGCGACGGCTACGAGAATCCGCCGGTCGTTGATCCGGACCGCGAGATCGGTCAGCCCCAGCGCCAGAAGGGCATCGGCGGTGGCGAGGATCAGCTCGACCTCGGCCACTTCTGAGGCCACGCCGAGAATGTCGATGTCGCATTGGGTGAACTGCCGGTAGCGGCCTCGCTGCGGCCGCTCGGCGCGCCACACCGGGCCGATCTGGATAGCCTTCAACGGCTGAGGGAGGCGCGCGTGATGATGGGCGTAGTACCGCGCGAGAGGCACCGTGAGATCGAAGCGCAGGCCGAGGTCGGCAAGCTCGGCAGTCGCCCCCTCCTCGGCCGTGGACGCGAGCTTCTCGCCGCGCTTCAGCACCTTGAAGATGAGCTTCTCGTTTTCCCCGCCCCCTCCGCCCATAAGCAGCCGCAAGCTCTCCACAGCGGGCGTTTCCACGCGCCGGAATCCATACCGCTGGTACACGTCGACGATGCGCGCCATGGCGACGTCGCGGAGCTCGACTTCGGGGGGAAGCAGGTCGCGCATGCCGCGAGGGGGAGAGGTGTCGATCTTCACGAGGGATGTACCAGAGCGATGGCGGACGGCGGCGCCTCAGTCTGGGTTAGTCATGATCAGCTCTGTCTCTCCGGTGTTCTTGAGCAGGCCCAGCCGCTTGACGACGGCCGCGACCAGCGCCGGATGACCACCGCCGTCTGCGGCGAGGGCGCCCAGACCGGTGATCATGCCCTCGAAGCCCGCGCTGACCACCTGCATGCGAAAGCCGGCCGGCCCCTTGAACACGACGGCCATCCGCCCCGCCTCGTCCTGGTTGACCGCTACCACGATCTCGTCGATCCCGTCGCCGTCGAGATCGACCGCCACCGGGTGCGGCTCGACGTTCAGGAACTTGTCGACGTAGGTGCTGAAGATGTGTTCGCGGATCTGGGCCTTGGCCAGCCCACCCCCCACCGCGGTCAGCGACCGCCACATCGCCACCGCTCCATGCGCAATGACCAGCCGGCTGCGCTCGTCCACGAAGGCCATCACCCGCTGATCCTTGCCGGCGATGTTGGAGAAGGTCACTCCGAGCGCGCGGAACTGCTCGTTGACCACCGCCGGGCCGATCGCCACGATGTCCTTACCTTTGTCATTGAGCTTGTAGCGCTTGGCCCCGCCCTTGCCGTAGAGCTTTTCCTCGCTGTAGAGCTGCCCCCACAGGCTCGTCGGCACGCCCTCGCCCTTCTCGTCAACCGCCAGGAGGAGGTAGGGAATGTCTTCCACCATGACGGCAGCCCGATCGTTCCGCGTGCTCAGGATATAGGACAGCATGCCGGTCTTGTAGTCCTGGCGGTTGACGATCACCTCGAGCACGCCGTCACCATCCAGGTCGGCGAGCTGCACGTTCAGGATGTTGCCCACCATGAGGCGATCGAACGTCCACTCCGCGGTCAGAGTCTGGTTCTCGAGCCGGTACAGGAACACCCGGCGACCGTCCGAAACCGCGAACCTCGGCAGCTTGTCCTTCGGCTGGGTCACCACGTCCATCGACATCACGATGAAGGGAAAGGTCGCGAGGTGACGGATGGGGATGGAGGCGGCGCCCGCCGAGTACTGGTTCGGCTCGAAGTCACCCGACAGGAGCTTGGCGAGCAAGGAGCGCTTCTCGACCTTGGCCTCACCGACGCCGCCGCCCGAGGAGTAGTCACGGGTTGGCCGCCGGGCCACCGAGGCTGGGACATAGAGGGCCGTCTGGAACATGGTGCCTGCCGCCACCTCGGAGAAGAGCCGCACGTCCATCCACGGCTTGCCCTGAACATTTGTGAAGGACAGCGCCAGCAGGTTGGCGCTCTTGAAGCGGCGCTGGGCCTCCGCGACGCCCCGGCCCGCGACAAAGTCAGCGGGAGCAATCTTCTCCTGCGCGAGGTACGCCGTCACCTGATCGCCGACGACGAGACGGAAGCGTCCGGTCCGGTCCAGCTCCTGGATCAGCTCCTGCGTCGCGGCGTCGACGACGCGGTTCGATGGCCCGGCGGCCAGCGCGACCACCGTCAGCAGCACCTTGCCGGCCGACACCCGCGCCTGGTCGCCCTCCTTCGGCACTTTGCCATCGACGTGCGCGGCCACCGAATAGTTCTCGAATACCTCCTTCACCGCGATCCGTCCCAGCGGCTCCTCGGTACGCCCCAGGAGCTTCTTCGTCGTGGGGTGATACAGCTCGCGTCCCGGCCGGAAGGTCGACAGCTCCATGCCGGCCTGGACAGCGTCCGCACGCCCGGCGGCGAGGGTGATGCGCTCCCCGTTCATCTCGACCACGTCGGTCTTGACCACGGGGAAGAGCGCCATGATCTGATCGACCAGGACTTTGAAAGAGAGCGGAGGCTCCGACGGCGGGGGTTGGCTTGACTGTGCGGCGACTGTCACCGCCCACGCCAGCGAAACACACAGCGTGAGGCTCGACAGGTACTTGCGCATGACTCGGACTATACCAAAAACGGCGAGGGCATGGGGTGTTCCCATGCCCTCGCGCTCCTTGCCTACGGCACCCCGACTAGAACGTGAAGCGCAGCCGGGTCGAGACCTTCCAGATGTCCTCCGCGTCGCGCCCCTTGGCCGCCGGGGCGGTCGCCCCGGTGCCCTGCGGTCCCGCGATATTCATCGCTTCGCCCGTCCACATATACGCACCGATGAGGTCGAGGGCGACGTTGGGGGCGAACCGGTAGGTCATCCCCACGGCGCCTTCCACCCCGAGAAACTGGTTCTTGCCCACTCCGTTGCTGGTGCAGTTCCCGAACCCGGCAGCGATCGACGCCGCGCTCACTACATTCGGACACTGGGCGAGACCGAACGAGGTCAAGACGCTGTCGGTGTTGACCTTGTACGGCGTCCAGCTGCCGTTCACCAAGCCGGTGAAGGTGAGGGCCGGGGTGAGCGCATAGTCGGCGGCGAAGGCCAAGATCATGCGCCCGTACTTGTCGTAGCTGGGCGACTCACGGAGCGTCAGCCCGGACGAACCGACGAAGAGGGCCGTGGCATAGTCGATACCGCCCGTTTGGATGTCCGTCCAGCCGGCGAAGTAACCGAAGGCGTGCTGGATCGGCCGGTAGTAGCCGATGTCGGCACCGTTCCCGACGTTCTGGTTGGCCGACTGGCCGGATGTGTATACCACCCGAGCCTGAAGATTCAGGGGCCCGATCCGGTAGCCGGCGATGGTGTCGAAGATGAAGGCCCCGATGTCGACCGTGCTCTTGCCGAGCGCGCTGGTGGCGTTGGGAAAACCAGTGGCGGGGCTGAGGAACTGACCGGCGGCGAGATTGAAGACCTGCGCCTTGCCGAACTGGTAGAGGAACGTCGGCTGGAGCGAGAAGCCGCCGACCGTCCACCGGAGGTCGCCACCGATGGTGTGGCGGTACGTCGTCAGCGGGGACACCGGAGGGGGTATCCCGCAGTCGTTCGGGTTGTAGCCACCGGCACCCGCGTTACCTGTCGCCGTCGTGGCGCTGGCGTTGCAGCTGCCGCCGTGGAGCCACGCGAAGGTGTAGGTAGGCTTGACCGTGAAGCCCTTGAAGATGTCCATTTCCAGGGCCGCGGCCCACGCGTAGTTGTTGTTCGCGCCCATCGCGATGATCGGATCGAGCTTCGCCGATTCCCAGATGTACATGACCGTGCTGCGGATATCCGGCGTCCAGTTCGTCTGTATGGCGATGGCCGGAATGTCACCGCTCACCTGGATACCGTTCTTGTAGTCGATGCCTCGCGCCGGCTGACCACCGACCCGGGCGATGCTCGAGAACGGAATCCACGGCAGGAACGATCCTTCACCGGTGGCCGGCGTCTCGATGTAGAGCCACTTAGTCTCCACGACGGACGCCACGTCGATGTCCTGGTCGAAGTTGGCCGACGTGCCGGGGAAGGCAGGCCCCTGCGTCCCGCCGTTGAACGCGCTCCCCGAGTTGTTCAACTGGCCGGCGCCCTGGGTGAAGTCGAGCTCGACGGCCCACACCCCCTTGGTGCGCCCCACTTCACCGGTGATGGTGAAAACGCCGCGCTCGCGAGCGTACCAGCCCTTGTCGCGCTCGTTGGTCACATCCGAGCCCGCAAGGCCACCAGTATCGCCGGTGCCGCCGGAGCCACCCGACCAGTTGCTGTACACCGTGACCACGAAGTCCACCAACCCGTTGATCGTCACCTTCGGGGCGGGAGCTGGCGCCGGAGCCTGGGCGAAGACCGGTGGGGCCAGCATTCCGAGGGCGGCGATGAAGAAGAGTGCTGCTGCGACCTTCCTCATATACAGCCTCCTCATGAGGGGTGAACTGCTTGGAAATCCACGCCTAACCTGCCACCAACAACACCAACACCTGCGAACCCTGACGTTAGTGCCACTCTTCTACATCAGCGCGCGAACTTCGGTCAACAAAAAAGCGCCCAATCCCTTGGCGGTTAACCCCCGTCACCCAGCCCCCGCAGCTGATCCTGAGCCGCCCGCCCGAGCGGAGATTGGGGCGCGATATCGCGGACCTTCCGAAAGGCCGCCACGGCATCGGTTCGCCGTCCTGTGGCGACCAGGACCAGGCCCAAGTTGTAGTAGGCAGCTTCCATGTGCGGGTCGAGGGAGATGGCGAAGCGGAGTTCCCCCTCCGCCTCGCGGTACTGCCGGAGATGGTACAGGGCGAGCCCCAGGTTCTGGTGCGCCACCCCCTCCGCAGCGAGCGTGGGAAACGACAGGGCTTTCCGATACTGAGGCACCGCCTCCTGCCAGCGGCCCGTCTCCGCCAGCGAGATGCCGAGATTGAGGTACGCGTCGGCATAACCCGGATCGAGCGTCAACGCCCGCTGGAAAGACTCCACGGCGAGATCGGGGCGCTGCAACTGCAGGAGGAGCAATCCCAAAGTGTTGTGATAGAGGGGCACCGTTCCGTCGAGGGCCACCGCTTCCCGAAGCGCCCCCAGGGCCAGGGCAGGCTGCTTGTCTCTGAGGTGTCCCAACCCGCGTTCGTACGTCGCCCGGGCCTGCAGGCGCTGCGTGTCTTGAGGGGGCACAGGCTGGGCTGAGGCGCAGCCCCAGGCCGCGGTCGCCATCAACACGAGCCCAAGCCAGGAACCGGCGCGCCTTGACACCCCGGGAGAGGTCCATGTAACGTCTGAATTCGTGCCAACATACGAGTACGAATGCCTTGGATGTCGGCGGGTCTTCGAGATCCGGCAGCCGATCTCGGCGGCGCCGCTCACAATCTGTGACGTCTGCGGCGGTGAAGTTCGGCGCCTGCTCAGCCCCGCTCCATTCATCCTCAAAGGAGAGGGCTGGTACGTGACGGACTACCCCTCCGCGGCGCGGAAAAAAGCTCTCCAGTCGGAGAAGAACGACGGAGGCGCCGACAAGAAGGTATCCGAAGGGAAGTCGTCCGGAGAGAAGCCATCGGACAAGAAGGCATCCGGAGAGAAGCCATCGGGCGAGCAGTCTAGCACTTCGCCGTCGACATCCACTAGTCCCGCGACGGCGCCCTCTACGACGTCCTCCGGATCCGCCTCCCGGGCCGACTGACCAGCACCGGAGTGCCGCGCTTGGCCTTGAGGAGGGCCTCGGCCCGGCCCTCCCTGACGGCGATCTCTAGGCGGCGGCGCGAGCCAATCAGCCCTCCCGCCTCGCCCTCTGAAAGATCTCCGTAGGTGCCCACCAGGGGAAGTGCACGGCGCGCCACCCGGATGACGACATCGGGACCGAGAGCTTCCACCCTCTCTGCCCTGATGGAGGTCACCAAGTTGCCAAAGCGGTCGACGTGCACGACGGTCCCTGCCACGTCGCCCCCGACCACCTGCACCTCTGGCCAGGTCAAGCGAAGGGGATCCTCCACGGCCGGACCGAGGCGCCGGACATCGAGGCCGGCGGCCACGTGGGCGGCGGCCGGGGCGAAGATGTCCCGGCCGTGGAAAGTCCGGCTCACCACGGGGCTCCGGAATTCGGTCGCGGTGAGCTCGAACGCCTCCCAGCCCTCGCCTTCGAGGAACGGCGTGAAGAGCCCATTGTCGGGTCCCATGAAGACCGATCCGCCGGCGACGACGGCCAGGCCACGCCTCGGGGTGCCCACGCCCGGATCGACCACGGCCACGTGAACCGTTTGCGGTGGAAAATGTGGCGCCGCCGCTTCCAGGGCCAGAGCCCCTTCGGCAATATCATGAGCCCCGATGTCATGGGTGATATCGACGATGTGGACATCCCGCGTGATGCCGAGGATGGCGGCCTTCATCTCGGCCACGTAGGGATCGCGAAGCCCGAAGTCGGTGGTGAGGGTGATGATCGCCGGCACCGCGGCGCGCTATTGCTCAGCGGTCGCGATCGACGACGAAGTCGGCGATGAGGGCCAGGGTCTCTCGCTCCTCGGAGGCAGGAAACGCTTCGAGGTCGCCCTTGGCGGCCTGCGCGTAATCGTGCGCGCGCCCGAGCGCGTACTCGACCCCCGCGTGCTCGACGACGAGCAGTCGAATTTCCTCGACCTCGTCGGGATTCAAGGTGGGCCGTCGAAGAAGGGTGCGCACGCGCTCGCGCTCGGCCGGGCTCGAGCGCTTCAGCATGGCGATGAGGGGCAATGTCCGCTTGCCTTCCCGCAGGTCCGTGCCCACGGCCTTGCCCAGACGCGTCTGATCCGCCACGAAATCGAGGGAATCGTCGGAGATCTGGAAGGCGACGCCGACGTCCAGACCATACCGGGTGAGCGCCTCGACCTGGTCGGCGCCCAGGCCGCCGAGGAGTCCTCCGATCCGGCAGCACGCCGAGATGAAGGAGGCGGTTTTCAAGGTGATGATGCGAACGTAATCGTCCTCCGCCACGACGCCACTGCGCTTGCGCTCGAGCTGGAACACCTCGGCCTCGGTCATCGACACGGTGGCGCGAGCGAGGGTCTCCATGACCGCCCGATCGTTGTCGCGCACGAGCATGGCGAAGGACTTTGAATAGAGGTGGTCGCCCACCAAGACCGACGCGTCGTCACCCCACTGCGCGTTGGCCGACGGCCGCCCCCGGCGCAACGGCGCTCGGTCGACGACATCATCGTGGATGAGCGTGGCGGTGTGCAGCAGTTCGACCACGCACGCCAGGCGGACGCCGCGGGGACCGTGGGCCCCGGCCAGGCGGGCGGCCAGCAGGAGAAGCATCGGGCGCAGGCGTTTGCCGCCGGCGCCGGCGATGTACTCGCCCATTTCCTGGATCAGCCCGACCGGCGAGTCCAGCTCGCGCCGGATCTCCTCCTCCACCGCGCGCAGGTCGTCGCCCACCAGCGCGGCGACACGTTCCTTGAGGATCTGCTCGAGGGCGGGGGTGGGCACGCCGCCGACGCTACTTGGGCACGACGCGGTCTCGGACCTCGATCTGGGACCCGGGGTGGACGTTCTGAATCTCCGCCAGGGAGAATCGATCGCGAAGCTCCACCACCTTGGCCGTCGCCACCTCCTCGTCCAGCTCGCCGAGTTTTTCGCCGGTCACCGGGTGCACGATTGGCACCTTGTCGCGCCGGATACTCACCATGCTCCCCGGTCGCAAGCCGTCGGAAGCCGTGAGATCGATGGCCACGCGCGTGGTGTCGATGTGCACGACATACCCCCGCTTGGGAATCTCGATGGCCGGCGGCGGGGCGGGAGCAGGTCCGCTGACCGCCGCGCGGGCCGGCGTGGCCGGCGGCGCGGTCTGGCTTGCCGTGGGAGTGGTTCCCCCCACCGGCCGAGGTGACGCCGCTGACTGGTACGGCACGCCTTGGCGCGGGCTGATCTTGCCCCCCCCGGGCGGAGGCCCGTACTTGGCGACGATCTCCGGCGGAGCGAGGATCGACCCCGTTCCGCGAATGAGTGTCTTGAAGCTCGTGGGGACCTTGTCCTCCTCGACCCAGACGTACTCAGGCTCGCTCGGGATGTCGCCGTAGCGCGAGTTCTGGATGAGCAACCATCGCGTCTCGGCCGACTTGAGCTCGGACGGCTCGCCGACCACGCTCAGCCCGGCGACCTTGCGCACGGTATCGCATCCGGTGAGCACCACGACAAGGGTGAGAAACAGCGAGAGGATGCGCGCCTTCGTCATGCGCGGCTTACCATAGCACACCCGGATCAGTCTTCGCGGGATCAGTCTTCGATCAGCGGTTCCCAGGGGAAGCGCTGCTCCTCGGCGACAGCCTCCAGGACCAGGGGCTGCCGCCGTGAGAACAGAGCCGTGCCGGTGACGGCGGAGATGTAGGTCACGTCGAGGAACAGCGTCCCGCGGCGCTCCAGGAGGATGGGGACGAGCCAGCCGACCACCTCGAGATTGCGGGCGATCTGCGCCGCCCGCGCCGGCCGCGCCAGCACCTCCTCCACGCGCATCCCTCCGGTGGCGAACATGTCCGCCACCGCGAACGGATCCACGACCTGGAAGCGCTTGCTCCGCTCCAACACGCTGGCGAACAGGTAGGGGACGCGCCGAACGTCGGCGGTGCCGCCGGTGAGGTCGAGCAGGGGCGTCACCGCCACCTTGATGCGGCCGCGGCTGATCCGGACCCCATCCTCCGCGCGCGGCCACGGCCGATTGGGGTGCGGCACGAAGAGGGCCTCCGAGAACTCGGCCGAGACGGTCCGGATCTGCGCATGCCCGAGAATGTTCTCGTAGTAGCCGAGCATCTTGCCGGTAACCGGATGGTGGAACGGCTCGCCCCGGCGGAACACGGCGAATTCCTGGCCCGCCTGCACGCCCGTCTGGTCCCCGAGGTCGAGGTACACCGTCTCCCCCTCGATGGCCACGATCACGCCCTGCAGCGGCTCGAACGCCTTCACGAACTCCCCGGACATGAGGGTGAAGGTCGCCCCGATGCGATCGGCGAGCCCGGCGTCGGCCGCCGGCACCGCGAGCAGGGTGAGGACTACCCAGCCGAACAGGGTCCCGGTGGTCCGGCTCACACCGTCACCGTCGGCTGGTAGGTCCCGAACTCGCCGCGCAACCGCTCGCAGATCTCGCCCAAGGTCACGAGAGCCTCCACGGCCTCCACGATGAGCGGCATGAGGTTGGCGCCTCCCCTGGCGGCCTCGGCCAGCGAGTCGAGCGCTCGGTCGGCTCGGTCGCGATCTCGTCGCGCCCTCAGCCGGAGGACCCGCTCGCGCAGCGCCTTGCCCAGGGCCGCGTCGACCTGGAAGAGGTTTCCCGGCGGAGGCTCATCGGTGACGAACTCGTTCACGCCGACCACGATCCGCGCCCCCTCCTCGATCTCCCGCTGGTATCGGTAGGCCGCCTCGTGGATCTCCCGCTGCATGAAGGCGATGGCGGTCACCGCGCCGCCAAGCTGGTCGATCGTGGCCAGGTAGGCGCTGGCCGCCTCCTCGATCTCCCGCGTGAGCCGCTCGACCGCGAAGGACCCGCCCAGGGGGTCGACGGTGGCGGCCACGCCCGATTCGTGGGCGAGGATTTGCTGGGTGCGCAAGGCGATGCGCACGGCCCTCTCGGTGGGGAGCGAGAGGGCCTCGTCCATGGAGTTCGTATGCAGGGACTGGCACCCGCCGAGCACGGCGGCCAGGGCCTGCACGGCGACCCGGACGATGTTGTTCTCGGGTTGCTGGGCGGTCAGCATGCTCCCCGCGGTCTGGGCGTGGAAGCGCAGCATGAACGAGCGCGGGTCGCGCGCGCCGAAGCGGTCCCGCATGAGGCGCGCCCACAGGGTGCGGGCGGCGCGGAACTTGGCGACCTCCTCCACGAGGTCGTTGTGCGCGTTGAAGAAGAAGGACAGCTGCGGCGCGAAATCGTCCACCGCCAGGCCGGCGGCGCGGGCGGCCTCGACATAGGCGATCGCGTTGGCGAGGGTGAAGGCCACCTCCTGCACGGCCGTGCAGCCGGCCTCTCGTATGTGATAGCCAGAAATCGAGATGGTGTTCCAGCGCGGTACCTCGCGGCGGCAATAGGCGAAGAGATCGGTGATGAGCCGCATCGAGGGGCCGGGCGGAAAGATGTACGTCCCCCGCGCGATGTATTCCTTCAGGATGTCGTTCTGCACGGTGCCGGTCAGCTGGGTGCTCGACACGCCCTGCCGCCGGGCCACGGCGACGTAGAGGGCCAACAGGATCGACGCGGTGGCGTTGATGGTCATGGAGGTCGACACCCGGTCGAGGGGGATGCCGTGAAAGAGATCCTCCATGTCCTCCAGCGACGCGATGGAGACGCCGACCTTGCCGACCTCTCCATACGCGAGGGGCGCGTCGGGGTCGTAGCCCATCTGGGTGGGAAGATCGAAGGCCACCGAGAGCCCCGTCTGGCCTTGCTCGAGAAGAAAGCGATACCGCTTGTTCGTCTCCGCGGCCGAGCCGAATCCGGCGTACTGCCGCATGGTCCAGAGCCGCGAGCGATACATGGTCGGATGGATGCCACGGGTGTACGGGAACTCGCCGGGCGCGCTGGGCGGCGGATCGGCCACGGGCTCGTAGGTGGCCGGGATCGGCGTCCCCCAGGACGTCGTGGGCGCCGGACGCTGGCGACCGGTCTCGCTCACAGCGGGATGTTCCCGTGCTTCTTCGGCGGATTGCTGTCGCGCTTGGTGCGCAGCAGCTCCAGGGCCGCACACAGGCGCGCGCGGGTGTCGCGCGGCTCGATGATCTCGTCGATATACCCGCGCTCGGCGGCCACAAAGGGATTGGCGAACTTCTCGCGATACTCGCGGGTCTTCTCGTCGCGGAGGGTCGCCACATCGTCGGCGTGCTCCATCTCGCGGCGGTAGAGGATGTTCACCGCCCCGTCCGGACCCATCACCGCGATTTCCGCCGTGGGGTAGGCGAAGTTGGCATCCCCCCTGATGTGCTTGGAGGACATGACGCAATAGGCGCCCCCGTAGGCCTTGCGCGTGATGACCGTGAGCTTGGGCACGGTGGCTTCGCAGAAGGCATAGAGCAGCTTGGCGCCGTGTTTGATGATGCCGCCGAACTCCTGGGCGGTACCGGGCAGAAAGCCCGGCACGTCCTCGAAGGTCACCAGCGGGATGTTGAAGCAGTCGCAGAAGCGCACGAAGCGGGCGCCCTTGATAGAGGCGTTGATGTCGAGGCAACCGGCGAGGTGCGCGGGTTGATTCGCCACGATTCCCACCGGCCGACCGCCGAGGCGACCGAACCCGATGACCAGGTTGGGGGCATAGGTCGCCTGCACTTCGAAAAAGTACCGGTCGTCGAGCACCGCCCGGATGATGTCTTTCATGTCGTAGGGCTTGTTGGGCTGCTGGGGCACGACCGTCTGGAGCGCGTCATCGCGCCGGTCGCGCGGATCCTGCGTCGGCCGGAACGGGGGATCCTCCAGATTGTTCTGAGGCAGAAAGCTCATCAGCTCGCGGATCAGGGCCAGACACTCCTCTTCGCCCTCGGCAGCGAAGTGGGCGACACCGGACGTCGATCCATGAGTGATGGCTCCCCCCAGCTCCTCCAGTGACACCGTCTCGTGAGTCACGGCCCGAATCACCTCGGGCCCCGTGACGAACATGTAGGAGGTGTTCTTGACCATGAAGACGAAGTCGGTGATGGCCGGCGAGTAGACCGCCCCGCCCGCACAGGGGCCCATGATGGCCGAGATCTGGGGGACCACCCCCGAAGCCAGGGTATTGCGCAGGAAGATGTCGGCATAGCCGGCGAGCGAGACCACGCCTTCCTGGATGCGCGCCCCCCCAGAGTCGTTGAGCCCGACGATCGGGATGCCGGTCTTCATGGCCAGGTCCATCACCTTGCAGATCTTGCGCGCGTAGGCCTCCGACAGCGATCCACCGAACACCGTGAAGTCCTGCGCGAAGACGAAGACCGGGCGGCCATGAATGCGCCCCGAGCCCGTGACCACGCCGTCGCCCAGGACGCGCTGCTGCTCCATGCCGAAGTCGTGGCTCTGATGCACCACGAACTGATCCAGCTCTGCGAAGGACCCGAGATCAAGCAAGAGGTCGAGCCGCTCTCGCGCCGTCTTCTTTCCGATCTTGTGCTGACGGCGGACTCGCTCGTCGCCTCCTCCGGTCTCGGCCTCACGTCGCCGGCGGCGAAGCTCCTCGAAGCGCTCCTGGAGGGACATGAGTTGGTGCTTTCTCCGCGAAGTATAGAAAGGGCCCGCTCAGAAAGTCAACGGATTTATTGACTTTTGTGTGCATTCGCCGATAATCGACGGCCATGGACCTGTGGTGGCAGATCCCGGTCGTGCTGTGCGCGGTGGCGCTGACCGTGGCTCTGGTGGCCACCGTCGTGGCCCTGCGGCAGACGCTCCGGCGGGCGGAGCGGCTCCTGACCGCGTTCGAGCAGGAAGTCGCGCCGACCCTGGTCGCGCTGCGAGGACTGACCGAGGAAGCGAAAGCGGCGACCCGCGAGGCCCGGATGACCGCGGTACGCCTGTCGACCATGATCGAGCGCGCTCATCAGGTGTCTGAGGGGTTGGGAACTCTGGTGATGGGCCTGTGGGGACTCACCCGCGCAGGTCAGATCATGGGGATCGCGGCGGCCATCCGGAAGGGCATCGATGTCTTCGTCCAGCGACTGGCAACGCCGACGGGAGGCAATCATGGCTAGCGAGCGCGGCGGCGGACGGTTTCTTTCCTTTCTGCTGGGGGCGGTGGCCGGCGCGGCCGCGGCTCTTCTCTTGACACCGCGGTCCGGTCACGAGGCGCGCGAGTACATCGCCGAGCGAGGCAACGAGATGGGTGAGACGGTTGCCCGCCGGGCGCACCATTTCGCGGCCGACGTGCAGAGTCGAGCGGGCACCTGGCTCGACCGCGGGCGTGACCTGCTGGAGGCGGAGACGCGGCGCCTGCGCGACGCCTTCGACGCGGGACGAGAGGCCGTACGCGCCGAGATCCGCCGGAGCAGCGAAACGCCTGAGCGGTGACACCAGGCGTCAGCGACTGGGCCTCGTGTATCCCTTCGCCTGCATGCAGGTGACGTAAGCCTCGTACCCGCGGCCGGCGAAGTCACCCTCGCGACCAGGGATTCCGGCAGTTCCCGCATGGACCTGTGGCCGACGCTGCAAGCCAGCAGCGGCCAGACATTCCGACTCATCCGCCTCGAGCGCCGCCGGAGTCGCTCCCGGCTTCTCCCAGTTGCGCTCGGCGGAGCTCGCGCACGCTCCCAGGCCCAGCGCGACCCCGATGAGCCATACGCACGGCCGGGTTCCGCGCGGGATCACGACACCCTGGCTACACCGAGGCCACGCGGGCCATCGGTCTTTGCCCACATGACACTGGGTCGGAGCATGACGAGCGAAGCGGTCAAATGTGGATGGCGTGTCCGAGCGCTCCGAGGGTCGCCTCGAGGCTCGCCTCGGACAGCGTGGGATGGGCGTGGATCGTATGGATGATCTCCTCCAGGGTGGCTTCGAGAGTCCGCCCCAGGGAGAATTCGTGAATGATCTCCGTCGCCTCCGGACCAAGGATGTGAACGCCGCGGATCTCGCCCGTGCTCTTGTCTGCGACGACCTTGACGAAGCCGTCGGTCTCGCCCAGGGCCACCGCCTTCCCGCTGGCCGTGAAGGGGAACTTCCCCACGGTCAACTCGCGTCCGCCCTCCTTGGCCTGCACCTCGGTGAGGCCGAGGGACGCGACCTGGGGACGGCAGTAGGTACACGACGGCACGTTCCCGTAGTCGACCGGGCGCGGATCTCGACCGGCAATGGCCTCGGCGGCGACCACCCCCTCGGCCATGGCCTTGTGGGCGAGCAGCTGGCGTCCCGTCGCATCCCCGATGGCATAGAGTCCAGAGATCGATGTCTCCATGCGCGGGGTGACGGCGATGAAGCCGCGGTCGAGCTTCACGCCCAGCTTCTCCAGCCCGATCCCGTCAAGCCGCGCCTTGCGGCCCACCGCCATCAGCAGCTGGTCGGCCTCTACATTTCCCCCGTCAGTCTCCACGACCACGCCGGCGGCGCCCACGTTCACGGCCGCGACCTTGATGCCGGTCCGGAGAGCGATGCCTCGGCGAGTGAGGCTGCGGGCGAGCTGCGCCGAAACCTCTTCGTCTTCGATGGGGAGGATACGCGACAGCGCTTCGAGCAAGGTCACCTGGGTGCCGTATGCGCTGTAGACGTCGGCGAACTCCACTCCCACCGCTCCGGCGCCAATGATGACCAGGGACCGCGGCGCCTGCTCCCGCCGCACCGCCCCGTTGGAGGACAGGACCCGTTCCTCGTCGATGGTGACGCCCGGGAGGGACCTGGGCTCCGAACCGGTGGCGACGATCACCGCGCGCGCCTGGATCCGCTCGGATCCGCTCGACCCCGCGATGTCGATGGTCGTGGGGCTCGTCAGGCTGCCCCGCCCCGGGAACAGCGCCACCTTGTTTTTCTTGAAGAGGAACTCCACGCCCTTGGCCATGCGGTCGGCCACGCGCCGACTCCGGCGGATGGCCTCCGCATAGTCGGCTTCGAAGCCGTTCACGCGAATGCCGAACTCCGCGGCGCGATGGAAGAGGTGGACGATCTCGGCATTGCGAAGGAGCGCCTTCGTGGGAATGCATCCCCAGTTCAGACACACACCACCCGGGCGATCGTCTTCCACGGCGGCCACGGACAGGCCGAGCTGCGCACAGCGGATGGCCCCCACGTAGCCGCCAGGGCCCGTCCCCAGCACTGCCACGTCGAACGCATGCGTGGCCATTGCCGGATCAGGCGACCAGCCGGAGCGGCTCTTCGAGCAACCGCTTGAGCTCTTGCAGGAAGCGGGCGCCCATGGCGCCGTCCATGACCCGATGGTCACACGACAAGGTGAGCATCATTCGCCGTCCGGTGGTGAGCTCACCTCCTTCGTCGACGACCGGGACGCGGCGGACCGATCCCACGGCGAGAATGGCGCCCTCGGGCGGGTTGATGATCGCCGAGAACTCCGTGACGTTGTACATCCCCAGATTGGAGATCGAGAAGGTGGCCCCGGATAGCTCCAGCGCCCGGAGCTTGCGGGCGCGCGCCCGCTCGGTCAGGTCTCGCGACTCCACCGCGATCTGGGTCAGGGATTTGGCCTGGCAGTCGCGCAGGACGGGCGTGATGAGGCCCTCGTCGAGGGCCACCGCGATGCCGAGATGCGCCCGGTGGTACACCCGGATGCTCTCGCCCTGGAACGACGCATTGATGCCAGGGTGTTTCACGAGGGCAAGCGCGCAGGCGCGCACCACGAGATCGTTGACCGAAATCTTCGCCTGACCGTCCAGGGCGTTGAGCTCTTCGCGCAGCGCCCATGCCCGATCCATCGCCACTTCGGTGCTGACGTAGAAGTGTGGGACCGGCGCCTTGGCCAGGGCCATGCGCTTGGCGATGGTGGCGCGCATGGGCGAGAGCGGAAGGTCCTCGAACTCGGCCTCGGTCGGACCGGCTGCGGCGGGCATCGGCGCTGCGGCAGCCGCCGCCTCCACGTCCCGGCGCACGACGCGACCGCCCGGGCCACTTCCCTGGACCTGCGCGAGGTCGACGCCCCACTGAGCCGCGATCTTCCGGGCAAGAGGCGAGGCCTTGATCCGCACCTGACCTACCGGGGCTGGACTCGGGACGGGGGTGAGCACCGGCCGTGGCGGAGCTGGCTGCACCGGCGATAGCACCGGCCGTGCGGGAGCTGGCTGCACCGGAGGTGCCGCCGGCCGTGAGGGAGCTGGCTGCACGGGCGGTGCCGCCGGCCGTGGCGGAGCTGGTTGGGCCGGCGGTGCGCCCCCCGATGTCGGAACCCCGGCGGGAGTGGTCTCGGGCTCCGCTGGGCGAGTCGGAGCCGTCGCCGCACTCTCCGATGCGCTGGGGGAGGCAGCCTCAGCGATCATGGCCGAGATGTCATCGCTGGGCTCGGCGATCACGCCGATGAGCGCCCCTACAGGCACCTGCCCACCCGCGGGGACGATGATCTTGCGGAGGATGCCTGAACCGAAGGCCTCCATCTCGACATCGGCCTTGTCCGTCTCGACCTCGGCTACGATATCCCCCCCCTGGATGCGATCGCCCTCCTGCTTGAGCCACTTGATGATCTTTCCGGTCTCCATGGCCTCGGAGAGCTTGGGCATGACCACCTTGGTCACAGCCACGGGCTAGCTCCGGCCCCCGTTCGCGTAGCAGACACGGCGGATGGCGTCGATGATCTTCTGCTTGGTGGGCGTCTTCAGCTGCTCGAGATTGCGGGCATACGGCATGGGGGCGTTGGCGCCGGTGACGCGCTCGACGGGCGCGTCGAGGTCGTCGAAGGCCTGCTCCGTGATGAAGGAGGCGATCTCCGAGCCCATGCCGGCAAAGCCCGCGCCGGCTTCCACCACCACCGCGCGATGCGTCTTCCTGACGGAACCGATGATCATTGGGGCGTCCATGGGGCGCAAGGTTCGCGGGTCGACGATCTCGATCTCGATCCCCTCCTTGGACAGTTCCTCGGCCGCCTCCAGTGCCCGGTAGAGCATCCCCATGTAGGCCACCACCGTGGCGTCCCGCCCTTCGCGCCGGACGACCGCTTGTCCGAGAGGGACCACGAAGTCCGGATCCTCGGACACCTCGCCCTTGATGGCGTAGAGCGTCTCGGACTCGATGAAGATCACCGGGTTGTCGTCGCGGATGGCCGCTTTGAGAAGTCCCTTGGCGTCCAGCGGTGTCGAAGGGCGGACGACCTTCAGTCCGGGCACGTGATAGAAGTAGCTCTCCATCGACTGCGAATGCTGCGCGGCCAGCTGGTGCGCCGGCCCGCCGGGCCCGCGGATCACGATGGGGACGTGATACTGGCCGCCCGACATGTAGTGGACCTTGGCCGCTGTGTTGACGATCTGATCCAGAGCCAGCAGGGCGAAGTTGAAGGTCATCATCTCGACCACGGGCCGGAGCCCGACCATGGCCGCCCCGATGCCCAACCCGGTGAAGCCCGACTCGGCGATGGGGGTGTCCACCACGCGCAGGGGACCGAACTCCTTGAGGAGCCCCTGAGTCACCTTATACGCCCCCTCGTAGAGGCCCACCTCCTCGCCGAGGATGAAGACGCGCGGGTCGCGATGCATCTCCTCGCGGAGCGCCAGGTTGAGCGCTTCCCGATAGGTCATCACCGCCATTGCGTCAGTCCTTGTAGATGTCGGTGAACAGCCACTCCGCCGGCGGCTCGGGTGAAGCCTCGGCGAAGGCAACCGCCTCGTCGATGCGATCGTTGATATCCTTTTCGATGGCCCGGATGTCGGCCTCGCCGAGCCATCCCTCGGCCAGAACGCGCTCGCGGAAGAGCGCGATGGGATCGCGCAACTTCTCGCGTTCCACCTCCTCCTTCGTCCGGTACACGGCGCCGGCCGGATCGCGCATGGAGTGCCCGCGGAAGCGGTAGGTGCGCGCTTCGATGAGGCTGGGAACGCTGTCCGTCCGCGCCCGCGCCACCGCCCTGGCGACCACGTCGCGCACGCTCAGCACATCCATCCCGTCCACCGACTCGCACGGCATGTTGTAGCTGTTGCCGAATTTCCAGATCTCCGGCTCCGCCAGAGCGCGCTCGACGGAGGTTCCCATGGCATAGCCGTTGTTCTCGCAGATGTAGACGACGGGAAGCTTCCACAGCATGGCGAGGTTCAGGGACTCGTGGAATTCCCCCTGGGGAACGGCCCCATCGCCGAAATAGCACAGGATGACCTGGTCGCCCCCCTGGTACTTGATGGCGAAGCCGACCCCGGTGGCCAGGGGAAGATGCGACCCCACGATGGCGTGCCCACCCAGGAAATTGACCGATCGGTCGAAGAGGTGCATCGATCCGCCCTTGCCCTTGCACAGGCCGTCCCGGCGCCCATACAGCTCGGCCATGGCCCGCCGTGGGTCGGAGCCCTTGGCCAGACAGTGACCGTGCTCGCGGTAGGCCGCCACCGCGTAGTCGTCGGGCCGCAGCACCGAGGTGGCCCCGACGGCCACCGCCTCCTCGCCGATGTAGAGGTGCAGGAATCCGCCGATCTTGCCCATGGCGTAGCCCTCGGCCGCCTTTTCCTCGAAGCGCCGGATCAGCATCATCTCGGAGAGCAGCCGCCGAGCCAGCTCGCTGTCCACCTCGGTCGACGGCGTGGCGGCCGGGCGCTGCGCCCGCGCGGTTTCACGTGTCTGAGCCATGTTTTTCTCCCGCCCCTCCTTCCGCTACCAGCGCATGAGGCTCAGATCGTCGACGGAGAGCCGCGTGCGAAGCCGGAAGATCGCAACGATGATGGCGAGTCCGACCGCGACTTCCGCCGCGGCCACCGCCATCACGAAGAATACGAGAACCTGTCCCTCAAGGTTACCAAGCCGGTGCGCGAAGGCCACCAGCGCGAGGTTAGCGGCGTTCAGCATCAGCTCGATGGACATGAAGATGACGAGCGGATTGCGGCGGATGACCACGCCGATCACGCCGATGGCGAACAGGATCGCCGAGAGTGCCGTGTAGTACGTCTCCGGGATCATGGCCTAGGCCTCGCGACGGGCCAGGAGGATCACCCCGACCATCGCGGCCAACAAGAGCACCGACGTGACTTCGAACGGCAGCAGGTAGTCGGTGAACAGCGCTCGGCCCAGGTCCTCGATGCCGTGGGGAGCCCGGCCCGCGTCCGACGGCACCGCCCTCCCTCGCCCGAGCACCGCCACCAGCATCACGAGAAGCAATCCGCCCAGGGGGAGGGCGATCGCGCGCACGTGGCGCCACGGATCGGGCCCGGTCTCTTCTTTGCCGGGGATGAGGACCATGATGGCGAACACGAAGAGCACCATGATGGCCCCCGCGTACACGATGATCTGGGCGAGGGCCAGGAACTCCGCGCCGAGCATCAGGTAGAGGGCGGCGATGCTGGCGAGGTTCACCACGAGGAAGAGCGCCCCGTGAATCGGGTTGGCCTTGAGGATCAGCCCCAGCCCCGAGCCCACCGCCACCAAGGCGATGACGATGAAGGCGGCCTGGTTCATGGGGCGGCCCGGTCCGCAGGGATGGGCACGGGCGAGCGAGGCCGGCCGTCGGGGCCGCCCGGCTCGAGAGCCAAGAGCATTTCCTTCGTGTAGATCATGCCACCCCGGCTGTACGACGAGAACTCGAGAATACCGGTGTCCATGCGAATGGCGTCCTCGGGGCAGGCCTCCACACAGTAGCCGCAGAACACGCATTTGCCGAGATCGATGTCGAAGCGCTCGGGCATCTTCTCGATTTCGGGGTTGGGGTGCTCATCGGCCACGATGTAGATGCAGTGCGCCGGACAGACCGTCTCGCACATCATGCACGCCACGCACCGAGGGGAGCCGTCCTCGCGGCGCACCAGCCGGTGGAGGGAACGGAGGCGTGGGGAATACGGGCGGCGCTCCTCCGGATACTGGATGGTCACCGCGCCCCGCGCGCCACCTCGCCCGAGGGTGTGGGCGAGGTGGCGTCCCATGTTGCGAAAGAAGTGGCGGGCGGTGAGGGCGATCCCCGACAGGACCTCCACGACGTAGAAGCGCTGGCGCAGCTTCATGCCCGTCCGCCGAGGAACAAAAGAGCCGCGCCGGTGATCACGATGTTGGCGATCGAGAGGGGAAAGAGGCCGAGCCAACCCAGCCGCATCGCCTGATCGTAGCGGAAACGCGGAAGCGTCCACCGGACGAGCATCAGGACGAAGATCATGGCCACCACCTTGAGGATGAAGGCGCCCACCTGGAGGATGGTCACCAGGAGGTGCGGCAGGGTCAGCGCACTCCCCCACGGGAAGCGGAGGCCGTCGGCCGCCAGGTAGGGCACCTGCCAGCCGCCGAGGAACAACGCGGTGGTCATGCCGGCGATCACCACCGTTTCCAGAAAGTCGGCCATGGCGAACATGCCAAACTTCATCCCGCTGTACTCGATGAAGTAGCCGATGATCTCGGACTCCCCCTCCGGCGTATCGAACGGGATGCGTTTGGTGGCGGCCACCCCCGCCGTCAGGAAGAGCACGAAGGCGAGCGGCTGGGTCACGATGCCCCAGAGGGGAATCCATCCCCACAGGTACGTCCCCTGCCCCCGCACGATGTCCATCATGTTCAAGGAGCCATAGATCATGACGACGCCCATGATGGACGCGCCGATGGCGATCTCCGCGGAAATCATGAGGGCCGCCGCCCGTTGCCCCCCGAGGAGGGCATAGTTGTTCGCCGACGACCACCCCGCCATCATGACCCCGTACACCCCCAAGGACAGCATGGCGAAGACGTACAGGACGCCCGCGTCCAGGGTGATGGCCTGCAGGGGAATCTCGCGCCCGGCTACGCGCAGCGTATCGCCGAAGGGAATAGAGGCGAAGGCCACCAAGGCGAAGAACACGGAGACGAACGGGGCCAAGGTGAAGAGGAAGCGATCGGCCCGGGCGGGGAAGAAGTCCTCCTTGGTCAGCATCTTGATGGCATCGGCCAGCGGGTGGAAGAGCCCCAGGATGCGGAACCCGAAGATCGACGCCCGGTTGGCGCCGATGCGGTCCTGCATGATCGCCGATTGCTTGCGCTCGACCCAGGTCAGAATCCCCCCGAGGTTGAGGACGAAGAGCATGACGAACAGCACGCGCCCCAGCGCGATGGCGAGATCCGTCAGCATCGTCATGCCGGCAGGCCCGGGGGAGCGCTGGCGGCCGGGACCATCTGCCCGCCCTCGCCGAGGATTTCGTAGCGGAGGGCGCGGAACGGTTCGACGGCGGCGGCGAGTTGCCGAAACCAGTGCTGAGCGCGCGAGGCCGCGGGCTCCTCGCCGAGCGCGGTCAGCAACGCTCCGACGACCTGCCACTCGGGTCGCGCCTCGCCGAGCGGATCGACGGCGGCGCGGAAGCGCTGCACCCGCCCCTCGAAATTGGTGAAGGTGCCGTCCCGTTCGACCCAGGCCGTCGATGGCAGCACGAGATGCGCGCGCGCGCTCGTGCGGTGGGCATTGGTGCCCGTGAAGATGAGCGTCTCTACGGCGCTCAGGGCCCCCTCGACCTCGGCTGCCGGCCACCCGCTCTCGAACAGGTCGTAACCGAACACCCACAGGTGCCGGAGCCGCCCGGCTCGGGCATCGGCCAGGAGAGCGGCCGTGTCGCCATCGAGACCGATCAGTTCCGCGCCGCGCGTGTTGGGGTGCTTGTCGGCGCGGATGAGGAAGTCGTCCTGGTCACCGAGGACGGCGGGGGGAACGCGGAAGCCCACCCGGCTCACCCCGCTGTGCCCGAGCAGGCGGCGCAGGGCGAAGAGGTCCTCGTTGGCCATGCGCGGCGAGGCGATGACACCCAGCGCCTCGGGGGCGCGTCGGAGGAGGTCGGCGACGACACCGATCGCCTCGTCCCAGCTCACATCGCGGGCCTGGGCCCCGGCCCCGCGGGTGGGGCGCGTCAGCCGCGTCGGGTCATCCACGAAGTGGAAGCCGTAACGACCATCGTCACACATCCACCAGCGGTTGACCGCCTCGTTGAAGCGCGGCTTGAGTCGGGCCACCCGACGACCCTCGGCGTGATGACGGCGACGCCGATTCACGTGCACGTCGATGTTGCAGCCGCGCGCACAACCCGGACAGATCGACGGGGCCGTATCCAGATACCACACGCGGACCTGAAATCGGAAGTCCCGGTCGGTGAGCGCGCCCACCGGACAGATGTCCACCACGTTGCCCGAGTACTTGTTCTCCAGGGTCCGTCCCGGGAACAGCCCGATCTCGGAGTGATCCCCCCGGTTGAAGATGCCGAGCTCCCCGGTGGCCGTGACCTCGTCGCAGAAGCGCACGCAGCGCGAGCACAGGATGCAGCGCTCCGCGTCGAGGATGACGTGCGGGCCGAGGGGCACGGCCTTCGGCTTGTGCACCTTCTCGTCCACCATCCGGGGGTCGTAGAGACCGTGCTTCATGTAGTAGATCTGCAGCCAGCACTCCCCGGCCTGATCGCACACCGGGCAGTCGAGCGGATGGTTGATCAGGTGGAATTCCATGATCGACCGACGCGTCTCGAGCACCCGGTCCGTCTGGGTCAGCACCACCATCCCGTCGGCGGCCAGCGTATTGCAGGCGATGGTGGGCCTCGGCGCCTTCTCGATGTCGACCATGCACAGGCGACATTGCCCGGCCACCGAGAGCCCAGGGTGGTAGCAGTAGTGCGGGACCTCGATCCCCGCTCGCCGCGCGGCCTCGATCAGATTCGTTCCCGGGGGGACCTCGAGTTCCCTGCCGTCGATGGTGAGCCTAGGCACGGGGCATCAGAGCCTCGAACTCCTCGCGGAACTTCTCGATGTAGGAGATGTAGGGGCCGATGGCTCCGTCGTAGAAGGCGCAGATCGTGGTGCCACCACCACGGCGGGCCACATCGAGGATCGTGTCGAGATCCTCTTTGGACCCGTGCCCGTCGACGATGCGGTGCACGATCTTGTAGATCCAGCCGGTGGACTCCCGGCAGGGCGTGCACTGGCCGCAGCTCTCGTGGGCGTAGAAGCGCGCCACCACCATGAGCGCCTCGGGGATGGAGACGGTCTCATCCATGACCACGACTCCCGCCGAGCCGATCATGGAGCCGGCGTTGCGCAAGCCGTCCACGTCCATGGTCACGTCGATCTGGTCGGCGGTGAGGATGGGTGCGGAGGACCCGCCCGGCACGACGGCCTTGAGGCGACCGCTGCCGGTTACCCCGCCGGCATAGTCATAGATGAGCTGACGCAGGGTGACGCTCACCGGTGCCTCGTAGATTGCCGGGCGCTTCACGCGACCCGAGACCGAGTAGATCCGCGTGCCACCCTGGGTCTTCGTGCCCAAGCCGGCGAACCACTCGGCACCGCGATTGATGATATGCGGCACGTGACAGAGGGTCTCCACGTTGTTCACGATGGTAGGCTGGTCGAAAGCCCCCTTGATCGCGGGAAACGGCGGTTTGAGCTTGGGCCAGCCCTTCTTGCCCTCCAGCGAAGAAATCAGCCCGGTCTCCTCGCCGCAGATGTAGGCGCCGGCGCCCCGATGCACCACGATATCGAAGCCCTGACCGAGGAGGCCGGCCGCGTAGGCCTCCTGCACCGCGGCGCGGAACCGACGCCAGGGCTCGATGTACTCGCCCCGGATGTAGACAAAGCCCAAGCGAGATCGAACGGCGCGGGCGGCGATCAGCATGCCCTCGATGAGGGCGTGGGGATCCCGCTCCAGAAGGTAGCGATCCTTGAATGTTCCCGGCTCTCCCTCGTCAGCGTTGACCACGAGATACACCGGGCCCGTGTGGTTCTTGGGGATGAACGACCACTTGGCGCCCGTCGGGAAACCCGCCCCTCCCAGGCCTCGCAAATTCGACTTCCGGATCTCCTCCACGATGGTCCCGGGCTCCAACTGTCGGGCCCGCTCGAGCGCGGTGTAGCCGCCGGTCGCCCGATAGTCTTCCAGCGTTTCAGACCGGGGCCGCTCGAAATTCCGCGTGAGGATCTTCTCGGCGGTCACCGGAGCCCCTCGAGAATGCGATCGAGCGCGGCTGGGGTGAGGTCGAACTCGTAGCGCTCATCGACCTGGGCCATCGGCGCATGCTCGCAGGCGCACAAGCACTCCACGGCGAACCAGGTCACGCGGCCGTCCTCGGTCGTCTCGCCCGCCTCGATGCCCAGGCGTTCCCGCAGGTGCTGGAGCAGCGCGGGCGCCCCCGCCAGATGGCAGGAAAGGTTGTGACACACGGAGATGACGTGCCGGCCCTTGGGGGCGCGGAAATACAAGGTGTAGAAGGTCACCACTTCGTGCACATGCGCCGGCGAGAGATGGAACAGTCCCGCCACATACTCTTCGACCTCGAGGGAGATGTAACCGAAGGTCTCCTGGGCCATGTGGAGGACGGGGAGCAGCGCGCCCCGCGGGTTCGGGTAGAGAGACTGGAGCCGGCGCACTTCTGCCACCTGCTCGGAAGAGAAGGCGATGGGACCGTTCGGTGCGTCGGGTTGGCCCGGCCGAGGCGCCCGTGGCGTCATGTGTAGCGACGGCGCGGGGTCGGCGCGAACCGCGGGTGGCCTGACCGAGGCGCCCGTGGCGTCATGTGTAGCGACGGCGCGGGGTCGGCGCACACCGCGGGTGGCCTGACCGAGGCGCCCGTGGCGTCATGTGTAGCGACCGCGCGGGTCGGCGCACACCGCGGGTGGCCTGACCGAGGCGCCCGTGGGGTCATCGGTCGAGCTCGCCTCCGATCATGTTGACGGAGCCGAAGGTGGGCACGAGATCGGCGATCATCTGCCCCTCGATCATCCGGTGGAGGGCAGCCAGCGGGGGCAGGCACGGCGGCCGGCAGCGCACCCGGTAGGGGCGGTCCCCACCATCCGACACGACGTAGAATCCGAGCTCGCCGTTGGCGCCCTCGGTGGCGAAGTAGGCTTCGCCCGGCGGGGGCCGGATGCCATACCCCTCCATGATCAGCATGAAGTGATTCATGAGGCCTTCGATGGAACCGTAGGCGTCGTTCTTGGACGGCAGCACTACCCGCTTGTCACTGGTGTTCACCCGGCTCAGGGCCGCCCGATCCTGCCCCTGGAGGTTCGGTGACAGCGTCAGGGGGATGAGGAGCAACCCATCGGTCTTGCCCTGCTTCCCTCGGTCGACGTAGGCGGCCGGATCGATCTCGCGGCCTTCGAAGTCGACGTTGATCGCGCCGCCCGGGAGCGCGGCCAGCGCCTGTTCGGCGATGCGCATGGACTGCTCCATCTCGGCCATGCGCACGAGGTAGCGGGCGTAGTTGTCCCCATCCTGCTGAGTGGGGATCTCGAACTCGACGCGATCGTACGCCCAGTGTGGCTGTGCCCGGCGGACGTCATAGGGTACCCCGGCTGCCCGCAGGAGCGGGCCGGTGATGGCGTAGCGGATGGTCTCCTCGCGGCTCAGCGCCCCGATCCCCACCATGCGGTCCATGAAGATGCGGTTGTCGGTGAGCAGCCGATGTACTTCGCGGAGTACTTCGCGCACCTCAGCAAAGGCCTTCTTGACGCCCTCTCCGAAGCCCTCGGGCAGATCGGCCCTCACCCCGCCGACGCGTCCGTAGGAGATGGTCAAGCGCGCGCCGGTCACCGCCTCCACAAGCTCCCACAGGTACTCGCGGGCTTTGATCATGTAGAGGAAGACGGTGAAGGCTCCCAGCTCCATGGCCGAGGCGCCCACGCACGTCAGATGGTCGCTGATGCGCGAGATCTCGCTCATGATCGTGCGAACGTACTTGCACCGCTCGGTGACCTCGATGCCGAGCAGCTTTTCCACCGCGGCCGCGTAAGCGAAGTTATTGATGAGGGGCGAGACGTAGTTCAAGCGGTCGGTGTACGGGATGGCATTGTTCCACCCTCCGACCTCGCAATCCTTCTCGAAGGCGCGGTGCAGGTAGCCGATCTCCACGTCGGCGCGGGCAATGGTTTCACCGTCGAGCTCGCACAGAATGCGGATGATCCCGTGCATGGCCGGGTGGGCCGGCCCCACGCCGACCATGAGGTTCTGGCTGCCCCCGCCGGTGCCGCCCCCCTCGCCGAGCATGAACTCGCGGACCGTCGTGTCGGCCATGTCAGATCTGCGGACCGATGAGCGGCTGCCGCCGGTCGATCGGGTAGTCCTTGCGCAGGGGATGTCCCGCGAACTCCTCGTACATGAGCAGGCGCCGCGGATCCGGGTGACCGGCAAAGCGGACCCCGAACATGTCCCACACCTCGCGCTCGAACCAGTTCGCGATGGGCCACACGGCCACGGCGGTGGGCACCACGGCCTCGTCCTCGTCGACCCGCGTCTTGACGCGCAACCGGTGATTGTGGCGGATCGAGTACAGGTGGTACACGACCTCGAAGCGGGGGCCATCCTCACGACCGGGATACCGGAGGTAGTCCACCGCCGTCAGATCCATCAGCACGTCGAACCCCAGGCCCTCGTCGTCGCGGCAGAAGCGCAAGACCTCGGGAATGGCCGCACGGTCGACGACGGCTGTGTGATCACCGCGATGGGCGTGGGAGTCGACGATCTGACTGCCGAAGTGCTCGGTGAGGCGGGTGAGAATGGCTGGTCCGTCCATTTCAACGTCGGGGGGAGCGACCGCCGCTCCCCCCGACACCCCCCACCGGGATTGCGCCGCGCGTGATCCAGACGGCCCGCGATGGCCAACACGTAGTCGCCGTCCCGGATGGTTCCCGCGTGATCGACGGCGATGAGCCGGTCGCCGTCGCCGTCGAAGGCGAAGCCGATGGAGGCGATTGCGGCGGCTCAGCCGCCGCTCGACCCCGCCGGTCCGCCGCGCTGCCGCTCCCGCGGCACCCGCCGACCGGTCTCCCGTTCCCTGGCGTCGCCACGTGGTCTCAGAACCTCTGGGCGCTGGCCGCGATTTTGTCTTGAAGTTTCATGAGGCCGTCGATGACGCTTTCCGGCCGCGGCGGGCAGCCCGGAATGTAGACGTCCACTGGGATGAGGGTGTCGATGCCCTGCACCGTCGCGTAGTTGTTGTAGAAGCCACCCGTGCACG
This sequence comes from Candidatus Methylomirabilota bacterium, assembly GCA_046726415.1. Lineage (GTDB taxonomy): Bacteria > Methylomirabilota > Methylomirabilia > Rokubacteriales > CSP1-6 > CAVWFS01. Next base: position 28,877 of record JBKPAK010000281.1, read on the forward strand.
TGCACACCCCAAAGGCCACTACCCACTTCGGCTCCGTCATCTGATCGTACACGCGCTTGAGGACAGGGGCCATCTTGTGGCTGATCGTTCCCACCACGAAGAGGACGTCGGCCTGGCGTGGAGAGAAGCGCGGAAGGCCCGCCCCGAAGCGATCCACGTCGTAGTGCGAGCAGGCGGTGGCCATGTATTCCATCCCACAGCACGCGGTCACGAACGGGTACTGGAAGATGGAGTACTTTCGGGCCCAGCCGATCGCCTCGTCGAGCTTCCCGGTGAAGAAACTGCCTACTCCCACTCGAATCCTCCCTTGCGCCAGATGTAGGCGAACCCGAACATGAGGATGGCCAGAAACACCACCATCTCCACGAAGCCGAACCAGCCCAGCTTTCGGTAGAGCATCGCCCACGGCCACACGAAGAGCAGCTCGATATCGATGAGGATGAACAAGATCGCCACCGTCGAGAACTTGATGGCAAACCGC
>JBKPAK010000282.1:0-9211 GCA_046726415.1 Candidatus Methylomirabilota bacterium
CTATGATTCGGTGCGACACGGCATCTGGGTGTGGCAAAATGGGTTCTTTGCGCCCTTCGGTCAACCGGGAAGCATTGATGGGTCGGAGTGCGGTCCGGGGCGGGCCACGCGCTGGCACGGGCTCTTCTTCTTCGACCTGACTACCCGCACCTGGACTCGCCGCACCGATGTGCCCCAACTCCCGGGCAACCAGGGCAGCGGTGCCTTCGACGCGGCCACAAACAGCCTACTCGTCATCCAACCCCATGCGTGTCCAGGCATTGGGACTGGGTCAAAGATCACGGCCTACAACATCGGCGTCACCCCTGCCACGGTCACCGAGACGCCCATCTGCATCACCCGCTCCCCCACCTTCCCAGCACCGGGCGGGTGGATTCCCCCGCAGGAAGCGAGTCGCAACTATCCTGCTTGGGACCCGGTGAGCCGGACGATGTATTTCTGTGCCCGCATCCAAAACAGCGATGGTGTGACGTTCTCGGCCGAGTGCTACAAGTACCACCGGCCATCCGGCACAGTGTCACTGCTGCCGCAGCCGCCAGTCGGCTCACCACCGCAATTTGACTACTACACCACACTTGTGTGGGACTCCGTGGCGCAGCGGGTGCTGTGGCCCGTGGTCAAGGATCCGTGTGCGCATCTCCAGGCGATGCTGGCTTATGATCCCGCGACGAACACCTGGGAGACGGTGCCGCACACGGGCGTGGCCCCGGTCATCGGGAGCTCGATCGTCTACGATCCGGTGGCCAATGCGGTCGTGATGGTGGGTTCCGTCTTTTGCGGCGACCAGGGGCTCCCCGGACAAACCCATCTCTATCTCTATCGACACAGTGAGCCGTAATGGCCATCGTTCTGCCCCGTCGTCCGGAAGCGCCGCGTCTGTCGCGAACCCGGGGAGCCCGCGCCTCCGATCGACACGGAACGTGGACGCGGTTGGCCGCCCCGCCGGCGCCGATGGGCGGCCACGACACCGGGCCGCCAGGCGCGAGGGCTGCCGCCGGTCCAACTGAATTTCGCTAGAGCAGGTCGCGGGCCGCCTCGGCCTGGGCGATCGCCTGCTGCAGCTGGGTGATGGCCGCCGCGACCTGTTCCTGCCGTCCTTGCTCGTACGCGGCCGCGCCCTGGATACGGGAGTGGGCGGTTCGCGTGACATCCCGCACTCGGTTGATCTGGTCGAGCGCCATCGGCAGCAAGGGGTCGTAGCGCTGGGTCTGGGAGAGATGCTCGATCCCGAGGGCCACATGGTTCCAGAGCGTGTAATAGCTCACCGTCAGCTGGTCAGCCCGCTTGAGCTCCTCGCTGCCGGTCGGGCCCTTGAGCATGACGATCACACGTTCCAGACCGGCAATGGCACCCTGGATCTGGCCCCGGATCCAGATGCGGTCGGGCTTCGTGACGTGGAGCGGCCCGCTCTCCTGTGCCGCCACGGTGACGCCTCCGAGTAGGCCAAGAACCAGCCCGAACGCCACCGCGTGGCCGATAGGTCTTGGGAACCGCGGCCGCCCCGAACGTCGCTTCCTCGTCGCTCCGTCTCTCATCGCGCACGTCCCTCACCATACCGGTAGAGAAAGGGTCCACTGCGGTCGGTCAGGACGTCATCCGGTCGCCGGGCCACCGCGATGAGGCCGAGACCGGCCCACTCCTCGAAGGCGACGGATGACCAGAGCCGTGACGGTCGGTCTTGCCCACCGACGCGGGATCCCTCACCGTCCGGGCCCCGGTGTGCGAGCATCTCCGTCACCCGGTGCACCATCTCACCGTCCGCCGGGCAGCCCGATACCCCAGCGAGACCCGCCAGCCCACACATAGCCCGGTCGATGTCCCTGAGCCGCCGCCGGGACCACCGTCGCTTCCGCCTCTTTCGCGCCTTCGCGAGCGGCCAGCACCCTCAACAGGATGACGAGGCCGATCAGTTGGTAGAAAAGGTCGATGTACGCGGCGCTCAGGAACGCGCCGGTCACCAGGTACCCGACGAAGGCCGCCTCCAACATGTGCGAGTAGCTGTGCACCCAGGGGGCGCCTTCCGCCGACGTCCGCCGCCGCAGGCGGCGGAGCGTGAGCAGGGATGATCCGATCAGAGCCAGGAAGAGAATCAACCCCATGAAGCCATGCTCACCCATCACGTTGAAGAAGATGCTGTGGGAGTTCACGTTGAACGTCCGGTTTGGCATGTACCGCTGGACCACCTCGGTCATGCCCACCGAGCCGAATCCGCCGCCGAACAGCGGATGGTCGAGGGCGAGCCGGTAAGCGATGTACCACGCGTCGAGCCGCGCCAGGGCCGACCCATCCTCCTCGTAGTTCCGGATGGTGTCCATTTTCTCGAACCACTCCGGCGGCGCGAAGTTGACGAGGAATACGTACAGGATAACGAGCCCCAGACCGGCCACCAGGAACCGCTTGGCCTTGCTCGCCAACACCAAGACCACCGCCGCGAGCCCCAGCACCGCGCCCCGCGAATAGGTGAAGAGCACAGCGGGAATGGAGAACAGAAACGTCACCTGGAGCAGCCGCCGCAACCAGACGTTCTTCTCCTCACGAGCTAGGTACAGCAGCATCGGCAAGGCGATGTTGAGCGCCAGCCCCGCCCCGTTTGACCCTCCGAGCATCGAGTCCTCCGGCATCATGACCCGGTTGGCCCCGCCGGTGGCGATGGCCCAGATGCCGCCCTTGAGGCCGAAGAAGCCAATCGACAGCGCAATGACGAGGAGGAGCTTCCGCAAGCGCCCCCGATCCTGGAAGAGCATCAGGGTAACGAACGTGAACAGCAGGATCTTCGACACCTTGAACAAGTAGTCCCACGCGAATTCCTGGTACATCGCGAAGACGGTGGTGAGGACGAACAGGCCCCAGAGGGCCGCCAGCAGGTAGGTCTCCCGGACCCACGGGATCGGGCGCCGATCCTTCGCCACCAGCAGACCGGCCAGGGTCGGGATGGCGACCATCATCGCAAATGGCATCGCGTACGTGAAACTCCAGGTCAGCCGGTGCGGATTCATATACCCGAGCCAGCACCACATCAACACACCGATCCACGGCCGCCCGAGGCAGATCGGGAGCATCGCTACCACGAACAGGGTCAGGCCGATGCTAATGTACACGCTACGCTCTCCCGAAACACGGTCGCTCCGGACCGCGTCCTCTTTGCAGAGCCCGATCCTCCCGCCTTGCTATTGCTATAGCCTCGTCTGCGTGGCCGGGCTCGTTTCAACGGCCGTCGTCGTCGCACGGGGAACTGAAGGAACTGAAGGAACATGGAACCTTACCGAGCTCCCTCGCTGGGCGCGGAAGCCGAACCCCCTCGGAAGTCCTTCGCGTTGACCCCGTGTCGCTCCAGCAGCCCATGCAGGGTCGGTCGGCTGATCTGGAGCTCGCGGGCGGCCCGGCTGATGTTCCCAGCGTGGCGCGCCAGGGTCTCCACCAGTGCCTCCCGCTCAGCCTCGCCGCGCATCTCGCGAAGCGACACCGTCCGGTCTTGGGCAGCGGCTTGGAGGTCCAGGTCCTCGGCGGTGATCAGGCCCCCTCTCGCCATGATGACGGCGCGGCTGACCCGGTTCTCCAACTCCCGGATGTTGCCCGGCCAGCGGTACGCCATGATTGCCTGGAGTGCCTCGGAGCTGAAGCGCAGTCGGCGGCGTTGCTCCTGCCCGACACGCCGGAGGAAGGCATTCGCCATGACGACGATGTCCTCGCCGCGCTCACGAAGGGGCGGAACGCGAATCGCGACTACCGACAGCCGATAGTAGAGGTCTTCGCGAAACCCACCCCGCTCGAGCTCCACCTTGAGGTCCCGGTTCGTGGCCGCAATGACCCGGGTGTCGACGTGGATGAGCTCCCGGCCGCCCACGCGCTCGATCGTGCGCTCCTGCAGGAACCGGAGGAGCTTCACCTGGAGCATCGGGCTCAGCTCGCCGATCTCGTCCAGGAAGAGCGTTCCCCCCGCTACGAGCTCGACCCTCCCCTTCCGCTGCATATGGGCGCCGGTGAATGCACCACGTTCGTGCCCGAACAGCTCTGCCTCGAGGAGCGTCTCTGGAATCGCGCCGCAGTTGATCGCCACGAAGGGCGCCTCCGCCCTCGGACTGCGCCGATGGATGGCCCGCGCGATCAGCTCTTTCCCAGTTCCACTCTCCCCCTGCACGAGCACCGTGGCATCCGACCTCGCGACCCGATGGATGATCCGGAAGATCTCCCGCATGGCGGGCGTCGCCCCCAGAATCTCCTCGAAACGGATGGCGTCCTCCTGGCCCCGCAGCCAGGTCTCCGTCTCCCGCTCGATCTTCCCGAGGCGGACCGCGCGGCGCAGGATCACCTTGAACTCTTCGAGCTCGATCGGCTTCGCGTAGTAGTCGAACGCCCCGAGGCGGATCGCGCGGAGCGCGTTCTCCCGGTCGCCGTTCCCGGTGACCACCATCACCTTGGTCCCCGGCGCCAGGCGGAGAATCTCTTCGAGCGCCTGGAGACCCTCCTCGGCCGTGTCCGGGCTCGGAGGGAGGCCCAGATCCAGGCTGATGAGATCCGGCGGGCCCTCTCGAAGCGCAGCGAGGGCCTCGCCCCGGCTGCCGGCGAACAGCAGCGCGTACTCGTCGCGCAGCGCATACTTGAGCTGGGTCCGGATCGACTCGTCATCTTCCACGACCAGGAGGGTCGTCTTCCGCATCGGCTCCCTCCGCCTCCAGCCGGTGCTACTCGGGCAGGCTCCGGAGCAGCTCCGGATAGAACACCTGCACGAATTCCATCTGCTTGGCGACCACCGGTGCCACGTCCCTCGCATTCGGAACCGGCGAGGCAATCCGGACCAGGACTGCGTCGCTCCGCCCCCGAATCAGTCGGTTGAGGAGCAGCCGCGCGCGATACCACTGATCGCTTCCCACGCTGTGGCGACCGATCTGGTACCAGTAGAGGACCGCCAGCGACCGGTCACCGGACTCCATCACGACGAGCGTAGCCGGGATCGTGCGGCCCATTCTCCCATCCAGCGCGATCCGTGTCGACTTCTCGTTCAGGTTCCATCCCCCGCCGGGGAACAGGAGCTTGCGCGCGGCCGGATGGCGCCCCAGGTCCTGGTGCGCGTAGTACCCGATCGACAGCCACAGCGTCTGAGTGCCGTTCTGGTAGGCGCGGACGATCTCGGTCTCCGCGGAGGGATCGGGCCGCATGACTCCAGTCGGGGCCCGGTCCGAGGTACTCCACCCGGGCAGCACGGTCGGGATAGGCTTGAGCGTGGCGTTGCCTGGCGGCTGATCCGTCTCGCGCGGCAGGTTCGACACCGCCGCCGTCGCGCCGATCAGACCGATGGCCAGCAGGAAGAAGCTCGTTCGCCGTCTCACCGTTGACGCCATCGCGTAAGCCGTACGAGCCCGGCATCCAGGATGATCAGGAGCCAGAACGTGAGCAGGAAGTTCAGGGTTCCGGCAAACTTGTGGTGCACGCCCCCCAGCGTCCACAGCCCGACATGGTACGCCGCGGCTGCCGTGAACGTGATGCGGATGATGTTGGCGCCGATCGCCAGCGGTACCGTCGCCAGGATCAAAGCTGCCCGTGCCACCAGGGGACGCCTGATCAGGCAGGCGTACACGACGCCTAAGGACAGCAGGGCAGCGATCGCCGGAACGCTGCTGCAGTCGTCCGCAACCTCCAGGATGACGTTGGGCAGATGCAGGAACACGCCGTCCCGATACACCGGGACACCCAGCCACCCGAGGAGGTGACTCGAGGCGGTCGCGTCGAGAAACCGGGACCGCGTGGTGAGGATCTTCAGGGTGATATAGGGAAGGGGCACCATGAAGGCGAGATAGGCGATTCCGAACCACACCCCCTTCGTCACCTTCAATCCCGCAAGTAGCATCGCGAGGCCGAGCAGTGTCACGGGCAGCGAGACGCGGGCGACAAAGACCTCGTCAACCGCCCGGCCCACCGCAAACGTCCCGAGGCCCAAGACGAACACCGGGAGGCCCCACAAGGATGGATCGATCGGTGTCGCCTTTAGTCGGTCGAGTCTGGACCAGATGAGGTACGCTGCGATGAACGGAATGGCGAACCCGTGCGAGAGCGACGGGAACTCGGACCAATCCTGCACGAGCCCCGGGACCAGCGGGGCGTACAGCCCAAGGACCAGGAGGCCAGGCACGCCCAGAAATACCCACGGCGAGACGAGAGGGTTCGCGACCGTTCTCGTCGTCACGGCTCCGCCCGATCGACCGGCGTGCTGAGAGGTGGCATCTTCACCCAGAACGTCGTCCCCACGCCTTCTCTGCTGGCGACCTCGATCCTGCCCCCGTGGGCGTCCACGATCTCCTTCGAATGATAGAGACCGATACCCCATCCGCCCTTCTTCGTCGAGCGGAAGGGCGCGAACAGCGAGTTCCTCAGGAACTCCTCCGGGATTCCGCACCCCGTGTCACTGACGGAGATGACCACGGACCCCGGCTCCTCGTACGTCTTGACCGTCACCGTGCCTTCTCCGTCCAGGGCCTCGATCGCGTTACCGAGCAGGTTGTGCAGCACTCGCAGCATCGCCTCGGGGTCCGCCGACACGTTGGCGCCCGTGGTCAAATCTTTGACGAGACATTCCCGACGATCCCGCTCGAATGGCCGGACGGCTTCGTCGACCAGATCGCTCAGCGGGACGGGCTGGACACGCAGTGGGGTCGACCCGGGTGTGGTGCTCAGCTTTCCGAGCAGTCCCTTCATGCGCTCGACCGTTCCCGCAAGTGTCTTGATCGCGTCCCGCTGGAACTCCGGATCCTCGAAGTGCGCGAGAGCGTTCTGGCCGAGCATGGAAAGGGCCGAGACGGAGTTCTTCAGATCGTGGATCACGAACGACGTCAGACGATGGAAGGCCTCGAATTCGCGAGCCTGCGCCACAGTCTCGGAGAGTCGCGCGGTCATGATCGCTCCCGCGGCTTGCTTGCCGACCGTCGTGAGGAACTCGTGATCCTCCGGGGTGTATCGGGCGCCCGTCCGCTCCGGACCGACCAGTAGCAGGCCGATCAGGCTGCCCCGCCATCGGAGCGGAACCGCCACCGCGCCGTCCCCGAGCGCGAGTGTGAGCTCGGGCCCCAGGGGAGGGTCGCCGAGCGTCGCCCCTCCGCCGTTCGGCCTCCCTTCTTGCCCGAAGCTCGCGATGAGCGCGGAGTCCGAGGTGAGAATCGGCGGGACTCGCGAGACGCCGACGGCACCGGCCAAGCGAAGGTACCCTTCCCGTTCACTTGCCACATAGAGCACCGCCTGCGTGGTCCCGACCGCCGCCGTCACCGTACCGAGGAGCGGGGGGGCCACCTCCTCGAGCTTCAGCAGCGAGCCGAGCCGCGCCGTGAACTCCATCCACTGCTCGCGGTAGTCGTATTTGCTCCGGTAGAAGTGGAGGCTGATGAAGCGCTTCACACGCCAGCGGACGTCCTCGGAGAACAGGAGGGCCGCCAGGCCAAGCGCCGACACGAACACGACCAGCGAGCCCCAGAACATCTCTTCCTGGATGCCCAGGCGGTTGCCGAGCCACCCGAGCGCACCAATCACCACCAGGTAGGTTCCCAGGACGCCTACCACGACGGACCGGTACATCATGGAGCGAGACACGGTGAGCTCCGGGCCCAACCCGCGATCGCGGGCCAGGGACAGCGCGATGGCCAGGTTCCCGACCAGCTGGGTCGCCGCCGCCGTCGTAACGTAGACGGCCATGAGCACGTGGAACAGAAGCACGTGACTCAGCAGATAGAAGCGGACGAGGAAGATCCCCCCCACCCCCAGGGCCAGATACTTCATGCGCCAACGGCTGTTTCGCTTGAACCGGCGGAAGCAGGCCTCCAGCCCGGCAAGAATGGTGACGGTGCCGAGCATCTCCACGACGACGGCCGCCTGGCCCGCACGGTCCACGCGGACCGCGTGGAAGGGTCCCGGGATCTCCGAGACGTCGAAGGCAGGCAACACGCTCACGGCCAGGATGCCGGCCACGACGCATGCGCCAACGCCGCCGAGGCCCACTCGCCAGCGTCCGGACAGGCGCTTCGCACCGGGCTGGTCGAGCCCCGCGACGAAGAGGCCCCACGGCATCAGAAGGACGAGACTGGCGGCCTCAAAGACACGCAGCCACAGCAGCCGGTCATCCGGCTCCTGCGTCCGGAGCAGCATCATGCCGGCAATGCCCTCGACCGCGAAGCCGAGCATGCCGAGGCTGAAGCCGATCCGGATCCGGTCACGCGGCGGACGCAGCAGGGGCACGGCACCGAGCGCCACGCTGCTCGCGATCGTGATCAGGAAGAGGAGGTCATGCACGGTCAAGCCGAGGAGCGCCAGCTCAGCCATCGCGTCCCTCGCCCGCACGCTCCATCACGACGAGCCAGTTGCTCTGCAGGCTGTCGAGCCCCGTTGCCGTGATACACCAGTCGTAAAGCATCCCGAGTCGGAACAACAGCGGTGAGAACATCAGGTACAGTGGATAATGACGCACGGCGCGGATGCTGCGGATACGTAGCGCCGCCCGGCGTGCGACCCGGTGAAGGGCATGCACCGTATTGGCCCGGTAGTACACGGGGAAATGATGGTACCCCTCTTCCCCGAACATCCATCGCATGTACCACGCCTTCCAGCGATAGGGGGTCATCAGCGCGACGAGACACGAGTAGTAGTACTTGTTCGGGGTGGCGAAGATCAGGACTCCGCCGGGCTTCAGGGTACGCCCCAGCTCCGTGAACACGGCGCCCGGGTCTTCCAGATGCTCGACTACGGAACGAGACACCACAACGTCGAACGCCCCGTCCCGAAAGGGAAGGCGCGACAGGTCGCCGAGTGTCACCGCAGCGCGATCGCTCGGCTCCTCCGAGGGTGTGACAACGTCCACCCCGACGGCAAAGGACACCTTGGGGCCATATCGCCTGAGGAGCATGAGCGTGTCGCCGCAGCCGGCGTCCAGGAGCGTGTGGCCCGCGTCGAGGACCGGCAACACGGTCTCGTCCAGGAGGGAGTCACGCGTCGGGACGCCCGCATAGTACCGGTCCACGAGCGCGAGGCACTTGTCCTGCCGCTCCGTCATGCCCATGCCGGAGACCCCGCCGGGGCGACGAGATTGTCGAGACGCCTCAGCACTCGATCCCAGTCGTGGTTGACCGTGACGTAGGCTCGTCCGGCGTCCGCATATCGCTGGCGCTTCGTCCCGTCGCGGAGAACGCTCACGACCGCATCCGCGAAAGTTCCCGCATCGCTCGCGACCAGCAAA
>JBKPAK010000283.1:0-24909 GCA_046726415.1 Candidatus Methylomirabilota bacterium
CCCATGATCCAGGCCGCTCACCGCGTCGGGCCCACGCAGGAGACCGATGAGGCGCTGGACAAGCTGATAGTGCTGCGCGCTGGACGGCGCGGCGGCTGGTGAACTGATGGGATGCCTCGGCGTCAGCTGGACGGCAAAGTGGTCGCGAACCCGCGGAACACGGGAGCGCGTAAGACGCCGGCCGGTGTCACGTCACCATAGGTCACCTCGGCCACCAGGCGAGGGTCGAGCCATGTCACCCCGCGCACCGGTACGCGTTCCGAGAATGGCGATGTTGAGCGCACTAGTCCGTTGCTTGCGAGCGCGTCCGCGAGTCGACGCCCGACACCAACATGCACGAGACCTCGATAACTGAGGCCGCCGTTCTGGGCCGTTCCAAGCAGCAGGCTCCATCCCTCCATGCGTTCGACGACACCCCCGACGACAAAGCGCCCCTCGTGGCGTACTTTCGCCTTGAGCCAGGACCTCGTCGAACCGCCGGTCAGATAGGTGGAGGTGGGGTCCTTTCCCACGTAGCCTTCGATCCCGCGGGCCAGCACCTGCTCCCACGCCTTGTGTCCGTGGCCCGGCAACCGGCGCACAGGGAGGACGAGTGCGGCGCCGTCTACCAGGCGTTCCAGTTCGCCACGGCGCTCCTCTAGCGGCTGTGCCCGGAGATCACGTCCGCGGCCATAGAGGATGTCGAACGCAATATAGACAGGACGCGTCGTCGGTACGTCCGACCTGGGATCACCAAGCAGATCGAAGCGCGAGACCAGTCGCTCATCGAACACGGCGACCTCGCCATCGAGGATGAGGGTGGTACCCGGCAGCGACGCGATGGCTTTGGCCAAGCCCGGAAAACGGCCAGTGTGCTCGACACCCTTCCGGCTGACAATACGGACGCGGCCTCCGGCCTTGTAGGCGACGATGCGCCACCCGTCGACCTTCTCCTCGTAGACCCAACCGGGGCGGTGGAAGGGCTTGACGAGTGTCGGCTGAAGCGGGGTGAGTTCAAACGGGGGAATGAAACGAGCCACCGAGTGTCATTGTGCCGGGCGCGTCAAGCTAGCGTCCGTGCGAGTCGCCGACTGGCCCGCATAGGCCGGTCCGTTCAGAAGATGGGCGAAAGGCAGCCTGCTGATGCAAGAGAGTCGCTTGACTTATATCACAATCTTTGATATAGCTATAGTTATAGTATGAGCCCACGGAGGATCGGCGTGGTGATTCGCAAGCTGCGCGAGGCCGAAGGATTGACGCAGGTACATCTGGCCAAGCGAGCAAAGGTGTCGCAGGCGTATCTTTCGCTTCTCGAGGCGGGTCAGAGAAAAGCGCCCACCATCCGCGTGGCCCAGCGGCTCGCCAAGGCCCTCGGCGTGCCAGTGGCGGAGCTGTTGGAGTAGACCCGATGGTGAGCCAGCCCTGTGCGCGCTGTCGGAAGGTGAAGCACTGCAAGTTCACCCGCGAGGCGGACGGGCGCATCACCTATGTCTGTCGCCCGTGCCTCTCGCGCGCCGCGCGGTTAACTCGGGACCACGGCGCCGGAGTTAACCGTAGCGCCACGCTCAGCGCCGCGATGCAGGACGTCCTCGTCGCCTGCGCATCGTCCACGGACGGCATCGTGAGCGTCGACGAGCTGGTCACCCGCCGCGTCTCCGGGGGCGCCGCCCTTTTGGTGGCGCGGGCGTCGCTCTCACGGACCCTGCGGCGGCTGTGGCGCGCGGGGCTGGTGGAGTTGACTGGAGCGCCCTACCGTCCGAGGCCCGATCACTGGGGGTTTGCTGACCCGAGGGCGACCGCCGAGAAGCAGCGCGCGATGGCGGACTCGGCGGACGAGTACCGCCGCGTGCGGCGGTTCAGGCTGAAGATGGGGTTTGAGCCGTCGAAAGATCGCGCGGCGTACCGGGCTGAGTGCCTGGCTCGCAGCGCCCGCCCTGAGGTGCGCGCCCAGTATGTGCTCATCACAGATAGCGGCCGGTTAACTGTTGCCCCCCGTCGGAAGTTAACCGACCGGAGGAATGAAAAGAGCGGAGTGAAGAAGATGCCCGGCGCGCGGTGAGACACGTCTGTCAGTGTTCGGGGGAACCTCTACGGCCTCGACTGGAACTTTGAGGAGGTGTGCCGCTAATGGAACCCACCTGGCGTATCATCATCGGAATCCCCAAAGAGGCCGAGACGAAAGAGGCGTTTCGTCAACTACGGATGAACACACTGAACGTCTGGTGCCTCGTCTCACTGGCGCTCTCCGGCGGGGTCTTGTGGGGCATCATCCACATCGTCCGCCAGGGGGGTCTCGATACGCCATCAGTAGCGACGATCTTCGGTTGTCTGGCCGCCCAGGTAGTCCCTGCGTACGGCATCAAGCGATGGCGGAACCACGCGCAGGAAGTGCTGCGGAAGCGAAAGGCGATGAGATAAACCTCGCCACAATACCGCTCCTCTGGTGGTTGGATCATCCGGGCGGAGGCGCGCGATGACTGACCCGATGACCGTCGGCGACCTCGCGCGCTTCGCACGCGCGCACCCGGCCGGCGCCGAGGAGGATGCCCACCGGCGGCACGGTCAGGAGAGTGGCTACCCCCCCTGCTGTGTCGAGTTCTTCACGGCCCTCGTTCGGTTCAAGTGGTTCCAGATTCCGGGCGCACGGGGCATCGGGGGGACCGTGGAGTCCTATTGGGCGCTGGTGGCCCTCACCTCTCACCGCGGGTACATTCCGTGCCCCGCGTGTCTCGGGGTGCCGTGGTCGACGCCGCTCGACCCGAGAGGCCATCGCCGACCGACGTGGGATGTTGCCTATCAGCTGAGCCTGTTCGGTGACGTGGAACAGGAGTTCGCGGATTGGCTGGCTGCGCAGGAGGCGCGCCGGCGCGCCCAAATGTGAACGTCAATGGCTGCGGTCATTCAGCGCATGTGGCGCAGCGGGTCGCGTGGGGCTAGTTGTACATTGTCCAACTTGATCGCCTGCGCGCTGATGGCCCGACGCGGTGACGGCATCGAACCCGAGGAGAAACGGAGGGCACATGGGGGCGATCTACCGCAGACCCAACTCACCATTCCTGTGGATTAAGTACTACGTGAACGGCCGCCCCGTGCGCGAGAGCACGGGGACCGCGAAGGAGAAGGAGGCCGAGCAGTTCCTCAAGCGGCGTGAAGGTGCCGCGGCCGAGGGGAAGCCGGTCTTCCATCGCATCGATCGGGTCAGGTACGAAGAGGTGGCCGCGGACCTTCGTCGCTACTACGCGACGACCGGCAAGCGTGACAAGGTCGAATCAGAGACGCGCCTGACGCACCTCGACAGGTTCTTCGCCCGCGTGCGCGTCGCGGATATCACGCCAGCGCTGATCGCCCGGTATGTCGAGCAGCGTCAAGCGGCGCCGGCCGCGAATGGCACCATCAACCGCGAGCTGGCCGTGCTCTCACGCATGCTGCGCCTCGGCTACAAGCACGGCAAAGTCCTGCGGTGGCCCGTCATCGAGAAGCTCACGGAGGCGCCCCCGCGGGCGGGGTTCTTCGAGGAACACCAGTACGAGGCCGTGCGGCGGCAGTTACCAGATGACCTCCAGGTCGCTACCGCGATCATGTACGTGTACGGCTGGCGCGTCGGGGAGGTGCTCACGCGCGAGTGGCGGCACGTCGAGCTCCAGGCGGAGACGTTGCGCCTGGAGCCCGGAGAGACGAAGAACGGTGACGGGCGTCTCGTCTACCTCACCGACGAGCTCAAAGCGCTCCTGACGGCCCAGCGGGGGCGTGTAGACGCCTTACAGCGTCAACTCGGCCGGATCATCCCACCGACGCGGCGCGAGTGTGTGCGGTGCGGAACGTGGTATCTCTCGCGCGAGCTGGCGCCGCGCTGTCCGCGGTGCGGGCTGAAAGAGGCCGCGGACTGACGCTGTGTGTGAGGGATCGTCTTGACGTACAGACGAACCACGCCTTGCGCGGGCGGGTTGAAATCTCGTTTCAAAACGGCCCTCCTCACCCCGGCGACCATTCCCCCTTGACAGATCTGTAGCCGATCAGATACTATAGCCCGTATGGCGCTCATGCGGGCTCTGGCGCACCAGCTCCGCGCTCGACGCGCCGCCCGCGGGTGGAGCCAGGCGGATCTCGCGGCGCGATCCGGAGTGAGCCGCATTCACATTGCGCGCATTGAGACGGGCATCCGTGAGCCCACGGTCGGCGTCCTCGAGAAGTTGGCGAAGGCGCTGAACGTCAAGCCCGGCGCGCTGCTGGGGTAACGGGGGGGAACGTGGCCCATCCACCCGTACGCCGAGGAGGAAGACAGGACCGATGAGCCCGCCCAGCCTCCCCCCGATCTCCCCCGACACGATGATCACCGAGCTGACGCCGCGTGGCGTCGTGACCCGCCCGATGACGGCGCGGGAGCGGCGGTCGCGGGCGGCTCAGCGCGCGCGTTGGGCTCGGCAGGATCAGCAGCGGAAGGCCGACGCCGAGGCCGGCCGCGCGTGGTATACGGCCTTCCTCGCGGCCGGCGGCCTGACCCTGGACGACGATAAGGTCCTCCCAGGGTTGCCGGGCCTCCCGGAGCTCGTGAAGTCTCTGAGCTGGCGCACGGGCGACGACCGCGAGCGCGTCGAGTGGCTCCTGCGCCAGTACGTCCTCGTCACCCTTGAATTGCGAGCCCGCCACTGGCGCATCGGCAAGCGCCTCTATGGGAAGGTCCTCGCGGCCACGGAACGGGTAATGGCGCCGGAGGACGGGTCGTAATGGCCCCGGGAGGCCGCCCGCCCGGGCCGCGGATGCCGAAGATGACCGAGATGCGGGAAGCGTGGCGGCAACTGCGCCAAATGAAGATGAATCCCTTCTGGCCGCCGCTCATCTGGCGCCCCAAAGACCCGGAGATGCGAGAAGCGTGGAGTCGGCTGCGGATGAATACCCTGAACGTCTGGCTCCTGGTCTCACTCGGGCTGTCCCTCATGCTGTTGTGGCCAATCATCACCATCATCCGTCAGGGCTTTGTCGATCCGCTCTCGACGGCGATCTTCACGGTGTTGGCGGTCGCGCAAGCGCTGTCCGTCTATGGCGTGACGCGATGGCGGGACCACACCCGGCGCGTGGAGAAGAAAGGAAGCGACCGCAAGTCAGGTGATGCTCCGTGAAGCGCTTCTCTACCGCCACTCCATGGTGACCCCACGACGAGCGCGGAGGACGCATGGCCAAGATCATCACGACGACCTGGACGAAACGCGGGCTCGACGGCCGCACGGTGAAGGTCCGGGCCTTCGGCTACACGCTCATGGTCGACGGCACGCGGGAACGGAAGTTCTCGGCCGAGTGGACGTCACGGGACGATGCGCTCACCGCACTGGAGGCGCGGCGGAAGGCGATCGCAGCGGGGAAAGTGGAGCGCGCCCCTGAGCGCACGCTCGGCCAGCTGGCCGCCGAGTACCTCGCCTACAAGAAAGCCAAGCCGTCCATCCGCGAAGACACGCGCTATCTCACGGCGCAGTTCCTTCCCGCGTTCGGCGCCGGCCTGCCGATCCGTCGCCTGACGGGGCCGATGATCGCGCAGTGGGAACGCCGGCGCGCGGCAGAGGTGAGCCTGTACACCATCAACAACGAGCTGGCCGTGCTGAAGCACATGCTCCGCTTGGCCAAGAAATGGGGCTACCTCGACGTGGTGCCCGATATCGAGATGCCCAAGGAACCGAAAGGGCGCGATCGGTACCTCTCCGAGGAGGAGATCGTACGGTTCCTCGACGCGTGCGACCGGGCCGCGAATCCGTGCCTGGGGGCCTTGGTCCGCGTGGCCATCAACACCGCCATGCGCCGAGGCGAGCTGCTCGGGCTGGAGTGGGAGCGGATCGACCTGGCCACCTCGCGGATCACCCTCTACGACACGAAGAACGGGGAGCCCCGATCGGTGCCGGTCAACAGCGCCGTCTACGCAGTCCTGATCGCCCTGGAGCCCGACCCGGCGAGGCGGAGCGGGTGGGTATTCCGCGCCCGGAACGGCGGGCAGTGGCGGCACATCAAGAAGTCCTTCACGACTGCCTTGCGCCGGGCTGGCATCCAGGGAATACGCTTCCATGATCTCCGCCACACGGCGGCTTCTCACATATGGTGATGCGAGGCCGGAGCCTCAAAGAGGTGCAGGAGGTACTCGGGCACAAGAACTTCACCATGACCCTGCGCTACGCCCACCTTTCGGCCGCGCACAAGCTGGCCGCGGTGGAGGCCCTCGACGGGCTCACCCCGGCGCCGGAGGCGCGCCAGTTGGCCAGTAAAATGGCCGAAAACGCTCCTGACGGCCATACGCGGCGAGAAGAAGTCTTACCTTCTGCGCACTTTCGAACGCAGGGCCCACAGGGAACCAGCCTGGAGGACGAGGGCCAGCGCGGTCGCGGTGGCGAAGGCGGGGCCTATTCCGGCACGTTCGATCGAGACCGCGAGAGTGAGGAAGAAGCCGGCAAAGGCGAAGAGGCCGAGGAGAAGCCCCCGGAGGACGTTGACCGCGGCCTCCGATCCTTGAAGATGATGAGTGAACACCGCAAGGGTGGCCGCATACAACGGAAAGGGCGACAGGAGTCCGGTCAGCCTCGCTCCGAGCTTCGGGGCCAGGCCCGTGAGCAAGAGGACGAAGACCGTGGCGACCACCATTCTGGCCGGCAGGTCCCAGCGGGGAAGCGGGGGCATCGCCGCGCGAGAGTGCTCGCGATCGCCCGGCATGAGTCGCCGCGCCACGACCAGGGCCACGATCACCGTCGCGAACAACGGGATCGGGGAAAGGGTCAGGTGCTGAAGCGCCGCGGTGGCCAGCGCGAAGGCCAGGCCGCCGCCCAGCACGGCGCTCGGCCATCCCCAACGCGAGGCCAGCCATCCATAGGTGACAGAGAAGGCCGCCTGGGACGCGGTGCCCGCCATAGTGCCGGCGGCGACGGACGCGGCGAAGGACGTACCGTCGCTCAAAGCCAGGAAGAAGGTGACGGGCGCTGAGGTGAACGGTAGACCGACGAGCCAGCCACTCACCGCTGGTCCCCAGCGGCGACCGGCAAGGCTGGCCGTGCCGATCAGGGCGGGCGTCAGCACGAGCTTGAAGACGAACGTGTCCACGGCCCCAGTCTAAAGCGATCGTGCCCTTCCCTTCTGCCAGACCAGGGCGAAGCTCATGGGCCAATCGCGATACGTCTCCCACTTCGGTTTCTTGGCCACCCACTCGTCGCCGACGACCCCCTCTTCCATCTCCACCAGGACCCAGCCCGCCGCGGAAGCGGCCTTCACGTGATCGCTGAACAGATGGACGTAGCTCTGGATGGCCAGCGGCTCGCCGCTGCGGCTCGCGAAATGAGTGGGAATCCCGCGCAGCAGAAAGTGGGGGTGATAGCCGGTGAGGACGAAGGCCCCGTCGCGCTGGGTAATTCGGGCGGCCTCCCCGTAGAGCGGCCGGAGATCGGGCAGGTGCTCGTCGGCCAGCCCCTGAATGCACACGGCATAGGCATCGGACCTCAGAGCCGTCTGACAGACGTCGGCGATCACCAGCCGTCGATAGATGCCCCGGGTGCGGGCGACCTCGATCATCTCGGGCGTCATGTCCACGCCGTCGATCATCGCCACACCGTGCGCCTTCAACCACGCTCCGGTGCGCCCGGTGCCGCACGCGAGGTCAGCGGCCTGGCTGATGCTGGCCCACTCGATGGAGGACAACCGCTCCAGCAACCGAAGGTCCATCTCATCGTGAACGGTGGCCTCGTAGGTGTGGACCCACTCCCGGTAGCCGTCACGCACCGACACTGTTCGGTACTTTCGCGTATCGAAGCGCGCAAAATCCATGCTCGCTGAGCCTACCCTCCCCCGTTGGCGTCCCCGGGCGAAGGCGTTCGCTCGCGATGGATGCTCACCCCCTGGCCCATCGCGGTCAAGCACAATATGGGCGGATGTGTGAGGTGGGGCCTCGACCGGGCCGACCGCCCAAGGCCTCCATGCGCCCGGGTCAGGCGCCCTGGGGCTGGATCCGCATACCTTCGCGCAGGTTGTCGGCGGGATTGGTGATGACCAGCTCGGACCCGGTCAGCCCTGACACGATCTCGACGGTCGTTCCGAGATCGCGGCCGACCCCCACCGCCTTGAAGCGAACCGTCTGGTCGTCCCCGACCGTCGCCACCTGTGGTCCTTTCGCCCGGACGATCAGGGCGGTCGCGGGCACCGCGAGAGGCGGATCGGCGACGGGAGTGCGGAACCTCACCTGGGCGTACATGCCGGGCAGCAGCGCGCCGCGCTGATTCGGGATGCGCACTTCGGTGAGGAGAGTGCGCGAGGCGGGATCGAGCGCCTGCGCCGTGCTGACGACCTTGCCCGGGAGCACCTCCGCGGGAAACTCCTGGAGCAGAAGCTCGACTGGCTGGCCGGCGGCGATCGAGCGGACGAAGGTCTGCGGCACGTTCACGAAGACGCGCAGACTATCCTCTCGCGAGATTCGCTGATCACGCTGTTGTCGTTCCGGAAGGAGCGACACTCTTGCGATGGTCGAGCCAGCGCGGGAGATTCGGCCGCCTCGAGCCGGAGGGCCGCGGCCCTCCGGCAGCGGGCGGTTCCGGTGGGGCCGCGGCGACGGCGAGGTCAGCCGTGCTGGCCGACCTGCCGTCGTTCCCTGAAGTAGTCGATGACCAGATCGATTCGTCGAGGTCGGTCTGCCCTCAGCCCGCGCATGCGGATCAGCGCGGCCACCATGACCCACGGTCTCGACCACGCTCGTGTCTTCCGCGCGCAACCAGCTCCACGGGGTCGCTCTCCGAATCTCTTCCCGGCCATGCCGCGTCTCCTTCGGGCCGGGATTGGGCAAGAGGCGTACCACTGCGTGATCGCCGTCGAGCCCGCATGTCGACACGCCGGTCGCGCGCGCCGAGTGTTCCACTCTGAAACTGGGCTGGTGCAGCCTGGAACACCGAGCTCAGTGAAGAAGCTGCTATGATACGCGGCCATCCGTGGCGGTTTTCGCTCCCGTCGGTCATCGATGGGGCCTTCTCCGACGCGTGGGGGGTGCGATGAGGGTCTACGCCTTCGACCTGATGCCTTGGCCCTACCTCGAGGAGCCGTCGTACTATCCCGACTCGAACGCCCTGTTCGACCCGGCGCGCGGCCAGCAGATCTACGCCGAGCATCTCGACCAGATGGTCTTGTACGAAGAGTCGGGCTTCGACGGCGTCTGCATCAACGAGCACCACGCGAAACCCTACGGGCTCATGCCCTCGCCCAACCTCATGGCCGCCGCGCTCACCCAGCGGACGCGTCGCATCACCATCGGGATCCTCGGCAACCTTCCCGCCCTCCATGCTCATCCCGTGCGGTTGGCCGAGGAGATCGCCATGCTCGACGTCATGTCGGGTGGCCGCGTGATTTCCGGCTTCGTCCGCGGGGTGCCACAGGAGTACCTGGCGCTGAGCGGGTCGCTGCCCGACGCCCGCGAGCGGCTGCAGGAGGCGTGGGACCTGATCGTCATGGCCTGGACGACCCGTGAGCCGTTCGAGTGGCGCGGGAAGCATTTCAGCTACGATCGCGTCTCGATCTGGCCCCGCCCGCTGCAGCAGCCACACCCGCCGATCGTGCTCCCCGCCGACAGCGACGAGGGTTTGGAGACGGCCGCGCGGCGCCGCGTGGGGACCGGCGCCGCCTATCGCTCCAACGCCAGGACGCGCTCGATCTTCGAGCGATACCGCGCATTCGCCGCCCGGCACGCCTGGACACCGACGCCCGAGCACTGCCACGTGATGCGCCACATCTACGTGGCCGAGACAAACGCGCGGGCCCGTGAGGAAGCGGAGCCACACCTGGACTACTTCTGGCACAAGCTGCTCAGTTACCACCGCGGGTCGATGACCGTGCTCGGCCAAGTGCCCCCGCGACGGCCGTCGGTCGTGCAGGCGGCCGAGGAGATCCCGCTCTATGAGTTCGACTTCGACCTGACCCAGAAGGAGGGGATCACCATCGTGGGCGATCCCGACTACGTCCTCCGCGAGATCCGGGCCCAGATGCGCGAGTTCGGCGCCGGCACGCTCATGGGCCTCTTCCAGTTTGGCAGCCTGCCGCACGCGCTCGCCTGCGGGAACATCAGGCTCTTCGCCGACGCCGTCCTGCCGGAGCTGAAGGGCCGCTGAACCACGCCCACCCCGACCGTTTCGCCGGCGAGAGCCGCCCCGCGCTTGACGATTGCGCGCGGTCGGCTCATCATCGAGCGCACCGGCGACCAAGCACGATCTCGCGAGGGCGCTCGATGAGCATCAACCCCGTCGAGGCAATGCGCGCACCTGTCGCGCAGGCGATGGAGCCCACGGGCTCCCGGGTGAGACGTGCGTGCCGCCAAGTCGTCCGCTACGCCAACCGTTCTCACCATCACACCGTCACGTCGAGGAGCGCGTCATGAAGGATGGACTCCGGTTCGTCGACTCCGACATGCACATCATGGAACCGCCGGATCTCTTCGACCGCTATCTGGATCCGGCCTTCGCCCACCGGATCAGCGTGCCAGTCGGGGCCGACGGCCGTCCAAATCGCGGACCGTCGGGCTTGATCGTCATCGACGGGCTGCCCACCTCGGACATGGACCTTCAGCAGTACCGCAAGCGCGTCAAGCGAGGCCAGACGCAGAGCACCCAGCTCCTGTCGGGGTCGCGCATCTTCGACACCGGCCGGCTCGACTTCGCCATCGAGCGCGACTACAACGCCGAAGCGCAGGTGATGGGCATGGAGAAGGAGGGGGTCGACATCGGCGTCCTCTACCCCACCGCCGGCCTCGCCCTCATCGCTCGAGACAACATGGATCCTCAGCTGTCCCTGGCCATCTGCCAGGCCTACAACAACTGGATCCACGAGTTCTGCCGGTACAGCCCCGATCAGCTGAAGTTCGTGGCCATGCTTCCGGTGCACGACGTCCACCTGGCCTGTCGAGAGCTGGTGAGGTGCGTGAGGGAGCTGGGCGCCGTCGGGTCGTTTATCCGGCCCAATCTGGTGAACGGCCGCTACTGGCACTCGAACTACTGGGATCCCCTCTACAGCATCCACGAAGAGCTCGGCGTGACGTGGGGGTTCCACGAAGGCGTGAGCGCCGTGTACTCCCGCATGGTCGAGCTGTACGGCGAGAATCGGTTCTACCGCCACGTGGCCAGTCACTGGATCGAGATGCAGCAGGCGATGATCGCCATGATCATCGGCGGCGTGTTCGAGTTTCACCCCACGCTGCGGGTCGGCTTCCTGGAGGCCCAGAACTCCTGGGTCCCCGGACTCCTGTCCCGCATCGAGTGGGATTATCCGCAGTACCGCGATTCGCACGCCCCGTACCTCGCGATGACCCCACGCGAATACTTCCGGCGCAATTGCTGGGCGGCCGTCGAAGGAAGCGAGCCGGAGATCGAGGCGACGGCCGGACTCATCGGCGCCGACCGGATGTGCGTCTCGACCGACTACCCGCACTTCGACTCCAACTTTCCGCACGTGGCCGAGACTCTCCTCAAGAACGTGCCGCGGGAGATCGCCGCGCAGATCTTGATGGGAGGCGCGAACCTTTACGGCTTCCGCGAGGCCGATTTCGAGAAAGCCGACGCCGCGGCGGCGGCGGTCGCGGCGAAGCGTGCCGGGGCGTCCGCCCACACCTCCTGAGTTCGGTCATCGAAGATCGACGATAGCGGCCCGAGGCCGGTCGCCCGAGCCTCGGGCCTATCGATCCAGCCAGGTGAAGGTGAGGCGGCGGCCGAGGTCGTAGCCGTCGTGGTGGCGAAAGCCCTTCACGGAGGGAGGGTGGGCGATGTATCGCGGCCACATTGGCAAGTACACGTAGTACGCCTTGTCGGCCAGATAGCGCTGAATTTCGAGCACGATCTCACGCCGCTTCGCGGGGTCCATCTCCCTCCGTTGCGCGATCAGCAGGCGAGACAGCTCGGCATCGTCGACGT
The DNA here is from genome assembly GCA_046726415.1 of Candidatus Methylomirabilota bacterium. GTDB lineage: Bacteria > Methylomirabilota > Methylomirabilia > Rokubacteriales > CSP1-6 > CAVWFS01. The sequence continues at coordinate 11,880 of JBKPAK010000283.1, forward strand.
GGCTCCGGTTGCGCGCGGATCCCGCCGCGAAGAGCTCATAGAGGAACTCGTCGACCTCCGTGACCCCCGCCCCATACGGCCCCATCGCCATCTTCTCGAACTTTCCGAGAGAGGTGGTGGACACGTATTTCCCCAACTCCTCGGGCTTCAGCTCGACGGCGACGCCGATCTTGCCCAGACTTTCCGCGGTGAGATCGTAGTAGCTCCGCCACGGGGGCGCGAACCCGGGCGAGTGGAACACCGGCGTGGTGAAACCGCGCGGGAAGCCGGCCTCGGCCAGCAGCCGCCTGGCCTCGGCGGGGTCGTAGCCGTCGACGTACTTTCGGCGGGCCGGATCGAGCGTGGTCGCGTCGAGCTTCCACTCCGTCATCGCGCAGGGCACCGGGCCGGAGTCGAGGCAACCCTCGCCGAAGTGGAGCGCCTCCCGCCACGCCTTCCGGTCGATGGCCAGCGACACCGCGCGGCGCACGCGGACGTCGTTGAAGGGCGGCTGGTCCGTGCGCATGTAGATGTGGGCGAGGTCGACCACCATCTGCGACGGAACCACCATCTCGGGATTCGTTCGCTTGAGCGCACGGCCTTCCTCGGGGCTCAGCCATCCCCACCAGTGGCCGAACTCCAGCTTGCCGGCCCGCAGCAAGGACAGCCGGGCGGCCGCGTCGGGAACGATCTCGATGTTCACCCCGTCGAGGTAGGGCAACCCCGGCATGTAGTAGTCCGGGTTGCGCTCGAAGACCGCCCGCACACCCTTCTGGTACGACTTGAGGACGAACGGCCCCGTGCCGATGACCGCGTCCACATTGTTGAAATCCCCGAACTTCTCCTCGGCCTCGCGCGGGAGGATCGCACAGGCGGCGGGATTCGCCAGGTGGTTCAGGAACGGCGCGTAGGCTTCGCGAAGGGTGATCCGCACGCTCGAGCGATCGATCACGTCGATGGACTGGACGGGGTCGAAGCGCACTCGAATCGGCGATTTTGTGCGGAAGCGTTCGAGGGAGTACTTGACGTCGTCCGCGGTGACCTCGCGCCCGTTCACCGGCGGCTTCCGGTGGAAGCGCACCCCCTTGCGCAGGGTGAAGACTATCGTGGTCGGGCTCGTCCACTCCCACTTCTCGGCGAGGTCGGGCAGGATGCGATGGTCGCTGGGGCCCTTCTGCTCCGGCCCCGCGGGGAAGCGGACCACATGGCTGTAGACCAGGCTCGCGTAGGTCTGAGTGAGAAAGAAGGGATTGGCGTGGGGGTCGAGGGCCGGAGCGTCGGGCGCGGGGACCCGTATCACGCCACCCCGCTTCGGCGTTTGGGCCAGCGCCGCGCCGGGTTGACAACTGGCAAAGACAAGCGATGCGATCGCGGCGACGACCAGGCGGCGAATCATCGGCTCACCTCCAGGGCTGGACACTTCGCCCGGTCGAGCATATGACGCTTTCCGGTGGCGCGCCGTACTTCGGGGCGAAGCGACACGCGCCCTCTACTTGCGCGCCTCCAGGATCAGGTTGAACGGCGTTTCGGTGGCGCGACGGAAGCGACTGAAGCCCGCCTCGGCAAACACCTCGCGGAGACGGGACTCTCCAGCCTGCGCGCCCAGGCCCAGTCCAACCTCCTGCGACAGCGAGTTCGGGGTGCAGACCATGCTGGATGCCGCGTAGTAGAGGCGCCCGACCGGCGTTGAGTTCTCGGCCAGGCTGTCTCCCGCGAACGGCTCGACGAGGAGCACGGCTCCGTCATCCTTCAGGGCTCGGTTGGCGTGCTGGGCAGCCCCCACCGGGTCGCCCATGTCGTGGAGGCAGTCGAAGAAACAGATCAGATCGAAGCCCCGCTCGGTATAGTCCTTGGCGCCAGCCGTGGTGAACGTCACGCGATCGCTCACCTTGGCTTCGGCCGCGCGCTCGCGAGCAATCTCGATCGAGGGCGCATGAAAGTCGAAGCCGAAGAAGCGAGAGCTGGGGTAGGCGGCGGCCATGACGATCGTCGATGCGCCGTGGCCGCAGCCGACATCGCCCACCTTGGCGCCCGCCTGCAGCTTGGCGGCCACGCCATCCATGGCCGGTAGCCAGGAGGTCGTGAGGTGAGCGCGGTAGCCCGGCCGGAAGAACTTCTCGACCCCGTGGAACATGCGGTGGTGGTGCTCGCCCCAGGGAAGAGCACCGTCACCCCGGAAGGCCTCGAGGAGCTTGTCGAGGTCCAGGAAGCACGAGGCGACCACGTTGGTGCCGGGGGCCACAAATACCGGCGACTGTTCGTTGGCCAGCGCCATCGCTTGCTCGGGCGGAAGGCGATAGGCGTTGTCCCTGGACTCGAGGTAACCGGCGGCGGCGTTGGCGTTGAGCCACTCGCGCACCAGGCGAGGATGACAGCCACAGCGGGCAGCCAGAGCGTCCGCGGTCAGTGGCTGACCGTCGGCCATGGCCCGGTAGAGGCCCAGCTCATCGCCGATGAGCACCATGCCCATCATGAACGCGCCACCCATGTCGGTCACGAACTTCCCCATGAATTCGTGCAGCTTGCCTTCGTCCATCGGTTCCTCCCTCGGGGAGACTGCGCCGGGCGCCCTCGACTTCGTCGTTGCGGCGCCCGGCGATGCGTCCATCATCATCCGAAACTGTGGTCTGCGGCAGTCGACCTCGCTACTTCCGCGCCGGCTGCAGGTAGAGGGTGACGGCGCGCTGCCCGATCGTTCGCCCCAGGACGAGCCCGTCCTCACACGCCGAGCGGAAGTGGATGCCGGCGTAGACGCGGGAGTCTGCACTCTCTCGAGCTGCCTGGGAGAAGCTCGTGAACGACCGCGTGATTCCCTCGAATGGCTTTCCGCTCGAGACCGAGAAGCCAACCTGGTCAGCGCCCATGACACTGGCGAGCACGACCGCGGCCGCCCCGCTGAATGTGCTCTGCGTCGAGGGGTAGTCCGACACCGCCGGAGTGTTCTGATGGCTGTCCCAAGTGGGATCGCCGGCGGTGGCATCGTTGCCGTCGACATCCCCCTCGCGGATGGCGGTGACGGGCCGCCATAGATCGTAGACGTAGCGGATCTTGAAGCCGGCGATGTAGGCATCCGCCATCGCCATGTTCATAAGCGCGAGGAGCCGGGCGCTGTCCCTGGCATCAAGCCCGCGCGTGGTGGCGACCGCGCGGGCGATCCGGTTCCAGGCCGGCGGCCCCTCGAACCAGAAGCGCGCGACCTCGGTCTGATCAGCCGTGCGCGCCGTGCTGACCTTACCGCCGACACTCTTGACCTCGTTGAAGTCGCGCGCGTAGGTGTCGCTGGTCAGGGCCGGGGGGCCGGGAAGCCAGAATTGCGAGGACGACAGCAAGGTGAACGGCCTGACGTTTCCCCAGCCGGGCAGCACCGAGGGCGCGTAGCCACGAGCCATGTCCGGATTCGCGATGGGCGGATTCGGCGGCACGGGATTCGGATGAGGCCGCCACTTACCGGCGCCGGTCCCCGGCGTGTATGGCGCGTCCCGGGTGGCGCCGTCGTCCTTGCGGAGTGCCAGCATGGCCGCTCCGGCCGCACGGCCTACGGCGACGCCGCGATTTCTGGCGGACGCATCCGACACGCGGGCCAGCGAGGTGGTGTATGCCTGCTCGGCCAAGGCCAGCGCGCCGACCTTCTGAGCTGGTGTGCCAAAGTCCGGCGCCACGCCGACGAGTACCGTGTGGGCGGCCGCCGCCACCGCCGCATCGGGCGAGGCGTTGGAATCCCCAGGGCCCTCGAAGTAGTAGGCATCGTAGCGGCGGCTGATCGCATTCAAGGCATCGTGAACCGCCCCCTGCACCATCGACAGCGTCCGGGTCATCACGATGGAGTTCTGTCCGTTGGCCTCGATGACCTTTAGCGTCATCTCGTTCCACTGGACGACCTCGTTGGCGGTGGCAGGTGGAGCGAGGGCGGCCGCCGCGAGACAGACCGCCAAGATGGCGATCAGGACGGCATTCCCGAAGAGCCGATGCGTGCTGATCATGGCTGCGTCCTCCTCTTCACTGAGTGCGAAGGTCACGCGAAATGTCACTGCTAGTGGGCTCCTCCCGCAATTCAAGACGGGTGCGATCCCCGGCCCGCCCTCGGAGCTTTCCGGGCCAACCCTGGAGCCAGAGCAGCGCGAGTGGCGCGGCGTAGCTCCCACCGCGCTCGATGAACTCCCACATAGGTTCACCAGCCAGTGGGCGTAGCCATTCGGTACCGAGCTTCCAGACGAAGGCCAAGAGCAGGAGCCTTGGCCATGGACGCGCCAGGATGGCGAGGCCCAGGCCGATCTCGAACCACCCCACGAGGTCCACGAGGGAAAGCCGGCTGACGGTGCCCAACCGGACGCCGACTATCGCGAAGTAGCCCGCCCATTCGGGCTTGTGCATGACTGCCCCGAACCCGCCGTGACCAACCAGGAGCGCAGCGGTGGTGACCCGGAGGATCCAGCTCATCTGCTGGGCACGCCATCCGTTGAGCGGAGCCGGGCGCAGGGGCGAGAACCACTCGCGCAGCGACCGCGGCCACTCCGATGAGCACAGCAGCGCGAGCGGCACGCCGAAGTTGCCGGCCCGTTCCGCCAGCTCCCACATCGGCTCTCCCGAGAACGGGCGCAGGCTCGCGGTCTGAAAACCCCAGAACGCCATCCAGAGCAGCACGGCAGGGAGAGGCCGGAAGAGCGTGAGGATCCCGATGGAGACGTCCATCACGCCGACCACGGGCATGAGCCGCCAGGCCCAATCCTCGGGGATCCCCCACACCGCGAAGTAGGGGATCCAGGCCCTCTTGGTGATGATCCCGAAGGCGCCGTGCCCAACGAAGCAGGCGACGACACCGATCCTGAGGATCCAGTGCACCGTGGCCGCGTTGTCCGCGCACACGCCGGGAACTACGACATCGTCCCGCCCCGAGAGCCCCTGTGCAGGTATGGCTGCCTCCGCTTGAGCCGTCCAGCGCCACCGGGAGCGACTCGGCTCGAGGCGTTCACCGAGACGAGACGCTGTATCGGGAATCGAGTAGAGGCAACTTTCTTGCCGGAATGGAGATCAATGGAAACGATAGCTTATGCGGGTAAAGAGGTGGTGAACCAATGATGGCGTGCGCAGTTCACCACCACCACCGAGATCCCGGGCCCGGCGCCGAGCCCTTACTTCGAAGAGCGCCCTCAGTGCGTGGCGGCGACGAGGAAAAGCCCGTTCTGGTCCATTGGTGCGTGGAATTTGCAGAAGAAATGGACGGGCCCGGAGAGAGGAAGGACCACGTCGATCTCGACGCGGCCGCGCGGCGGCAGGTCACGGTCGAGGCTGAGGGCGGTAGCGCTCAGGTTGTGGAGGGTGCTCGCGGCGTTCTCCACGCGAAGCCGGAGCCGCTGGCCCGCCCGGCCTTCGAGGAAGGTGGGGGCGAAGTAGTAGTCGTCCGCCCGAAGGGTGGCCTCGGTGGCATCTTTGACATTCAAGGTCCCGTGATCGGCGATGGGGAGCCCGTCGATGGTCTTGACCTTTCCCGGGACGGCGATCGGCGCGGCTGAGCCGGCGCTTCGTACTGGCCCCGGCTGTACGGCGATCTTGCGGGGTGCGTTGCCCACCGGAATCGTTGCGACGACCGTGCGCGCCACGAGATCCACCACCGAGACGTCGTTCGAACCCTCGTTGGCCACGTATGCCGTCCGGCCATCTGACGTCGCGGCCACCCAGTGCGGGGTCTTGCCGACAGCGATGGTGCCGGCCACGACCCCGCTGGCCGCGTCGATGATGCCCAGTTCGCCCGGTCCCTGGCTCGGCACGAGAGCCCATCGCCCGTCGCGGGTCACGGGGGCCTGGTGGGGCGAGGCGCCGACGGCGATTTGCCCCGTTACCCCGTTCGTCGCCGTGTCGAGGACTTGCACGGCTGACAGTCCCGCCACCGTGAAGTAGAGGCGGCGCCCGTCAGGGCTCAGATCCAGAGCCCTCGGCATGCGATCCAGCGGCACCCGCGCCGTCTCCTTGAGAGATGCAACGTCGATGCGGACGAGCGCCGTCGCCCCCTGCTGCTGCGACCCCACCCAGGCCACGCGACCGTCCGTGCTGATCGCGCCGTTGTGGGCCTGCGCCACGGGCACGCGGCCGACGATCCGGTCCGTGGCGGTGCCGATGAAGGTGGCCTGATTGGCGCCCCAAGCCGAAACCAGGACGAGCGCGCCGTCGGGAGACATGGCCAAGCCGTGTGGGTTCGGACCGACGTCCACGGTGCCGACCGCGCGGTCAGTAGCCGTGTCGATCACGGTCACCGTGGAACCGCCGTCGCTCGAAACGTAGACCTTGCGGCCATCAGGCGTGACCACGAGGCCGTGCGGGCCCTTCGGCACGGCAATCGTGCTGAGCACGCGATTCGACGCCGAGTCGATCACGGCCACGGCGTTGTCGCGGAACAGCCCCACGTACACCTTCGGGGCCGCCGCCAGTGGCCCGGAGTGGTGGAGGTCCGGTTTCAGCAGTATCGCCAAGGCCATCAGCGTCGTCACCACGATTCGTCCCATGTCGATGTCTCCCTTGTCTCGCGCCGAGGATTCGCCGACCTCCACTGCTGCCAACGCCGATGACGGCCAACCGTTCCGCGCGTGATGGAAACGTCGCGCGATGGAACGGACGACGACATCGTGCGTCACGAGATTTGATGGCACTGGTGGCGCTCTGGCCGGCGAGGGCTAGTTTCACGAGGGGTTGCTACCATGCCGCCACCATGCCTAGGGGAGCTGATGGCGAGTCCGGGCCGCTCGGTCAGGAGGCCCTGGCCTATGCGGACACGCTCTACAATCTCGCCCGTTACCTCACGGGCAACGCCACCGACGCCGAGGATCTCGTGCAGGAGACATACGCCCGCGCCTTGGCGGCGGCCGCGCGGTTCGAGGCGGCCACGAACCTCAAGGCGTGGCTGTTCCGTATCCTTCGCAATACCTTCCTCAGCCTCGCGCGGCGCCGGCGGAGCGACCCCACGGTCGGCGGCCTCGATACGGTCACTCCCGAAATCGAGGCTCCCGCCAGCGAGGCGTGGCTGCGCAACGACGTCGAGCTGGACCGGCTGCGGAAGGTCGTAGCCGAAGAGATCGAGCGCGCGCTGATGCGCCTCTCCGAGGACGCGCGCTTGATCATCCTGCTCGATCTCGAAGGATTGACAGAGGGTGAGGTGGCCGACGTGCTGGCCTGTCCGGTCGGGACGGTGAAGTCGCGACTGGCCCGAGCGAGACAGGCGCTGCGGCGTCAGCTCCAGGATTACGCGAGGTGACTCGAGCGATGGATTGCCCGACCGCTCGGCTCCACCTCGTCGAGGATCAGCGCGGCCACCTCGATCCCCCCAAGGCGGCGGCCCTGGCCGCGCACCTCGAGCGCTGCCCCGACTGCGCCCACGAGGAGAAGGCTGAACGGCTCGTCACCGAACAGCTCGAGCGTCATCTGCCCCAGCACGCGGCTCCGCTTGGGCTCAAGCGCCGGCTGGCTGGGCAGTGGTCGGCCTCACCGCCCGCTCCATCGCCGCGTCGGGCGGGCGGGCGGAGGGGTGGTGGCGCATTCACGCTGGCCGACCCGCGGAGGCGATGGCCGGCCATCGCGGCGGCGGTGCTCGTGGCCAGCGTCGTCACCGCGGGTGTGGCCGGCTGGCTCGCGGGACGCGCTCCGGGAGTCGGCTGGGGCGCCCGATCCGACACGGCTGAGCGCCTGGTGACGGAAGCGGTGAACGATCACCTGCGCGTTCTCGCTAAAGCTCCGGCCCTCGACGTCCAGAGCAGCGACATGCACCAGGTACGACCGTGGCTCACCGGGCGACTCGACTTCGCCCCGGTGATTCCATTTGCCGGCGATACCGACTTCCCGCTCCGCGGGGGCGCCGTCGAGTACTTCCTGGACCGCCGCGCGGCGGTCGCCGTTTACAGCCGCCGGCTGCATACGGTGACGCTAATAGTCACTCGAGGGGACGGGCTGCCATGGCCACAGGCGGCGCCGCTCGCCACGAAAGGCCGGGGTTTCAACGTGCGCTTGTGGACGCGCGGTGGTCTCGGCTACGCGCTCGTTTCGGACCTCGATCCAGGCGAGCTGGCCCGCCTCGCCGCGCGTCTCGGCGGCTGACGCTGACGCAGCACCCCCCTCTAGTCGTTCACCGGTGCCCGGATGGCCTGGCGCGCGAACGCCCACGCCTGTGCGTAGTAGTCGATGGCCTGGCGGTAGTGGCCGGCAGCAGCCGCGGCGGCGGCGTTCGGCATGGCCCACGCCCGGGCGAGAAAGATGAGGAAATCGTCACCGCCCAAGGCCGCGGCCTCATCGAGGGCGATCGCCGCCAACTCCTCATCGATGCTGACGATGCCGCCGAGCACGTCGAGCACCACCGGCGAGGGGCTGGCGATCTTCAGTAGCTCATCGGCGGCGTGCCGCTCTTCCAGGAAGACCCGCGCCCCTCGCCAGGTCAGATGTGCGTCGTCAGCCCACAGAGTCGCGGCGAGGCTCCGGGTGAGCCGCTCGAGAGCCCTCTCGAGCCGCCTGGCCGTTTCCTGGTCGACGGTCGGCAGTAGGGCCACGAGTTCAGCGATCAGGCTCGATTGACCCGTCGGGGGATCCTGATGGGGAGCGGGTGGCCCTCCACCAAGATCGAGAGCTTCACGCCGAGCAGCCTGGCCGCAGTCGGAGCCACGTCGATGTTGTTGACGCGAGTCAGGCTCCCCCGCCGGATGTCGGGTCCGGCCGCCATGAAGATCGCGCTCATGTTGGGCAAGGTCGGATCGTATCCATGGGCGCCGTAGAAATTGGGTAGGGACAGGATCGGCGCCGCCGAGGCCACGTCGCCGAGCCGGTGGACCACGGGCGTCTGCGTCGACTTGTGGTCTATATGGGCGATGACCGGCGCGGCGGTCATACCTGGAAGTACGTCAGCAACGGCGTCGTCTGCCTCGAACCAACACGGGCTTCGGCCTGCTCCTCCGGTCCCGCACCCAACAGTGCAACTGCTCCAGGCGGGGACGCTCTATGTTGCTCGCTTCAATCCTGACGGCACGGGCCGCTGGATCCCTCTGCTCTTGACCACCCCCACCAACCCGTTGAGGCCGTCGGAGATCGCCTCGGTCGAGTTGGCCGCGCTTGGTAGTGCCCAGCGCAACGGCCTCATCAAGGTTCCCCGGCGCAACGGAGTGGCCGGGGAGACGACCAGCCGGGGGGGCCTTCAACTGCGACTTGACCAACGAGGTCGCGGCACTTCCCGCATACCAGGGCAAAACGCTCGCGGACTTCTACGACAGCCAGGGCGCGGTGCTCGTCGACGCCTTCCTGGCCGCCAACCTGGTGGGCGGCACGCCGTGCGCCCGGCCGGAGGACTTCGAGCTGAATCCGCGCAACGGCCGGGAGGTCTTCATGGCGATGACCGACGGCGCCCCCGGTAGTGATGGGTACCCGGACTCGCGAATCTTCGTCGTGGCCAAATACAGCACCGACGTCAATGACACTCAGCAGTCGGGCTCGCTGTACAAGATCGTCGAGGACAGCGCCGATGGGACAGGCCTCACGTTCACCTGGGAGCGCTTCGCGCAGGGGGGCGAGGCGGGAGCACAGGATGGCGCCGGCTTCGGCAACGTGGACAACCTCGTCTTCGATGAGAAGGGTGACCTCTGGGGCGTCACCGACATGTCGACCGGCCTTCATAACGGCTTCACCACCGGCGCGACGCCCACGCAGCTGGTCATCGATCACAGGATGTCGGGCAACACCTCGAACCTGGTCGGGGTGTTTGGCAACAACCTGCTCTTTGTCATCCCCCTCCATGGGCGGGACGCCGGGCTGCTCGTTCCCGTCGCCTATGGCCCTCCGCGCTCCGAACTAACAGGCATCAATTTCATCAACGACACCCTGATCGTCTCGGTCCAGCACCCGTGCGAAGACGCGCCCATCGGTGACGGCACGATCCTGTCGCGCTCGATCGAGATGCTGAAGCTCGACGGCAGTCTGTTCACCCAGACCCGCACCGTTCCCCGCGGCAGCAACTGGCCCGATAACGTCACCGGCGAGCTTGTCAACCTGCCGCGGCCATGCACCGTCGGCATCCGGCGGAACAGCGGTCACGCGTGAGATGCAGGACGCCCTTTGAGTCGGAGGGGGCTAGGCCCCCTCCCAAATGTCCCCGTTCTGGGCAAGGGGAGTCGATGCGAGGGGATGCGTGCCGGGTCAGGCCCGTGCACGTCTACGCTGCCGGAGCCGTCCGCCGCCTACGGCAGGGACGGTTTGGGGGCTAGTGCGTGGTCGCTTCGCGCGGCAGGCGCGCCCGAGTCAACCCTTGACGTTCGAGATATCGGTTCATTTCGGCGCCAAAGGAGCGTTGGTTCGAGGCGGCCGCATCGAACACCATGTCTGCCAGCAGCCCGAACAGGAGCCGAGCTATCACCAAGACCCTCTCCTCCCCGGAATGGAGTCACCAACTCGATGGTCCTAGGGTACGAGAGGAATGCGACATCTCGGTGACGAATAAGGAACATCTTCGTGACAGTCCTGGCGATCAGTCGGCGGACGAGGCGGGCCGCCGGGGGTCCGAGCGGGTCGCCCCCGCCATCGCCGCTGCCACCGTGGTCCCGTGGCTGACGAGAATGCTGGTGGTCGGCGTCGCCAGCCCGAACGAGGCGAGCCCGACCACCGCCAAGTTGGCGTACGAGGCGATTTCGAGGGTGCGCCGTATTCCGTCGATCGCGCCGCCGGCCAGATCGAGGGCAACCAGAACGAGGTCAAGGCCGCCGCGCAAGAGCACGACATCGGCCACCTCGGTCGCAACCGGCGCGCCGCCAGGGACGGTAACGCCTACGTCGGCCTCGCTGAGGGCGAGCGCGTCGTTGACCCCATCGCCGACCATGGCAACGGTTCGCCCCTCGTCCTTGAGTTCGCGAATGAGCCGGGCCTTGTCCTCGGGCAAGAGATCGGCGTAGTGGTGGCGCAACCCCAGCGACTCCGCGATGACGCGACTTGGCTCGGCATGGTCGCCGGACAGCATGATCACGTTGCGCATACGCCGCGCCCGAAGCGCGCGGACGGCGGCGCTGGCTTCCGCCCGCAGCTCGTCCTGCAGGACCAGCATTCCGGCCAGCCGCCCGTCTACGGCGACGAACGTGGGCGAAGCGCCGACCGCGTGAGCCGCGGCCTCATCGGTCGCCGCCGCGCTGAGCAGGATCTCGTGCGCCTGCATGAAGCGCCGACTTCCCACGAGCACGTGAGCGCCGTCGATACGAACGTCAACGCCGAGACCGACACTCTCCGCCGTGCTGGCCGGTGCCGGAATTTCGATCTTCCGCTCGGCGGCCAGGCGCGCCACCGCGCGGGCGACCGGGTGCCGAAAACCCTGCTCGGCGCCCGCGGTAAGTCGAAGAAGTTCCCGCTCGGTCAGCGAAGGCAGGTACGAGGTGATCTGGCTGACCCGCGGTGTCCCGGAGGTGAGGGTCCCGGTCTTGTCGAAGACGACGGTGTCCACGCGGGCAAGGTTCTCGAGGGTTCTCGGCCCTTTGATCAGGATTCCCAGGCCGGACGCGCGCCGGATCGAAGCCAGAATGGCCGTCGGAATCCCCACCCGGGCGGCCAACCCGTAGTCGGCGACGAGAATCGCGGTGCCGGCGTCGAGGCTGCGCGAGAAGGCGGCGCCCATCCCGGCGAGGAGGAACGTGCGGCCGACGCCGCGATCGGCCAGCCGCTCGGCGAAGATCTGGATATCGGACTTCTCCACGGCGGCCATTTCGATCGCGCGGACGATCCGGCCCACCGCCGTCTCGAGCCCGACATGGTCGACCCGCACCTCGATTTCGCCGTGCTCGATGGTCGTGGCGGCGAACACGGAATCCCCGGTTCGTCGCTCCACCGGGAGAGCCTCGCCGGTCATCGTCTGCTGGTTGACCAGGGCTTCACCACTGACGATCGTTCCATCGACCGGCACCTGGCGCCCGGAGCCGACGACGACCACCTCGCCGACGCCGACCGCCGCGACCCGCACGGTACGGCGGCGGCGACCGTCCACTCGCGTGACGGTCTGGTCGGGCGCCGCGACCAATTCGTAGAGGGACCGCCGCGTCCTCACGACGGTCTTGGCCACGATGTACTCGCCGGCCGCGCGCAGCCACGTCAACAGGGCCGAGGCCACGTAGTTTCCTCGCGCGACCAGCAGGATGAGCGTGGAGGCTTCGAGAACCTCGCCATCGAGCCGCTTTCGCCCGATAGAGGCACCGGCGCGGAAAAGCGAGGGAATGGTCGACGCCAGGACGAGGCCACCAGCGACCGCCCCGGACGGAGGAAAACACGCGGCGGCCAGCACCCCACTGGCGCCGATGAGTTGGAGGAGGGGCGCACCTTGGAGTTTCACTGTTGGCCCGGCGCGGACGCGGCGGCGGTGAACGGGGGCACGCTCCAGGCTGGCCGTCACCGCGTGCAGCTCCTCGATGAGAGCGGCCTCCGCGAGGCTGAAGGGGTCGTAGTCGATCCGGACGCTGCCGGTCAAGGAGCTTCCCCGCACCGCGTGGACACCTTGGACGCGGCGGAGGCGCGACTCTATGGCGTCGCGCCGCGTCTTGAGCCAGGTGGCGGGATATCGGAGTCGGAGCCGCCCCCTCACGGAGTGTGCGATCTCGTATCGCACGAGAATTACTCTCCGCTGCTGGAAATGTTGTAGTTGCGGAACAAGCCGTGGGCGTACCAGAGGGCTGACGACCACACGAGCGCACGGGTTCGGCCGAGCGCCACTTCCCGGACCGCCCAGGTGGCCAGCGCGAGAGGCACGAGTTCTTCGAGGCCGAGGACACCGCGGGTCAAGCGAGAGACCTGCCGATTCACTTCCCCAAACAATGCGGTCACCGCGCCGGCGATCACCGGCTGGTCGCTCTCGGCCCCGCCGCGTCGAATCGAGGGCACGTCGACGGCCACGTCGTCCGGGACGCGGGCGTGCCGGATGACGGCGTCAGCGATCGCACTGGGTTCGATGGCATCGGGCCGATACTGGACCAACAGGCTTCGCGTGGCGGGAGACCACGCACAACTGCTGACGCCCATCAGCTCGCGAATCGCCTCTGAGATCCCGGCGATCCGGGCTCGG